>JBFXES010000036.1:0-20772 GCA_050179875.1 Thiohalomonadaceae bacterium
TCCTCAACGCCGACGTACCGGATGGCTCGCTGCGTCAGGCCGCCACGGACAAGGGCCTGCCGGTGCTGTTGTACGAAGGCGGTGAGGGTATGCGCCTGGACGAGGACGCCATTGCCGTGGGCCTGCACGGCATCCAGCGCGTGCTGTGCGCGCTGGAGATGCTGCCGGGCCAGGTGCCCGCCGCGGCCCCCGTCATCGCCTGCGCGAGCAGTTGGGTGAGGGCGCAGGAGAGCGGCTTGTTCCGGCCCGGCGTGCGGCTCGGTGATGCGGTGGAGAAGGGCGGCATCTTGGGCGTGATCGCCTATCCCTTCGATGATGCGGAAACCCGGGTGTGTGCGCCGTTCGACGCCGTGGTGATCGGCCTGTCGCGCATGCCGCTGGTGCATGAGGGGGAGGCGCTGATACACCTTGCAAGGGTGGACGACGTGGCTGCGGCGGCGGCGAGGGTGGCGCAGTTCTTTGCGGGGTCTGGTCTTCGCTTGCCGTAGGTTACGTTGCGAAGCTACGTGACATCGCGCGGTATTCGAAGGAGACGCTTCATGTCGAGGTGCATTGCGTAGGTCACGTTGGCGCGCAGCGTCTACGTGACAATGCGGCCAAGAAATGTCACGTAGCTTCGCAACGTGACCTACGCATCGCCTAGAGATCCTTCCATTCCACCACCGCACGCACCGGCAGATGATCGGAGGCACGCCTCGCTACGGGTGTCTTCACCGGCTCGATGCGCCGCAGTGCGCGCAACGGGTGCACCCACACGCGATCGAGCGCGAACACCGGCAGGAAGGAGGGGAAGGTGGCAGGCGCGGGCGGTTTGCCGAAGAAGCGGTGCATCCAGCGCACGGGACGTCCCCACGGCAGCCATTCGTTGAAATCCCCGAGCAGCGCCGCGGGCTCGCGGCCGCCGCGGAACAGGGTGAGGATGCGGCGGATCTGGTTGCGGCGTTCGAAGGGCCTCAGGCCCAGGTGCGTGGCCACCACCTGGAAGCGGACGTCGTCACAACGCAGGTCGACGTCCAGGGCGCCGCGTGGTTCGCGGCCGTGCTGGGCGAGCGTGAAACGACGCACCGCCAGCACCTCGGCGCGGGTGAGCAAGGCGTTGCCGTAATGCCCGACGTCCGAATAGATGGTCGGACCTGCAATGGGCACGAGGTTCGTTTCATGGGCGAGAAGGTCCAGGAGATCGACCGCCGGTCCGCCCAAGGGGAAATCCACTTCCTGCAGCGCAATCACGTCCGCATCCAGGGCGCGGATCACTTCCACCACGCGCCCGATGTCGTAGCGTCCATCCATGCCCACGCAGCGATGGATGTTGTAGCTGGCGAGCACGATGCTCATTGCGGCGCATCCGCATCCCCATCGCCTGCGACGGGAACCCGCTTCTTCAGCAGGCGGCGCAACAGGAAGGCGGCGAGCACGATCACGACCACCACGCCCGCGAGCACCACCAGATTGCCCGGGTCGGGCTCTTGCAGGCTGGCGGCGATGCGGTCCACGAACACGGTCATGGCCAGCATGCCGGGCGCCATGCCGAGCAGGGTGCCGAGGGCGAAATCGCGGAAGCGGATGTGCGACGCGCCTGCCACCATGTTCACCACCGTGAACGGCGCGATGGGAAGAAAGCGGATCACCGCCATGGCCAGCACGCCGCGCTCTGCCAGGCGTTGGCTGAGGCGGTTCACGCGCGCACCGGCGAAGCGCCGCACCAGGTCGCGGCCGAGCCAGTCGCCCACGGCGTAGGTGACGAAGGCGCTGAGCATGGAGCCGGTCAGCGCATAGGCGAAGCCCGCGAACGGCCCGAAGGCGATCACCGTCACCACCACCAGCAGCGTGACCGGCACGGAGATCAGCCCGCCCAGCACGAATCCGCCGATGGTGAGCAGGGGCGCGGCCGGCAGGTCGCGCAGCGCCTGGATGAGCGCGAGCAGGGTCTCCACCTGGAGATAGTCGCGCAGCGGCGTGAAGCGCCAGGCCGCGGCCAGCAGGAACAGCGTGGTGAGCAGGATGATGTTGCGGGTGAGGCGGCGCCGCGCCGGCGCGCGCTGGTCCTCGTCGATGAAGTGCTGCACCAGGGCCTCGGCTTCCATAGGATGTTCCGGGTCCACCAGGGTGAGGTCGCTGGCCCAGTCCTCCCTGGCGGTGAGGCGGGTCTCCAGGGGCATGAGGGTGCGACCGGGGCGGCGCAGCACGGCGATGGTGCGCAGCAGCGAGCCTTCCCGTTCCAGGGTCTCGGCCACGGTCTCGGGCGTGGTCTCCAGGTGTTCCGCCAGCAGGCGGTTACGAAACGCGGCCACCTGCGCCCGGGCGAGGGGATCGCCGCGGGCCTCCAGCGCCAGGTCGCATTCCGAATCCAGTCCCATGGAACGGTTGCTCAGATTGGCCGAGCCGATGCGCAGCAGTTCGTCGTCCACCACCATGACCTTGTCGTGCACGTTGATGTAGTGCGGTTCCACCTGCGGGTGATCGGGGTAGTACACGGCGAGGCGATGATGGCGATCGGCTGCACGCAACGCTTCGAGCACGCGCGCGCGCAACACGTCCATGGTGTGTTGCTCCAGCCAGCCGTCGGAGCGCTTGGGCAGCACCAGCACGATCTCCGGGCCGTGGTCGTCCCGCAGGCGTTCGGCCAGCAGGTCCTTCACGTGGTTGGAGGTGAAGTACTGGTTCTCGATGTAGATGAAGCGCCTGGCCGAGCGGATGGCGTCCGCGTGCAGGCGCTCCACCTCGCGCACTTCGTCCCAGCCGTTGTAGCGCGGAAAGGTGCGGGCGATGCCCAGGTCCATGTCCCGCATGTCCGCGTCCACGCCCTCGGGCCAGACGCTGCCGTTGTGCACCGGCGCCTGCAGGCGTTCGCCCGTGGCGCGCCACCAGCGCTCACGGGCCAGTTCCGCCAGGGCGCGCGCGGCGGCGCCGCTCACCAGCACCTGCACATCGTGATAAGGCGGATAGAGATGTCCCTCAGGACCGCTGCGGCGAGGGTCCAGCGGCCGGTGCTCAGGCGTGTCCCAGCGCCATTTCGAAAGGTCCATGCCGCCGAGGAAGGCCGCGCTGTCGTCGATGGCGACGATCTTCTGGTGCTGCGAGGCGCCCGCGGGATGGCGCCCGTCCATGCGGAAATGCAGGCGGGGATGGCCCTGCCAGGTAGGCTTGTAGATGGGCAGCCACTCGCGATCCAGGGCGTAGATCATGGCGAAGTCCCACACCAGCACGTACACGTGCAGCTCGCGCCGGCGGCGCACCAGCTCGTTGAGGAACTCGCCCAGCGGTTCGGGATAGCCGTCCTGCTCGCCGCTGCGCGTGAGGCGCAGGCGCGAGTCGATGTCCCAGCCCAGGATGTAAACGGCGCGCCGCGCCTGCAGCAGGGCCGTGCGCACGGCGCTGAAGTAGGCCGCGCCGTCCACGAGGAAGGCGAGCCGGTCGGCCTTCTCGATGCGCCAGCAGTTACGGCCCGGATCCAGGATCGGCGTGGGGGTCATGGTGTGCGCGCGCTCATGCCCGATGGCCGGCCACGGCGGCCTTGGCTACCTTGATACTAGCCCGGCGGCCGTTGGCGCAGGTGTCGGCACGGCCCCGGAATCGCAGCGCGAGGATTCCCCATGGAACTGGTGATCTTCGCCGCCCTGGTGTTCGCTGCGCTGGCCGCCATGCTTTGGCTGTCCTGGCTGCTTGGCGAGCGGACGCGCACCCGCGGCACGGATCAGCCGTACGAATCGGGCGTGGCGGTGGTTTCCGACGCGCGCCTGCGCATGTCCGCGCGCTTCTACCTGGTCGCGGTGTTCTTCGTGATCTTCGATCTGGAGGCGGCCTTTTTGTTCGCGTGGGCGGTGGCCGCGCGCGAAGCGGGCCTGGCGGGGCTCGCCGAGGCGGCGGTGTTCATCATCCTGCTGTTCGGCGGCCTGGTGTATCTGTGGCGCGTGGGCGCCCTGGACTGGACCTCGATGCGGAGGCCGCGCTGAATGCACTGGACGCTCACCTCCACCGAAGACCATGCCGGCCTCGATGACGGCGTCGGCCGCAGCGTATTGCTGGCGGGTCTCGCGGATCTGGTGGCCTGGGGCCGCAAGAATTCGCTATGGCCGTTCAATTTCGGCCTGTCCTGCTGCTACGTGGAAATGGCCACCAGCCTCACCAGCCGCTTCGACATCGCACGCTTCGGCGCCGAGGTCATCCGCGCCAGTCCACGCGAGGCCGACGTGATGGTGGTGGCCGGCACGGTGTTCAACAAGATGGCGCCCGTGATCCGCCGCCTGTACGAGCAGATGCTGGAGCCGCGCTGGGTGATCTCCATGGGCTCGTGCGCCAACTCCGGCGGCATGTACGACGTGTACAGCGTGGTGCAGGGCGTGGACACCTTCCTGCCCGTGGACGTGTACGTGGAAGGCTGCCCGCCGCGCCCGGTGGCGCTCTTGGAGGGGCTGTTGCTGTTGCAGCAGTCCATCGGCGCCGAACGCCGGCCGCTGTCCTGGACCGTTGGCGCGCGCGGCGCCGCGCGCGCCACCCGCCCGAGCCGCCGCGACCTGTTGACGCCGGCGCGCATGCGCGCCACCGATCTGCCGGGGCCGGACAGTGTTTGAGTGCGGCGGGAAAAGCATGAACACGGGGGACACGGGGAACACGGGGGCGGGTGCGGAGTAGGTCAGGTTGGCGCGCAGCGCCTACGTGACGCGCGGCGGCGTGGCATTAAGATGTCACGTAGCTTCGCAACGTGACCTACGACTCGCACACGAAAAATGGATCTCCCCGTGTCCCCCGTGTTCCCCGTGTTAATGGCTTTCAAACTCTGAACGCGGGAACCCGCCATGGAACCGGAGATCAGGGATGAGATCGCACGGCTCGTCGGGACGCCGGTGGTGGAGCAGCCCACCGCCGACGGCATCCCCACGTTCTGGTTGACACGCGAACACCTGCGGGCCGTGCTGGCGGGACTGAAGCCTCGCTATCCCATGCTCTACGACCTGACGGTAGTGGACGAACGCCTGCGCCAGCACCGTGAAGGCCATCCCGAGGGCGATTTCACCCTCGTCTATCACCTGCTTTCGGTTGAATCCGCTGCGAGCGTGCGGCTCAAGCTGCCGCTGTTCGAGCGCGCACTGTGGGCGCACAGCATCGTGGATCTGTGGCCAGCGGCCGACTGGTACGAGCGCGAGGCCTTCGACATGTTCGGCGTGCAGTTCGAGGGCCATCCCAACCTGCGCCGCATCCTGCTGCCGCCCTGGTGGGAAGGCCACCCCTTGCGCAAGGAACACCCGACGCGCGCCACCGAATGCGGCGTGTTCTCCCTGCCCGACGACATACAGGCGAAAGAGGAGGAGATGCTGCGTTTCCGCCCGGAGGACTGGGGCATGGAGCGTCAGCGCGGCAGCACCGACTTCATGTTCCTCAATCTCGGTCCCAATCACCCCAGCGTGCACGGTGTATTTCGCATCGTGTTACAACTGGACGGCGAGGAGATCGTCGAGGCCGTTCCCGACATCGGTTTCCATCACCGCGCCGCGGAGAAGATGGGCGAGCGCCAGAGCTGGCATACCTATATCCCCTACACCGACCGCGTGGATTACCTGGGCGGGGTCATGAACAACCTGCCGTACCTGCTCGCCGTGGAAAGGCTGGCCGGCATCCAGGTGCCGCCGCGCGCGCAGGTGATACGCATCATGATCGCCGAGCTGTTCCGCATCGCCAGCCACCTGGTGTTCTACGGCACCTTCGCCCAGGACATTGGCCAGCTCTCGCCGGTGTTCTACATGTTCACCGATCGCGAACGCCTGTTCGCCATCATCGAGGCCGTCTGCGGCGGGCGCATGCATCCCAACTGGTTCCGCATCGGCGGCGTGGCCCAGGACCTGCCGCGCGGCTGGGACCGTCTGGTGCGCGAATTCGTGGATTATCTGCCCCCGCGCCTCGACGAATACGACCGCATGGTGCTGGACAACAGCATCGTGAAGGCCCGCTCCGTGGGCATCGGCGCCTACGACACGGCTCCGGCCGTGGAATGGGGCGTGACCGGGCCGGGCCTGCGCGCCACCGGGCTCGCCTTCGACCTGCGCAAGCGCCGGCCCTACGCAGGCTACGATCAATTCGAGTTCGAGGTGCCGGTGGCGCCCAACGGCGATGCCTACGACCGTTGCCTGGTGCGCGCCAACGAGATGCGCCAGAGCCTGCGCATCGTGCGACAGTGCCTGGAGAACATGCCCGAGGGACCGTACAAGGCCGAGCACCCGCTCGCCACGCCGCCCATGAAGGAGCGCACCCTGCACGATATCGAGACCCTCATCCATCACTTCCTCGGCGTGAGCTGGGGGCTGGTGATCCCCCATGGCGAGGCCGAGTTCCTGGTGGAGGCCACCAAGGGCATCAACAGCTATTACCTGGTCAGCGACGGCGGCGTGAATGCCTATCGCACGCGCATCCGCACACCGTCGTTCCCGCACCTGCAGATGATCCCCGCGTTATGCCGCGGCCTCATGGTGGCCGATCTCATCGCCATCCTGGGCAGCATCGACTTCGTCATGGCCGACGTGGACCGCTGACATGCTGAGCGAAGCCGAACGCAAGGCAATCATGGCGGAGGCAGGCCGCTATCCCGAGGCGCGCGCCGCCTGCATCGACGCGCTCAAGATCGTGCAGCGCCACCAGGGTTTCGTCTCCGACGCGGCGCTCGCGGAGGTTGCTGCGCTGCTCGGCATGAGCACGGCGGAGCTGGACGGCGTGGCCACGTTCTACAACCAGATCCTGCGTCGCCCCGTGGGCAGGCACGTGTTGCACCTGTGCGACGGCGTGATGTGCTGGATGCAGGGCGAACCCGGGCTGCGTGCGCATCTGCGCGCGGCGCACGCGCTGGATGCCGGTGACACCTCTGCGGACGGGCGCGTCACCCTGCTGGACACGCCCTGCCTGGGCCTGTGCGAGCGGGCGCCCGCCGCGCTCATGGACGGTGAGCCGCAAGGCGAACTCACCCCCGCGGCGCTGGACGCGCTGCTGTCCCGTCTGCCATGAACGTGCTCGACACCCATCCGCTCACCGGGCGTTTCCGCAGCGACGGCGAGGCGGTGGGACTGGCGGAATACGAACGCGCCGGCGGCTATCAGGGCCTGCGCAAGGCGGTAAAGGATCTGACGCCGGCGGCCGTCACGGAGGAGATCTTCAAGGCCAACCTGCGCGGCCGCGGCGGCGCCGGTTTTCCCGCAGGCATCAAGTGGAAGGCGGTGCCGCCCCATCCGGGCAGCGCGTGCTACGTCATCGCCAACGCCGACGAGATGGAGCCCGGCGCCTTCAAGGATCGGGTGCTGCTGGAGGGCGATCCGCACCAGCTCATCGAAGGCATGGCCATTGCCGGCTGGGCGCTGCAGGCGAGCACGGGTTACATCTTCCTGCGCTTCGAATACCAACGCGCGGCGCAGCGCATCGCCGTCGCACTGGCCGAGGCGGAGCGCGCCGGTTACATCGGCGCCGACGTGCTCAGCTCGGGCTGGTCCTTCGAACTGCACCTGCATACCAGCGCGGGACGTTACATCTGCGGTGAGTCCAGCGCGCTGCTCAACGCCCTCGAAGGGCATCGCGCCATCCCGCGCGCCAAGGAGCCGCGCGCCGCCGTCGCGGGCCTGTGGGGCAGACCGACCCTGGTGAACAACGTGGAAACCCTGTGCAACGTGCCGCACATCATCACGCGCGGCGCGCAGTGGTTTACCTCCGTGGGTGTGGGCCCCGAGGGCAAGCGCGGCGGCGTGGATGGCGGCACCAAGGTCTACACCATCAGCGGCCGCGTGAACCGCCCGGGCTGGTTCGAACTGCCCATGGGCACGCCGCTGCGCACCATCGTCGAGGAGCACGGCGGCGGCATGCGCGCCGGGTATGGTTTGCGCGCGGTGCAACCGGGCGGCGGCTCCACGGCCTTCCTGGCGCCCGAACACCTGGACGTACCCATGGATTTCGATTCGCCTGAGCGCGTGGGATCGCGCCTCGGCACGGGCACCGTCATGGTGTACGACGACCACACCTGTCCCATCGGCGCCTTGCACAACCTGGAGCGCTTCTTCGCGCAGGAATCCTGTGGCTGGTGTACGCCGTGCCGGGACGGGTTGCCCTGGGTGGAGAAGATCCTCCTTGCCATCGAGGAGGGCAGGGGCCAGCCCGAGGACCTGGAAACGCTCGCCATGCATACCCGCCTCATCAGCATGGGCACTACCTTCTGCGCCCATGCGCCGGGCGCCATGGCGCCGCTGGAGAGTGCGCTTGTTTTGTTCCGCGGTGAATTCGAGCGGCATGTGAGGGAGGGAAGGTGTCCCTATGGGGAGGGGCGGTCGTAGGTCACGTGCGGCCCGAAGAATGTCACGTAGCTGCGCAACGTGACCTACGCCGGGATTGAATCAAGCACGGCGGCGTGGCCAAGCCTTGTCTCCTTCGCCCTCATTTGCGTCCATTCGCGGACTTTTCTCCATAGTCCTCTCCAGCGCCTACGCTTACAGCGCATGGCGCGCATCACCATCGACGGGTGCGAATACGAGGCAGCGGACGGTGACAATCTGCTCGCGGCGGCGCTGTCGCTCGGGTTGGAACTGCCGTATTTCTGCTGGCATCCCGCCCTCGGCTCGGTGGGGGCGTGCCGGCAGTGCGCGCTGACGCAGTACAGGGACGAGCACGACACGGGCGGGCGCATCGTCATGGCCTGCATGACGCCCGTGCGGGACGGCGCGCGTTTCGCCATGGCGGACGAGGCCTCGCGTACCTTCCGTCGCACGGTCATCGAATGGCTCATGACCAACCACCCGCACGACTGCCCGGTGTGCGACGAAGGCGGCGAATGTCATTTGCAGGACATGACGGTGATGACCGGTCATGTCTATCGTCGCTACCGCTTCCATAAGCGCACCCACGTGAGCCAGAACCTGGGTCCCTTCGTCGCACACGAGATGAACCGCTGCATCGCCTGCTATCGCTGCGTGCGGTTCTATCGCGATTACGCCGGCGGCCAGGATCTGGATGCCTTTTCCACGCGCAACCAGGTGTTTTTCGGCCGTGCAACGGACGGTGTGCTGGAAAGCCCGTTCGCCGGCAATCTGGTGGAGGTGTGTCCCACCGGCGTGTTCACGGACAAGACCCTGCAACGCCATTACACGCGCAAGTGGGACCTGCAATCCGCACCTTCGGTCTGCGCCCATTGCGGGATCGGCTGCAATACCTTCGTGGGCGAACGCTACGGCGAGGTGCGGCGCATCAGTAACCGTTATCACCCGGCCATCAACGGATACTTCATTTGCGATCGGGGCCGCTTCGGCTACGAGCACCTGGAAGCGCCGCAGCGCATCCAAACGCCGTTGGTGGCAGGAAGGCCCGCCAGCGTGGAGGAGGCGCTGGGAGCCGTTCAGGGCGGGCGTGTACTGGGCGTGGGTTCTCCGCGCGCCAGCCTGGAGACCAATCACGCCTTGCGTGCGCTGGTGGGCGCCGAACATTTCAGCCCCGGATTCGGTCAGGCGGAACTGTCGTTGACGCAGCAGGCCCTCGCGCTGCTTGCCGCGCCGCCCGCCCATCGCCGCAGCCTGGCCGAGGCGGAGCAGGCCGACGCGATCATCGTGCTGGGCGAGGACGTGGAGCAGACCGCGCCGCGTCTTTCCCTGGCCTTGCGACAGGCGCTGCGCGGGCGGGCGCGGGCGCGCGCCGCAGCCGTCGGCGTGCCGCCCTGGCAGGACCAATCGGTGCGCGATGCCGCGCCCGGGGAGCGAAATCCGCTGTTCGTGTTCTCACCCGGGCCGATCGCGCTCGATGCCGTCGCGGCCACCGTGGTGCGCGCCGCACCCGATGAGCTGGCCGCGCTGGTCCGTGCCATTGCGCGGCGCATCGACCCGCGTGTGCCGCGCGGGCCCGAACCGACGCGCGGTGCGGAGGCGGTGGGGCCCGTGGCCGACGCGCTCAGGAACGCGGGGCGTCCGCTGGTAGTGACCGGCACGGCGCAGGGCAGCGGCGAGGTGCTGGCGGCGGCCGCCGATCTCGCCCGTGCGCTCTCGCACGTGCAGCCGGAGGCCGGATTCATTTGCACCGTGCCCGAATGCAACACCATCGGCGCTGCGTTGATGGGTGGTATGAGCGTGGAGGACGCGCTCGAACGGGTGGCCAACGGCGACACCCTCATCGTTGCTGAAAACGATCTGTTCCGCCGCGTTCCCCAGGACGTGATCGCCAGAGCCCTGGCCAAATCGCCGCGCCTGATCGCCATCGATACGCTGTCCAGCGACACGACCACGGCCGCGCAGGTGGTCCTGCCCGCCACCGGCTTCGCCGAGGCCACCGCGACGGTGGTGAACCACGAAGGACGCGCGCAGCGCCGCTTCGCGGCATTTGTCACGCCCGATCACGTGCGTCCGGGCTGGCGCTGGCTCGCGGCCCTGGCGCAGCGACTCGGGGGCGTGGGCTTTGCGGATCTGAAGACCCTCCATGCCGACCTGGCCGGGCAATTCGCCCGCTTCGCGCGCGTGGCCGATGCCGCGCCGACAGCAGCGGGCCTCTCGCCGCCGCTGCCCGTGCCGCGCCAGTCGCTCCGTTTCAGCGGACGCACGGCCATGTTCGCGGACCGCACCATGTTCGAACCGCCGCCTCCCGCGGATGCGGATTCGCCGCTGGCCTTTTCCATGGAAGGCCAGAGCCGGCAGCCGCGCGCCGGCCTCGAACCACGCTACTGGCAACCGGGCTGGAATTCGCCACAGGCGGTGCTGTTCTACCTGCGCGAGGTGAACGGTCCCCTGCGCACGGGCGAGGCGGGCGTGTGCCTGTTCGGTGCGGCACCCGTGGCGGGCGCCTACGGCCGGCCTGCGCCGGAGACACCGAGGGATCTGCTGGCCGTGCCCGTGCATCACCTGTTCGGCAGCGAGGAACTCTCGGCGCACGCACCGGGCATCGCCTCGCTGGCGCCGCCCGCATGCGTTTTCCTGCACGAGGACGAGGCCGCGCGTCACGGCGTGAAGGAGGGCGACAGGATCACGGTCATTGTCGGCGCCGCGCGTGCGGTGCTGCCGGTGCGCGTGCGCGCCATGGCCTCGGGCGTGATCGGCGTCTCCGCGGGCATGGGCGAGCTGCGCGGCGTGGCCCTGCCCGCGGCAGTACGGCTGGAGCCTGCGCCATGAGCGGACTGCTGCAAACCTTGCTCCTGCCCGTGGCTGTCCTGGTGGTGGTGCTCACGCTGGCGGCGCTTTCCATCTGGTTCGAACGCCGCCTGCTCGGGCTGTGGCAGGACCGCTACGGTCCCAACCGCGTGGGCCCCTTCGGCCTGGCGCAGGTGGTGGCGGACATGGTGAAGATCTTCACCAAGGACGACTGGGTGCCGCCCTTCGCCGATCGCGTGGTGTTCGTCATCGCGCCCGTGGTAGTGGTGGCGACCGCGTTGCTGTCCTTCGCCGTGGTGCCCTTCGCGCCGGGTCTGGTGATCAGCGACATGTCACTCGGCCTGTTGTTCTTCATCGGCATGTCGTCGCTGGGGGTGTACAGCGCCATCTTCGCGGGCTGGTCGTCGAACAACAAATACGCCCTGCTGGGCAGCCTGCGCGCCTCCGCCCAGGTGATCAGCTACGAGGTGTTCCTGGGCCTTTCGGTGACGGGCGTGGTGCTCATGGCCGGCTCGTTCAATCTCAGCGACATCGTCGAGGCGCAACGGGACATGTGGTTCGTGGTGCCGCAGTTCTTCGGCTTCGTGCTGTTCCTGCTGGCCGGCACAGTGGAGGCCCACCGCCTGCCGTTCGACCTGCCGCTGGCCGAGACCGAACTGGTGGCGGGCTATCACACGGAATACGCGGGACTGAAGTTCGGCCTGTTCTACGTGGGCGAATACCTGGGCATGCTGCTGGTGTCGGCGATCACCGTGACCCTGTTTCTCGGCGGCTGGCTCGGTCCCTGGCTGCCGCCCCTGGTGTGGTTTTTCCTCAAGGTGCTCGTCCTCATGGCCTTCTTCATATTGCTGCGCGCGGCCCTGCCGCGTCCGCGCTACGACCAGCTCATGGCGCTCGGCTGGAAGGTGATGCTGCCGCTGTCGCTCATCAACCTGCTGGTCACCGGCGTCATCGTGGTGGGAGGAGGACTCGATGCGTAGGGCCGCGGGCGTGCTGAAGGCCTTCACCAATGCCATGCACACCCTGTGGCTCGTGTTCGCCCACGGTTTTCGCCGCCGCGTGACCTTGCGCTATCCCGACGAGCAACCGCAGATTCCGCCGCGCTGGCGCGGCCGCATCATCCTCTCGCGCGACCCGGACGGCGCCGAGCGTTGCGTGGCCTGTTATCTGTGCGCCGTGGCCTGCCCGGTGGACTGCATCGCCCTGCAGGCCGCGCAGGACCATCAGGGACGGCGCTACCCAGCGTTCTTTCGCATCAATTTCTCCCGCTGCATCTTCTGCGGTTTCTGCGAGGAGGCCTGTCCGACCTGTGCCATACAGCTCACCACCGATTTCGAGATGAGCGAATACCGGCGCGAAAACATGGTGTATGAGAAGCAGCACCTGCTCATCGACGGCCAGGGCAAGTACCCCGGCTACAATTTCTACCGTGTCGCCGGCGCCGCCATTGGCGGCAAGTCGCGGGGCGAAGCGGAAAACGAGTCCCCCCCGGTGGATCTGCGCAGCCTGCGGCCCTGAAGCGGAGCACGCCATGGAAACGGAATTCGTACTGGCGGCGGCGCTGGCCATCCTCTCCGGCGCATTGGCGGTGACCCGGCTCAATGCCGTGCACGCCCTGCTTTATCTCATCGTCGCCCTGCTGGCCCTGGCCATGTGCTTCGCCCTGCTGGGCGCGCCGTTCGCGGCGGCGCTGCAGGTGATCATCTACGCAGGCGCCATCACCGTGCTGTTCGTGTTCGTGGTCATGATGCTGAACCTCGGCCCCGGCACGGTGCATCACGAGCAGACCTGGCTCGGTCCGGGGCGGTGGCGCGGTCCCGCCGTGCTCGCACTGCTGCTGTTTCTCGAAGCGGTGTACGTGGTGATGCATGGCAGCACCGGGACCGGGCCTGCACACGTGAGCGCCAAGGCCGTGGGCGCGGCGCTTTTCGGGCCGTACCTGGTCATCGTCGAACTGGCCTCGCTGCTGCTGCTGGCCGGGCTGGTGGCGGTCTGGCACGTGGGCCGCGGCGGCATCGGTGAAAGCCGATGATGGCGACGCCGGTGGTGCTCGCGTTTGCGGCCGCCCTGCTGGTGATCGGTCTCGCGGGCGTGCTGGCGCGGCGCAATCTCATGTTCATGCTGATCTCGGTGGAGCTGCTGTTCAACGCGGCGGGCCTGGCCTTCATCGCCGCGGGCGTGCACTGGGCGCAACCCGACGGCCAGGCCATGTACCTGCTCATACTCACCGTGTCGGGCACCGAGGCCGCCGTGGCGCTGGCGCTCATGCTGCGCATCGAGCGGCGCTTCGGCACGCTGGACGTGGATGCGGTGAGTCTGTTGCGCGACTGAGTTGAGGACCTTGCATGGACGACGCCGCCGCGCTGCTGTGGCTGCTGCCCGCCCTGCCGCTCGCGGGGGCGTTGGTGCTCGCCCTGGCGGGGCGACGCCTCACGGCGCACGCCTGCGCCTGGCTCGCGAGCGGCACCACCGGTATCGCCTTCCTGTTGCTGCTGGTCATCGGCGTCCTGTGGCTGCCCGCGCAGGAAACGCAGGTGCACACGCTGTGGACCTGGTTCAGCGCGAATGGCCTCGCACCCACGGTGGCGCTGCGCCTCGACGGACTCTCGCTGACGATGGCGGCGGTGGTGACGGGTGTGGGCTTTCTGGTGCATCTGTATTCCACGGAATACATGGCCGGCGAGGAAGGTTATTCGCGCTACTTCGCCTGGCTGAACCTGTTCGTCGCCGCCATGCTGGTGCTGGTGCTCGCCGACGATCTGCTGTTGCTGTTCGTGGGCTGGGAAGGCGTGGGGCTGTGCTCCTGGCTGCTCATCGGTTTCTGGTATCGCGATACGGTGAACGGTGATGCCGCGCGCAAGGCCATGATCACCACCATGGCGGGCGACATGTTCCTGGTGATCGGCCTGTTGCTGCTGTTCTCCAGCTTCGGCACCAGCGCCATTCCCGAACTCACTGCGCGCATGACTTCGACTTGGCAGGGCGGGACCTTGCTGCCCACGGTGGCCGCCTTGCTGCTGCTCGCCGGTGCACTCGGCAAGTCCGCACAAGTGCCGTTGCAGGTGTGGCTGCCGGACGCCATGGCAGGTCCCACCCCGGTGAGCGCGCTCATTCACGCCGCCACCATGGTGACCGCCGGCGTCTATCTGGTGGCGCGCCTGCATCCGCTGTTTCAACTGGCGCCCGGCGTGATGGTGCTCATCGCCTGGCTGGGCGCGGCCACCCTGCTGCTCGCCGGCGCGAGCGCGCTGGTGCAGACCGACATCAAGCGCGTGCTCGCCTATTCCACCATCAGCCAGTTGGGTTTCATGTTCATGGCCCTGGGCGCGGGCGCCTGGAGCGCCGCAGTGTTCCATCTGTTCACCCATGCCTTCTTCAAGGCGCTGCTGTTCCTCGCCGCGGGCGCCGCCATCCTGGCCCTGGGCCATGAGCAGGACCTGCGGCGCATGGGCGGGCTGCGCGCGCGCGCGCCCTGGGCGTTCTGGGGTTTCCTGATCGGCGCCGCCTCGCTGGCGGCCTTGCCCTGGGTGACGGCGGGCTTCTTCAGCAAGGACCTCATCCTCGCAGCGCTGTGGCAGCGTTCGGCGCTGTGGCTGGCGGCCTGGACGGGCGCCGTGCTGACGGCGGCGTACATGACGCGCGCGGTGATCATCGGTTTGCTCGGCGAACCTCGCGGCGAGGTCAGCCATCACACCGGCTGGCGCATGCATCTGCCCATGGCCGTGCTGGCCGTGCCGTCATTGTTGGCGGGTTACCTGGAACTGCCGCCGGGCCTCGGCAACGTGCATGCCTTCCAGGACCTGCTGGCGCCGGTGTTCGGCGTCGTAGGGGAAGAAGGCGCGCACCTGTGGCCGTCGCTGCTCGCCGTGCTCGCGCCACTGCTCGGCATCGCGATCGTGTGGCGCATGCTGCGCAGGCCACCTTCCTTTGTCACAACGCCTGCATGGCAGCGCGCCGTGGCCTGGGCTTACGCAGGTTGGGGTTTCGATCGTCTTTACGAACGCGCCTTGCGCGGTCCTTACGTGCGCCTGGCACGGCGCATCGCCCGTGATCCGGTGGACGTGCCCGTCATGGCCATCGGCCGCATCTGCTATCTGGCCTGGCGTATGCTCAGCACCACCCAGGACGGCCGTCTGCGTCACTATGCCGCGGCCCTCGCAGGCGGCACGGTGGCGGCGTTGGCGCTGGTGCTCGCATGACGCTCGCCGCCTTGTTGCTGGTGCTGATTGCAGGCGGCGTGCTCGCCTGGTGGAGCGAATCCCGCGGCCGGCACTGGCCGCGACGGGTGGGCATGGGCGCCATTGTGATCGCCCTGGCGCTGGCGCTTATGCTGCCGTCCGCCGATGGCGGCTGGCGATCGGAACTGCGCCTGCCGTGGATCCCGCGCTTCGGCATCACGCTGCACCTGGCGGCGGACGGGCTCTCCATTCCCCTGGTGCTGCTCACGCTGGTGCTGGGCGCCGTGGCCGCGCTGGTGGCCTGGCAGGTGCGCGAACGCCCCGGTTTTTTCCAGTTCAACCTGTTGTGGAGCCTGGCCGGTATGGTGGGCGTGTTCGTCGCACTCGACCTGTTCCTGTTTTTCGTGTTCTGGGAAGTGATGCTGGTGCCCATGTATTTCCTCATCGCCCTGTGGGGCCATGAGCAGCGCCAGCGTGCCGGCATGAAGTTCTTCGTGTTCACCCAGGCGGGCGGCCTCATGCTGCTCGCGGCCATCGTGGGTCTCGTGCTGGTGGCGGCGGCAGGGCGGGAGGGCATCAGCTTCGATTATTTCGATCTGCTTGGCGTGCCGCTGGGCGAGGCGGCGCCCTGGCTGGCGGCGGGTTTTCTCGCCGCCTTCCTGGTGAAACTGCCCGCGGTGCCGTTGCATAGCTGGCTGCCGGATGCGCACACCCAGGCGCCCACGGCGGGCAGCGTGCTGCTCGCAGGCGTGCTGCTGAAGACGGGCGGTTATGGTTTGCTGCGCTTCGTGCTGCCGCTGTTCCCCGGACCCATGCAGACGGCGGCGCCGTTCTTCATGGCGCTGGGCGTAGTCGCCATTGTCTATGGCGCGGTGCTCGCCTTCGCGCAGCAGGACGTGAAGCGGCTGGTGGCCTACACCAGCGTGAGCCACATGGGTTTCGTGCTGCTGGCGGTGTTCGCGTGGAACGTCACGGCCTGGCAGGGCGCGCTGGTGCAGATGCTGGCGCACGGCCTCGCCACCGGGGCCTTGTTCGTGATCGCGGGCGCCTTGCAGGACCGTTTGCACAGCCGCGATCTGGGCGTCATGGGCGGACTCACCGCGCAGGTGCCGCGACTCACGGCCTTCGGCATGTTCTTCGCGGTGGCCGCCTTCGGCCTGCCGGGGCTGGGTACCTTCCTGGGCGAGTTCCTGTCGCTGCTGGGTGCGTTTCAGGCCAACGTCGCCCTGGCGGCGGTGGCGGCCTCGGGCATGGTGCTCTCGGCCATCTATGCCCTGTCGCTGGTGCAGCGCGCCTTCCACGGCGAACCGCGCGAACGCGCGCTGCGCGACCTGGGACGGCGCGAGACCGGCGTGCTGGCCTTCATGGCCGTCGGCCTGTTGTGGCTGGGCCTCGCGCCGCAGCCGGTGCTGGCGCTGGCGGCCGTGCCCTTGCAATGGCTGGCGGGGATCCGATGAGCGGCCTCGATCTGCTCGCGCTGCTGCCCATCATGCTGATCACGCTCGGCGGCATGAGCGCCTTGCTCGTGGGCAGCTTTGTGCCGCGCCATGGCTGGGTGGCGGGCATGGCCGCGGGCGGCATCGGCGCAGGCCTCGTGGCGACCCTGGCGCTCGCGCCGCTGGCGCCGCACCTGATCCTGGGGCAGCTGGCGCTGGACGGGCGCGCCGTGTTTTTCTGGCTGCTCATCCAGGGTGCGGCGCTGGTGGTGGCGGGGCTCGCGTTTCCGTTTCTCGCAAGGCGCAGCGTGCGCGGCGAGGGCCATCATCGGGAGTTTTACGTGCTGCTGGCCTTCGCCACGGTGGGGGCCATGACGCTCGCCGCGGCCAGCCACGTCGCCGCCATGTTCATCGGCCTGGAACTGCTCAGCCTGTGCCTGTTCGGCCTGCTGGCCTATGAGGCCGAGCACGGCCGCGCGCTGGAGGCGGGCATGAAGTATCTGGTGCTGGCGGCCGTCTCCTCGGGCGTGCTGCTGTTCGGGCTGGCGCTGCTGTATACCACCGGCGGTACGCTGTCCCTGTACGAACTGCCCATGAACGCAGCCGATCCCTATGTACTCGGCGGCATGGCGCTGGTGCTGGTGGGCATGGGCTTCAAGCTCTCGCTGGTGCCTTTTCACATGTGGGCGCCCGACGTGTACGAAGGCGCGCCTGCGCCGGTGACCGCCTTCATCGCCAGCGTGTCCAAGGCCGCCGCCGCCGCCTGGCTGCTGCGCCTGCTCGAGACCACCGGCGCCTGGTCGCTGGAGGCGGTGTCGCTGACGCTGGCCGGGCTCGCCGCCGAGTCCATGCTGGCGGGCAATCTGCTCGCGCTGTCGCAGGAAAACGTGAAGCGCCTGCTGGCCTATTCCTCCGTCTCGCACATGGGTTATCTGGCCGTGCCGCTCGCGGCGGGCGGCGCGCTTGCGGGCGAGGCGGTGATGTTCTATGCCGCGGCCTACGTGATCACCGTGTTCGCGGCGTTCGGGGTGGTGAGCGTGCTGTCGTGGGATACGCCCGGACAGGAGGTGGTGCACATGAGCGCCTATCGTGGCCTGTTCTGGCGCCGGCCCGTGCTCGCCGGTGCGCTGGCGCTGGCGCTCGTGTCCCTGGCGGGGATCCCGGTCACTGCTGGCTTCATGGCCAAGTTCTACGTGTTCGCCGCGGGCGTGGAGGGGGCGCTGTGGTGGCTGGTGGCGGTGCTCATCGCGAGCAGTGCCATCGGGCTGTATTTCTACCTGCGGCTGCTCGCCGCGCTGTTCGTATCCACGGGTGCGGTGCGGGAGCCGCGCGTCGTCGGCCTGGCGGGCGGCCTGTTGCTCGCGCTGTCGGTCGCCATCGTGCTGCTCGGGCTGGCGCCTGCGCCGCTCATCGACCTGTTGGCGCCGTGAGCGCGGTGGCGTGCGGGCTCGCTCCCACGGCGGATTGGGGCTAGGTTCAGATCATGTTCGGGCGCAGCTTCAGGCTGTTTCGGCTGCTCGGTTTCGAGGTGAGGATGGATCCGAGCTGGATCTTCCTCGCCCTGCTGGTGACGTGGACGCTCGCCCAGGGGCTGTTCCCCGTGTATGCACCGGGTCTGCGCACAGGCAGCTACTGGCTGCTGGGCCTGGCGGGCGTGCTCGGGCTGGTGGTGTCCATCGTGGTGCACGAGTTCTGTCACTCCCTGGTGGCGCGCCATTACGGACTGCCCATCGGCGGCATCAGCCTGTTCATGTTCGGCGGCGTGGCGGAAATGACCGACGAGCCGCCGGCGCCCAAGGCCGAGTTCCTCATGGCCGTGGCCGGGCCGGTGTCCAGCTTCGCGCTGGCGGGGTTGTTCGGCGGCCTGGAGTCGGCCGGCAGCGGACAGGGCTGGCCGCTGTGGCTCACCACGCTGATGTTCTACCTGGCCTGGCTCAACCTGGTGCTCGCCGTTTTCAATCTCGTCCCGGCCTATCCGCTGGACGGCGGACGCATGCTGCGCGCGGGCCTGTGGGCCTGGCGGCGTGACATCCACAAGGCCACGTACATCGCCGCGCTCATCGGGCGCGGCTTCGGCCTGGGACTCATCTTCCTGGGCGTCATGACCGCGCTGGGCGGTTTCCCGGTGAGCGGCCTGTGGTGGATCCTCATCGGCATGTTCCTGCGCTTCGCCGCCGACAATTCGTACAAGCAATTGCTGCTGCGCGAGCGCATGGGCGGCGTGCCGGTGCGCAACTACATGAGCGAGCCGCCGGTCACGGTCCAGCCCGATACCACGCTGAAGGAACTGGTGGAGCAGTACGTGTACAAGTACCACCACCGGCTCTATCCGGTGGTCGTCGACGGCGATTCGCTGGTGGGCTGCGTGAACACCAGGCAGCTGAGCGGCATGTCCACGGATCAGTGGGACAAGCACACCGTGAGCGAGATCTCCCGCGTGTGCGATCCGGAAAACACCGTGACGGCCGACGCCGACGCGGCGCAGACCCTGTCATTGATGTTGCGCACGGGCAACACGCGGCTGGTGGTGACCGACGGCAGCCGGCTGGCGGGGGTCGTGACGCTCAAGGATTTGTTGAAGGATTTCGGTAATCCCTGAGCGCTTCCCTCCGGGCTGCGCCGGCGCAGCCCGGAGGGGACACGCGTTCCCTTACGTGCGTTTCACGAAGGTGAGGCAGTGCACGCTGCTGCCGCGATAGCCCACGTTGATGCTCGAGGCCATGCATTCGAAGTCTTCGTTGTAGTTGCAGCCGGTCACCTTGCACGCGCCGACGCCCGCCTGGAGCTGCTTGCGCGAGGTGTGGTTGGCGGCGCCCATGTAGGTGTCGCATTCGGGATGGGTGGCATCGCCCACGGTGATGGCGCGGGCATGGCAGCCCTGGTTGATGTTGTACACGCAATCGCTCACCACGCACTTCGCCACCAGGGGCATCTCCAGACAGATCTCGGTCATGGCGTTCTCCTTGTGAACGTGTTGGATCCAGCCTAGCAGGGTTACGGTCTTTCGACCGCCGCCCATTCAGCCTGCGGATTCGAGCAGGCATACCGCGCCCGGCTGCTCGATGAGCAGCACGATGCTCTCCGACAGGTACAGCTCGTGATGAATGCCGTCCTGGCGCGCATAGCCGGCCATGAGGTCCTGGCCGATGATGAGGCGCCCGACACGGGCATCCACCAGCACGCCGCCGTGGATGGGCGCCTTGTACACGCCCAGCTCGCACAGCCCCCGCAGGTGTTCCAGCTGCGTCATCTCCGTACCTTCGTAACGGTGGAACAGGCCGTTGTACAGCGGCGGGGCGAGGGCGAGGGCGTAGGGACCGCGGTAGCCGTTGCGATCGAGTGCGGTCACCGCAGCGAGCACGTCATTGAGCGCCTGTTCCGTGCGGCTCCAGTCGCCGATGCGATGCACGGCCTTGCCGTCCACCGTGAGCAGGCCCGGCAACTGGAAGTCCTGCTGGCCGTAGTAGACGAATTCCTCTTCCCGTTTGGCCACCGCCTCGGCGGCGTGCGCCACCGCCGTGAGACTGAGCGGCTGGCCCTGGCGGCGAAACCCCTCGATGCGGCGGATGCTCAGCTGGAAACTGCGGCGCAGCATGGGCACGGCGATGG
The DNA here is from genome assembly GCA_050179875.1 of Thiohalomonadaceae bacterium. GTDB lineage: Bacteria > Pseudomonadota > Gammaproteobacteria > Thiohalomonadales > Thiohalomonadaceae > JALOAT01. The sequence continues at coordinate 20,311 of JBFXES010000036.1, forward strand.
CTCGGCTGGTCACGGCGCCGGCCTCGTCGGGCCCCGGCTCGCGGCAGTAGCCGTCCTCGCCGGCCTCCACCGCGGTGAGCCCGAGGCCGTAGGGGCCGTCCACAGTGAGGAAGCGGCGTCCGGTCAGGACGTCGCGCGCGGCGGTCATCGCCGCCTCGTCGATGCGCCGCCAGATGTCGTCGCCGAAACCGGCGGCCGCGCGGTTCAGGTAGTCCACGTCAGCCTCCCTTCAGGGAACCGATGGTCAGGCCGGGGGCGGCGGCTTCCGTCTCTGCCGCCTCGGGCGCCGCGCCTTCCGCGGCTTCCTCGATGCGCGTGACGGGGGCCTGGGTGAAGAGATAGGTGCGGAACATAAGGTCGGCATGGGGCTCGTGCCGGCGCACCCATTCGAGCAGCATGGTGGCGTGCTCGATCTCCTCGCGCATGTTGTGCAGCAGGATTTCGCGCAGGTCCCCGTCGGTG
>JBFXES010000037.1:0-19378 GCA_050179875.1 Thiohalomonadaceae bacterium
CGGTGACAACGTGCAGATGACGGTGAGCCTGATCTCGCCCATCGCCATGGAAGAAGGCCTGCGCTTCGCCATCCGCGAAGGCGGCCGTACCGTGGGCGCCGGCGTGGTGGCCAAGATCATCGAGTAAAGCCGTCTAGCCATACGCGGGGGCGCAGTGTATACTGCGCCCCCTTTCGTATTGGTCCTCAGCTCTTTAGAAACGGGTAGGTTCAGAACAATGGCGACCAGTCAACGTATTCGTATTCGCCTCAAGGCGTTCGATCACCGGCTCATCGACCAGTCCGCGCGCGAGATCGTCGAGACCGCCAAGCGCACTGGCGCCCAGGTCAAGGGCCCGATCCCGCTCCCGACCAAGCAGGAGCGCTTCACGGTGCTGGTCTCCCCGCATGCCGACAAGGACGCGCGCGACCAGTACGAGCTGCGCACCCACAAGCGCCTCATGGACATCGTCGACCCCACGGACAAGACCGTGGACGCCCTTATGAAGCTGGATCTGGCGGCCGGCGTCGACGTACAGATTAAGTTGAGCTAACGAGACTTCGGTCTCCCAACAGCACCGGTCAATCGAAATCGGTGCGGTGCGAGGTTATAACAATGGCAATCGGACTCATCGGTCGCAAACGCGGTATGACCCGCGTTTTCACTGAAGATGGCGTCTCCGTTCCGGTGACGGTCATCGAGGTCGAACCTAACCGTGTCACCCAGGTGAAAACCCTGGAGAACGACGGCTACCGTGCCGTCCAGGTCACGGTGGGTTCCCGTCGCGCCACGCGTGTGACCAAGGCCATGGCGGGTCATTTCGCCAAGGCCGGCGTCGAAGCGGGCCGCACGGTATGCGAATTCCGTCTTGGCGAGGGCGAGGGCGAGAGCCTGGCCGCCGGCGCCGAGATCAAGGTGGACATCTTCCAGGCCGGCCAGAAGGTCGACGTCTCCGGCACCACCATCGGCAAGGGCTTCCAGGGCGCCATCAAGCGCCACCACTTCTCCGCCCAGGACGCGACCCACGGTAACTCCGTGTCCCACCGCGCGCCGGGTTCCATCGGTCAGCGTCAGTCGCCCGGACGCGTGTTCAAGGGCAAGCGCATGGCCGGCCACATGGGCGCCGTCGCCCGTACCGCCCAGACGCTGGAGCTGGTGCGCGTCGATGCCGAACGCAACCTGCTGTTGGTAAAGGGCGCGGTCCCGGGCCCCAAGGGTGCCGACGTGGTCGTGCGTCCTGCGGTCAAGGCGTGAGGAGCTGAGCCATGCAACTGAATCTCGTCAATGCAAACGGCCAGGCCTCCGCAGGTTCGGTCGAAGTTTCCGAGAACACCTTCGGCGCCCCCTTCAATGAGGCGCTGATCCACCAGGTCGTGACCGCCTACATGGCAGGCGCGCGCCAGGCCACCCGTGCTCAGAAGAACCGCCAGGCAGTGCGTGGCGGCGGCGCCAAGCCTTGGCGCCAGAAGGGCACCGGCCGTGCCCGCGCCGGCAGCATCCGCAGCCCGCTGTGGCGTGGCGGCGGCAAGATCCACCCGGCCTTGCCCGAAGAGAACTTCACCCAGAAGGTGAACCGCAAGATGTACCGCGGTGCCCTGCGCTCCATCTTCGGCGAGCTGGTACGCCAGAACCGCCTGATGGTCGTGGAGCAGTTCGCCGTCGAGGCGCCCAAGACCAAGAGCCTGGTGGAAAAGCTCAAGTCCATGGGCCTGGACAACGTCCTGATCGTTGCCGATCAGGTGGATGACAACCTGTACCTCTCCGCCCGCAATCTCGCGAACGTCGAGGTACTCGGCGCGCGTCAGCTCGACCCCGTGAGCCTCGTCCGGTTCGAGAAGGTGCTGATCACCGTGCCGGCGGTGAAGCAGGTAGAGGAGATGCTGGCATGAATCAGGAACGCTTGATGCAGGTGCTGCTGGCGCCCCAGGTGTCCGAGAAGAGCACCAATGTGGGCGAGAAGCACAACCAGTACGTATTCCGCGTGGTCGCCGACGCCACCAAGCCGGAGATCAAGGCTGCGGTCGAGCAGCTGTTCAACGTCTCCGTGAACGCAGTGCGCGTCGCGAACGTGAAGGGCAAGAACAAGCGCTTCGGTCAGCGTTTCGGCACCCGCAGCGACTGGAAGAAGGCCTACGTCACCGTCGCGGCCGGCCAGGAAATCAATCTCGCTGGCGGCGAGTAAGGTCGAGGAACCGGAAACATGGCACTCGTAAAGACTAAACCGACTTCGGCTGGCCGCCGCTTCGTGGTCAAGGTGGTGAACCCTGACCTGCACAAGGGCGCGCCTTATGCGCCGCTGCTGGAGAAGCAGACCCGCAACGGCGGTCGCAACAACCAGGGCCGTATCACCACCCGTCATCAGGGTGGCGGCCAGAAGCAGCACTATCGCCTGATCGACTTCAAGCGCAATAAGGACGGCATTGCCGGTCGCGTGGAACGGCTCGAGTACGACCCGAACCGCACCGCCCACATCGCCCTGGTGCTGTATGCCGACGGCGAACGCCGCTACATCATCGCTCCCGCGGGGGTGAAGGCCGGTGACGAAATCATGTCTGGCTCCGGCGCGGCGATCAAACCGGGCAATGCCATGGCGTTGCGCCACATCCCGGTGGGCACCAACGTGCATTGCATCGAGCTCAAGCCCGGCAAGGGCGCGCAGCTGGCGCGCAGCGCCGGCAGCTCCGTGCAGCTCGTCGCCCGTGAAGGCGCCTACGCCACGATACGCCTGCGCTCCGGTGAGATGCGCAAGGTGCACGTGGACTGCAAGGCCACCATCGGCGAAGTGGGCAATACCGAGCACAACCTTCGCAAGTTCGGCAAGGCCGGTGCCAAGCGTCACGTGGGCATCCGCCCGACGGTCCGCGGTATCGCCATGAACCCGGTCGACCATCCGCACGGTGGTGGTGAAGGCCGCACCAAGGGCGGTCGTCATCCGGTGAGCCCGTGGGGCACGCCGACCAAGGGTTACAAGACCCGCAAGAACAAGCGCACGCAGAGCATGATCGTGCGCCGTCGCAACAGCAAGTAACGAGAGGGGCTAGTACGATGCCGCGCTCTATCAAGAAAGGCCCGTTCGTCGACCACCACCTGGCCGCGAAAGTCGCTGAAGCTGTCGCGACGAACAACCGCCGTCCGATCAAGACCTGGTCGCGTCGTTCGATGGTGTTGCCCGACATGATCGGCCTCACCATCGCCGTCCACAACGGCAAGCAGCATGTGCCCATCCTGGTCACCGAGAACATGGTGGGCCACAAGTTGGGCGAGTTCGCGCCCACGCGCACGTTCCGCGGACATGCGGCCGACAAGAAAGCCGCGCCGGCCAAGAGGTAATTAGTGATGGCAACTGTCGCCACTTTGAAATTTGCGAAGATTTCGCCGCAGAAGTGCCGCCTGGTCGCCGATCAGGTCCGCGGTATGGCCGTGGAGAAGGCCCTGCAGCTTCTCACCTTCAGCCCCACGAAGGGTTCCGATCTGGTGAAGAAGGTGCTCGAGTCCGCCATTGCGAACGCTGAGCACAACGACGGCGCCGACATCGACGAACTCAAGGTCAAGAGCATCATGGTGGACGAAGGTCCCGTGATGAAGCGTGTCCATGCACGCGCCAAGGGTCGCGCCAACCGCATTACGAAGCGGACGAGCCACATCACCGTGGTCGTCGCGGAAAAGTGATGGAGAAGCTGTAATGGGTCACAAAGTCAATCCGACCGGTATTCGCCTGGGCATCACCAAGGACTGGACGTCCAAGTGGTTCGCCAACAGCAAGAACTATCCGGAGTTTCTCCACACCGACCTGAAGGTCCGCGACTTCCTGCAGAAGAAGCTTTCCCAGGCGTCGGTAAGCCGCATCCAGATCGAGCGTCCCGCGCGCAACGCCCGCATCACGATTCATACGGCCCGTCCCGGTCTCGTGATCGGCAAGAAGGGCGAGGACATCGAGAAGCTGCGCCGCGAGATCTCCGAGATGATGAACGTGCCCGTGCACATCAACATCGAAGAGGTCCGCAAGCCTGAGCTGGACGCCACACTGGTGGCCCAGAGCATCGCCCAGCAGCTCGAGAAGCGCATCATGTTCCGTCGCGCCATGAAGCGCGCGGTGGGCAATGCCATGCGCCTCGGCGCCCAGGGCATCAAGATCAACGTGGCGGGCCGTCTGAACGGCGCCGAGATCGCCCGTAGCGAATGGTACCGTGAAGGCCGCGTGCCCCTGCACACGCTGCGCGCGGACATCGACTACGGCTTTGCCGAAGCTGTGACCACCTATGGTGTGATCGGCATCAAGGTGTGGATCTTCAAGGGTGAAGTGTTCGGTTTTGGCGAACAGCCGGCCGAGGCCGAACCCAAGAAGGCCGCCGCCAAGTAGGAGTAGGACACCATGTTGCAGCCCAAGCGTACGAAATTCCGCAAGCAGCAAAAGGGCCGTAACCGCGGCCTGGCCCAGCGTGGCAATGAGGTCAGCTTTGGTGAATACGGCCTGAAGTCGGTCGAGCGCGGCCAGATCACCGCGCGCCAGATCGAAGCCGCCCGCCGCGCCATGACCCGCCATGTCAAGCGCGGTGGCAAGATCTGGATTCGCATCTTCCCGGACAAGCCCATCACCCAGAAGCCTCTGGAAGTGCGTATGGGTAACGGCAAGGGTAACGTGGAGTACTGGGTTGCCCAGATCCAGCCCGGCCGCATGCTGTACGAGATGGAAGGTGTCAGCGAAGACATCGCCCGTGAGGCGTTCCGTCTGGCGGCGGCCAAGCTGCCCGTCAAGACCACTTTCGTAACCCGGACGGTTCTGTGATGAAAGCTAAAGACATCCGACAGAAGAGCGTTCAGGAGCTCGAACAGGAGCTCATCGGTCTGCGGCGGGAGCAGTTCAACCTGCGCATGCAGAAGGGGATGGGACAGCTCTCCCAGTCCCACCGTGTCCAGGCCGTGCGCAAGGACATCGCCCGCATCAAGACGATACTGAACGAGAAGGCAGGTAGCTGAGCATGAGCGAACAAGCCAAACAAGCGCGCACCGTGATCGGCCGCGTCATCAGCGACAAGATGGACAAGACCATCACCGTGCTTGTCGAGCGTCGGGTCAAGCACCCGATCTACGGCAAGATCGTGCGTCGCTCGACCAAGCTGCACGCTCACGACGAGGCGAACGAGTGCCGCGAGGGCGACCTGGTGGCCATCGCCGAGGGCCGCCCGATTTCCAAGAACAAGGCCTGGCGCCTGGTGGAAATCGTCGAGCGCGCCAAGTAACGCCCGGCGCGGCGGCAACAACAGTTAGGGGGCCGGCCCAAAAAATGGTTTGGGCCGGGCCTCATTGGTGCTATACTCGCGCGCCTTTGCCGGGGTAAGCACCGCCGGTATAGAAAAAGAGTGTGCGGAGACAGCCATGATTCAGATGGAAACCAAACTGGACGTCGCCGATAACAGCGGCGCCCGTGTCGTCCAGTGCATTAAGGTATTGGGCGGTTCCCATCGCCGTTACGCCAACGTGGGCGACGTCATCAAGGTGAGCGTCAAAGAGGCGATCCCGCGCGGCAAGGTCAAGAAGGGCGAGGTTTACAACGCTGTCGTGGTGCGTACCGCCAAGGGCGTGCGCCGCGCGGATGGTTCCATCATCCGCTTCGACGGCAACGCGGCCGTGCTGCTGAACAACCAGCTGCAGCCGATCGGAACCCGTATTTTCGGACCCGTGACCCGCGAGCTGCGTACCGAGCAGTTCATGAAGATCATCTCCCTGGCGCCGGAAGTGCTCTGAGACAGGGGCGAGGGTAAGAAGATGAACAAGATTCGTAAGGGTGACGAAGTCATCGTCATCGCCGGAAAAGACAAGGGCAAGCGCGGCACTGTGGTGCGCGTGATGGAAGGCGATCGTGTGATCGTCGAGGGCATCAACATGGTGAAGAAGCACCAGAAGCCCAACCCTGTCCTGGGTGTTGCCGGCGGTATCGTGGAGAAAGAGGCGTCCCTGCACGTGTCCAACGTCGCGATCTTCAATCGCGGCACGGGCAAGGGCGACCGCGTGGGTTTCAAGGTTCTCGAAGACGGCCGCAAGGTTCGCTTCTTCAAGTCGAACCAAGAAGTGATTGACGCATAAGGCGGCGGGTTGAACATGGCCAGAATGCAAGATTATTACCGTGACGTCGTGGTGCCCAAGCTCCTCAAGGAATTTGGGTTCAAGAATGTCATGGAGGTGCCGCGCATCACCAAGATCACGCTGAACATGGGCGTGGGCGAAGCGGTTGCCGACAAGAAGGTGCTCGATCACGCGACTGCCGATATGGCCGCGATCTCCGGTCAGAAGCCGGTCGTGACCCATGCGCGGAAGTCCATCGCCGGCTTCAAGATCCGCGAGGACTGGCCGATCGGCTGCAAGGTCACCCTGCGCCGCGAGCGCATGTACGAGTTCCTTGACCGTCTGATCACCATCGCCATTCCGCGCATCCGCGACTTCCGCGGTCTGAACCCGCGCTCCTTCGACGGCCGCGGCAATTACAGCATGGGCGTGCGTGAGCAGATCATCTTCCCCGAGATCAACTACGACAAGGTCGATCAGCTGCGGGGCATGGACATTACCATCAGCACGACGGCGCGCACCGACGAAGAAGGTCGCGCACTCCTTCGCGCATTCAACTTCCCGCTGCGCGGGTGAGGTGACACATGGCCAAGACGTCGATGATTAACCGCGAGATCAAGCGCAAGCAGCTGGCTGACAAGTACGCCGCCAAGCGCAAGGAACTCAAGGCGAAGATCAGCAACCCCAATGTCAGCATGGAAGAGAAGGAAGCCGCTGTCGTGGCTCTCCAGAAGCTTCCGCGCGATTCGAGCAAGACCCGTCAGCGCAACCGCTGCAACCTGACCGGTCGTCCGCACGGCGTGTACCGCAAGTTCGGTCTCGGCCGTAACAAGCTCCGCGAGGCAACGATGCGGGGCGAAGTGCCTGGTCTGCGCAAGGCCAGCTGGTAAAAAGACGCCGTATTCAAGAAATACGGTATTCCGGAGTCAAACCGCATGAGCATGACTGATCCTATCGCAGATATGCTGACCCGCATCCGCAACGGTCTGGGCGCTGCGAAGGCGGAGGTACAGATGCCTTCGTCCAAGCTGAAGAAAGCGATCGCCCAGGTGTTGAAGGATGAGGGCTACATCAGCGACTTTTCTGTAAAGGATATCGATGGCAAGCCGGTTCTTGGGATTTCGCTCAAGTACTACGAAGGCAAGCCCGTTATCGAACGCATTGAGCGCGTGAGCCGTCCCGGGCTGCGCGTGTACAAAGGCAAGGACGAGCTGCCGAAGGTTCTCGGCGGGCTTGGCATCGCCGTCGTTTCCACGTCGGCGGGCGTGATGACCGATCGTGCGGCCCGCAAGGCCGGCCACGGCGGCGAAATCATCTGCTACGTGGCTTAAGGGGGTTCGACATGGCACGCGTATCGAATCCGATCTCCGTTCCCGCCGGCGTGACGGTCACCGTCTCCGGTCAAACCATTGCTGCCAAGGGGCCCAAGGGTTCCGCGCAGTACACGGTCAACAACAAGGTAAAGATCAACCAGGAAGGCTCGACCATGCGCTTCACGGCGAACGACGGCCATGAAGACGCCATTGCGCTGATCGGCACCACCCGTGCCCAGGTCGCGAATGTGTTCCGCGGCGTCTCTGCCGGCTTCGAGCGTAAGCTGGAACTGGTTGGCGTGGGTTACAGGGCCCAGGCCCAGGGCAAGGTGCTGAATCTGTCGCTCGGTTTCTCCCATCCGGTGAATTACGCAATTCCCGAGGGCATCACCATCGAGACGCCGACGCAGACGGAAATCCTGATCAAGGGTATCGACAAGCAGAAGGTCGGCCAGGTCGCTGCGGAGATCCGCCAGTATCGTCCGCCCGAGCCGTACAAGGGCAAGGGTGTCAAGTACGCGGATGAAATCATCATCCGCAAAGAAGCGAAGAAGAAGTAAGGGTCTAGGCGATGGACAACAAGAAAGCGTCTCGTATCCGGCGCGCGACTCGGTCCCGCGCCAAGATCCGCGAGCTGGGCGAATTCCGGCTTACGGTTCACCGTACTCCTCGGCACATCTACGCCCAGGTGATCGCGCCCAATGGTTCCCAGGTGGTCGCGGCTGCATCCACGGTGCAGTCCGAGATCAGCGCGGGCCTGAAGTACACCGGCAATGTCGAAGCCGCCACGGCGGTGGGCAAGGCGATTGCCGAAAAGGCGAAGGCCGCAGGGGTCACCAAGGTCGCGTTCGATCGCTCCGGCTTCAAGTATCACGGTCGTGTGAAGGCTCTGGCGGACGCCGCCCGGCAGAACGGCCTCGACTTCTAAAGGTTAAACGATGGCTGGATTTGACATTGCTCCCAACACCGACGGCCTGAACGAGAAGCTCGTCGCCGTTAACCGTGTGTCCAAGACGGTCAAGGGCGGCCGTCAGTTCGGGTTCTCCGCACTTACGGTGGTCGGTGACGGTCAGGGCCGCGTGGGCTTCGGGCTCGGCAAGGCGCGTGAAGTGCCCGCCGCCATCGCCAAGGCGATGGAGAAGGCGCGCAAGAACATGCGCAAGGTGAATATCGTCAACGGCACGCTGCAATACCCCGTGACGGCCGAGCACGGCGCCGCCAAGGTGTACATGCAGCCGGCTTCGGAAGGTACCGGTATCATCGCGGGCGGCGCCATGCGCGCCGTCCTCGAAGTGGCCGGCGTCCACAACGTGCTTGCCAAGTGCATCGGCAGCAGCAATGCGGTCAACGTGGTGCAGGCGACGATGCGTGGTCTGGATGCCATGTCCAGCCCGGAAGCCATCGCGGCCAAGCGTGGCAAGACCGTCAAGGAAATCCTGGAATAAGACCATGGCGACCACGAAGAAAATCAAGGTAACGCTGGTCAAGACCCTGCATCACCGCCTCGCCAGCCACAAGGCATGCGTAGCGGGTCTGGGCCTGCGCCGTCGCAACCACACGGTGGAAGTGGAAGACACGCCCGCCGTGCGTGGGATGATCAACAAAGTCTCCTACATGCTGAAGGTGGAGGAGTAACCATGCGCTTGAACACGCTCAAGCCTGCAGAAGGCGCCAAGATCAGCGAGAAGCGCGTTGGTCGCGGTATCGGTTCCGGCCTCGGCAAGACCGGCGGCCGCGGCCACAAGGGTTGGACCTCCCGCTCCGGCGGCGGTCGCAAGAACGGCTTCGAAGGCGGCCAGATGCCCCTTCAGCGCCGTCTGCCCAAGGTCGGCTTCAACTCCATGACCGCTTCCGAGCGCGCCGAGGTTCGCCTGCACGAGATCGCCAAGATCGAGGGCGGCATGGTCGACCTGCTGGCTCTGAAGTCGGCCAACCTCATCGGTCACGCGGTGAAGCGCGTGAAAGTCATCGCGTCCGGGACGATCGACAAGGCCGTCACGGTGCGTGGTCTGGGCGTCACCAAGGGCGCTCGTGCCGCGATTGAAGCGGCTGGTGGCAAGGTCGAGGAATAAGTGAGCACATCGCGCTCCGCCATGGCCGACATGCTGTCGGCCGGAAAGCTGACGGAACTGAAGCAGCGCCTCCTGTTCCTTTTGGGGGCGCTGCTCGTTTTCCGTATCGGTGCGCACGTGCCGGTGCCGGGCATCGACCCGGTGGCGCTCGCGGCGTTGTTCGATCAGCAGCGCGGCACCATTCTGGACATGTTCAACATGTTCTCCGGTGGTGCGCTCGAGCGTCTGTCGGTACTTGCGCTGGGTATCATGCCGTACATCTCGGCGTCCATCATCGTGCAGCTGATGACGAAGGTGGTGCCGAAGCTGGAACAGCTGAGCAAGGAAGGCGCCGCCGGCCGGCGCAAGATCACCCAGTACACCCGCATGGGCACGCTGGTGCTTGCGACCTTCCAGTCCCTGGGCGTGGCCATCATGCTTGAGGCGCAGCGTGCGGGTAACATGCCGCTGGTCATCGAGCCCGGCCTGGCGTTCCGTATCGTCACGGTCGTCACCCTGGTCACCGGCACCATGTTCCTCATGTGGCTGGGCGAGCAGGTGACGGAGCGAGGCATCGGCAACGGTATCTCGATGATCATCTTCGCCGGTATCGTCGCCGGGCTGCCGTCCGCCATCGGCGGTACGCTGGAGCTGGCCCGCACCGGTGAGATGAGCGCCCCGTTCGTCCTGTTGCTGTTCGTACTGGCGGTGGTGGTCACCGGCTTCATCGTGTTCGTGGAGCGCGGTCAGCGGCGCATCACGGTCAACTACGCCAAGCGCCAGCAGGGTCGCCGGGTCTACGCGGCGCAGACCAGCCACCTGCCCCTGAAGGTGAACATGGCGGGCGTCATCCCGCCCATCTTCGCCTCCAGCATCATCCTGTTCCCGGCCACCATCGCCGGCTGGTTCGGGACGCGGGAAGGGTTCGGATGGATGCAGGACATTGCAACCACCCTGTCGCCGGGCCAGCCGCTGTACGTGGCCTTGTACGCGGTGCTGATCATCTTCTTCTGCTTCTTCTACACGGCCCTGATGTTCGATCCCAAGGACACGGCCGAGAACCTGAAGAAGTCGGGCGCCTTCGTTCCGGGCATTCGCCCGGGCGAGCAGACCGCGCGCTATATCGACGGGATTTTGGGCAAGCTGACGCTCGCAGGGGCCATTTACATCACCCTGGTGTGCCTGCTCCCCGAGTTCCTGATCGTGTACGCGAACGTACCGTTTTATTTTGGCGGCACGTCGCTGCTGATCATCGTGGTCGTCGTAATGGATTTCATGGCCCAGGTGCAGGCGCACCTGATGTCCCACCAGTACGAGGGCCTGTTGAAGAAAGCGAACCTCAAGGGGCGCGGCGGCCTGTTGCGCTGACCCCGACTCAGATTCGACGGAGAATCACCATGAAAGTACGTGCTTCCATCAAGAAACTGTGCCGCAACTGCAAGATTGTGCGTCGCCAGGGCGTGGTCCGCGTGATCTGCTCCTCCGATGCGCGGCACAAGCAGCGCCAGGGCTGAGCCCCTGCGCAACGGTACTTGCGCTTGCATAGAAGGGCGCAGGTCAGTATCATTGAACGTTTTCGGCGGACCTGCCGGTTCAGTAGACGAATAAGTGGAGTGGCTCAATGGCCCGTATTGCTGGCATAAACATTCCGGTCAACAAGCATGCCGTGATCGCCCTGCAGTCGATCTACGGCATCGGTAGGACCCGCGCCAAACTGATCTGCGAGGCGAGCGGGGTGCGCCCCGAAGCCAAGATTAAGGATCTCACCGAGGGTGAGATCGAGGCCCTGCGCGGCGAAGTCGCCAAGTTCACGGTCGAGGGCGACCTGCGCCGTGAAGTGGGCATGAGCATCAAGCGTCTGATGGACATGGGCTGCTACCGCGGCCTGCGTCATCGCCGTGGCCTGCCGGTGCGTGGTCAGCGGACTCGCACCAATGCGCGTACCCGCAAGGGCCCGCGTCGCCAGGTCAAGAAATAAGCGCAGCTAAACACAGTCGTCAGGATCCCGGGTTATGGCAAAAGCGACCACTGCCCCTACGCGTACGCGTAAGAAGGTCAAGAAAAACGTGGTGGACGGCATCGCGCATGTCCACGCCTCCTTCAACAACACCATCGTGACCATCACGGATCGCCAGGGCAATACCATTTGCTGGGCGACGGCGGGCGGCTCGGGCTTTCGCGGTTCCCGCAAGAGCACCCCGTTCGCGGCGCAGGTGGCGGCCGAAAAGGCCGGCGCCGCCGCGCTCGAGGTGGGCATGAAGAATCTGGAAGTGCTGGTGAAGGGTCCGGGCCCGGGTCGCGACTCCGCGGTGCGTGCCCTCCACAACAAGGGCTTCAAGATTACCAACATCGCCGACGTCACCCCCATTCCGCACAATGGGTGCCGTCCTCCCAAGAAGCGTCGCGTTTAAGGCAGGAGAACAACCTTGGCTAGGTACATCGGTCCCAAGTGCCGCCTTTGCCGTCGCGAAGGCGAGAAGCTCTTTCTGAAGGGCGAGAAGTGCTTCACCAGCAAGTGCACCATCGAAACCCGTCCGGTTCCGCCGGGCCAGCACGGCCAGCGCCGCGGTCGGCTTTCCGACTATGCGCGTCAGCTGCGTGAGAAGCAGAAGCTGCGCCGTGTGTATGGCCTGCTCGAAGGCCAGTTCCGCCACTACTACGAAGAGGCGGACCGCCAGAAGGGCTCCACGGGCGAGAATCTGCTCCAGCTGCTCGAGTGCCGTCTGGACAACGTGGCGTTCCGCATGGGCTTTGGTGCTTCCCGCTCGGAAGCCCGCCAGAACGTACGTCACAGCAACGTTCGGGTGAACGGTCGCAAGGTCAACATCCCGTCCTACCAGGTCAAGCCCGGCGACGTGATTTCCATTGCCGAAGACGCGAAGAACCACTTGCGCATCAAGGCCTCCGTGGAATCTCAGCAGCAGCGCGGCTTCGCTCCCTGGCTGGACGTTGACGCGTCCAAGCTCGAGGGCGTGTTCAAGCAGCGTCCGGAACGTAGTGACCTGCCCGCCGAGATCCAGGAACAGCTCGTGGTCGAGCTCTACTCGAAGTAATCTTTGCCTTGATTGGCAAGAACGTAGAGCAGTCATCGGCAGCCATTCAGTGAGGAAGGTTCATGCAGGGCTCTGTAGCAGAACTTCTTAAACCGCGCTTGGTAGGCGTCCAGAAGCTCAGCGATACCCGCGCGAAGGTAACGCTCGAGCCGCTGGAGCGCGGCTTTGGTCACACCCTGGGCAACGCCCTCCGTCGCATCCTGCTCTCTTCCATGGTGGGAGCGGCAATCACGGAGGCGGAGATCGAGGGCGTCCTGCACGAGTACACGACCGTTGAGGGCGTGCAGGAAGACGTCATCGAAATCCTGCTCAACCTCAAGGGCGTCGCCATTCGCATGCCCCACAAGGACGAGGTGACCTTGACGCTCTCCAAGAAGGGCCCCGGCGTGGTCACCGCGGGGGACATCGCGCTGGACCATGGCGTGGAGATCGTGAATCCGGAACATGTGCTGGCCCACCTGACCAAGGCGGGCGAGCTGAACATGCGCATCAAGGTGCGAAAGGGTCGCGGCTACGAGCCCGCGAACGCCCGCAGCCTGGGCGAGGATGAGTCGCGTCCCATCGGCCGCCTGCAGCTGGACGCCTCGTTCAGCCCGGTCAGCCGCGTGGCCTATGTGGTCGAGAGCGCCCGCGTGGAACAGCGCACCGACCTGGACAAGCTGGTCATCGAACTCGAGACCAACGGCACCATCGAGCCCGACGAGGCCATCCGGCGTGCTGCCACGATCCTGCAGGACCAGCTCTCCGCCTTCGTGGAACTGAAGGGCAAGGAAGAGGTTGCGCCCCAGGTGCAGGAGCCCGAGATCGACCCGATCCTGCTGCGTCCGGTGGACGAGCTGGAACTCACCGTGCGCTCGGCCAACTGCCTCAAGGCGGAACACATCTATTACATTGGCGACCTGATTCAGCGTACCGAAGTGGAGCTGCTCAAGACGCCGAACCTGGGCAAGAAGTCGCTCACCGAGATCAAGGACGTGCTTGCTTCGCACGGCCTGTCGCTCGGCATGCGTCTGGAAAACTGGCCGCCGGCCAGCCTCCAGAAGCGGGACGAAGCCTGAGTCATTAACGAAGAACGCATTCCAGGGTAACGACCATGCGACACCGTAAAGCCGGCCGGCATCTCAACCGCCCCACGGCACATCGTGAGGCCATGTTCAAGAACATGACGGCCTCGCTGCTGCGTCACGAGATCATCAAGACCACCCTTCCCAAGGCGAAGGAGCTGCGTCGCGTGGCGGAGCCGCTCATCACCATGGCCAAGGAAGACTCCGTGGCCCGCCGCCGCCTGGCTTTCGCCCGCGTGCAGGATCGCGAGGCGGTCACCAAGCTGTTCGGCGAGCTGGGTCCGCGTTACAAGGCACGCCCGGGCGGCTACCTGCGCATCCTGAAGTGCGGTTTCCGCGCCGGTGATAACGCTCCCATGGCCATCGTTGAACTGGTCGACCGTCCTGAGGCGCAGGCCGCCGAGGGCGAAAACGCCGCCTGAGCGTTCGCGCAAGGTCAGCGATAATGAAGCCGGGGCAAGCCCCGGCTTTTTTTTCGTCTGGAGCATGGCGATGATCGTGCTGTTTACCGATTTCGGCCTGGAAGGCCCTTACGTGGGCCAGATGAAGGCAGTGTTGGCCCGCGAGGCCCCGGGCGTGCCGGTCATCGACCTGTTCGCCGATGCGCCCGGCTTCGCATCGCAGGCGAGCGCCTACCTGCTCGCGGCCTACGTGGAGGAGTTCCCACGGGGGACCGTGTTCCTCGCGGTCGTGGATCCAGGCGTGGGTACCGACACGCGCGAGCCCCTGCTGGTGGAGGCGGACGGCCGCTGGTTCGTGGGCCCGGGCAACGGCCTTTTCAACGTGATCGGCCAGCGTGCTGCCCACGTGCGCGCAAATACCATCACCTGGCGACCCGCGCGCCTCTCGGCGAGCTTCCACGGGCGCGATCTGTTTGCGCCGGTGGCAGCCCGCATCGCGCGGGGAGAACAGGTGGCGGGAACGCCGCTGGAAGGCTGGATAGAGCCCTGGCCGGCTGAACTGGCGGAAGTGATCTATGTGGACCACTTCGGCAACGCCATGACGGGGATCCGCGCCGCCAGCGTGTCCGCGGACACCATCGATGTGAACGGTCACCGACTCAAGCGCGCACGCACTTTCGGCGAGGTCGCGCCGGGCGAGGCCTTCTGGTACGAAAACGCCAACGGCCTGCTGGAAGTCGCCGTCAACCAGGACCGGGCGGATGCGGTGCTCGGCATTGGCATCGGTACTTCGATTCGCCTGGTCGGGAAGAGATGAACCACGGGGGACACGGGGAACACGGGGTAAACAATCAATGATTGCTCCCACGGCTGCTTCAGGCGGCAACTGTCGTCAAATACGCACACCGCAGCCTGCATACCGCCTTTCACAAGAAGGATCGATCCCCGTGTACCCCGTGGTCAAGCTTTTTTCTTCCGCCGAGCCGAAGCCGCCGCACGCTCCAGGACGGGTTTGAGGAATTGGCCCGTATAGGAATCCTTGCAGGCCGCGATGGCCTCGGGCGTGCCGGCCGCCACCAGGGTGCCGCCCTTGTCGCCGCCCTCGGGGCCCAGGTCGATGATCCAGTCGGCGGTCTTGATCACGTCCAGGTTGTGTTCGATGACCACGATGGTGTTGCCGTGGTCACGCAGGCGGTGCAACACCGCGAGCAGTTGCTCAATGTCGTGGAAATGCAGACCGGTGGTGGGCTCGTCCAGGATGTACAAGGTGTTGCCGGTATCGCGCTTTGACAGTTCGCGCGCCAGCTTCACGCGCTGCGCCTCGCCGCCGGAAAGCGTGGTGGCGGCCTGTCCCAGCTTGATGTAGCTGAGGCCCACGTCCAGCAGCGTCTGCAGCTTGCGTGCGACCACGGGTACCGGGTCGAAGAAGGCGCGCGCCTCCTCCACGGTCATTTCCAGCACCTCGTAGATGCTCTTGCCCTTGTAGCGGATCTCCAAGGTCTCACGGTTGTAGCGCTTGCCCTTGCATACGTCGCAGGGGACGTAGATGTCCGGCAGGAAGTGCATTTCCACCTTGATGAGACCGTCGCCCTGACAGGCCTCGCAACGCCCGCCCTTCACGTTGAAGCTGAAGCGGCCCGGGTCGTAGCCGCGCGCGCGTGACTCGCTCGTGCCCGCGTACAGCTCGCGGATGGGGGTGAACAGACCGGTGTAGGTGGCCGGGTTGGAGCGCGGCGTGCGGCCGATGGGGCTCTGGTCGATGTCCACCACCTTGTCGAAGTGTTCGAAGCCGATGATCTCCGCCACGGGCGCCGGATCTTCGCCGGAGCCGTTCAGCATCAGTGCCGCATGGCGGTAGAGCGTGTCATTGATGAGCGTGGACTTGCCCGAGCCGGACACGCCGGTGACCACGGTCATCAGGCCCACGGGGATATCCACGTTCAGGCCCTTGAGATTGTTGCCGCTCGCGCCGCGGATGCGCAGCTGTCGCTTGGGATCGGGCGGGGTGCGCCGCTCCGGCACGGCGATGGCGCGCTTTCCTGCCAGGTACTGGCCAGTGAGCGAACGTTCGTTGGCGATGATCTGCCTGGGTGTGCCCTGCGCCACGATGCGGCCGCCGTGGGTGCCGGCGCCAGGACCGATGTCCACCACGTAGTCGGCGCTGCGTATGGCATCCTCGTCGTGCTCCACCACGATGACCGTGTTGCCGATGTCGCGCAGGTGCTCCAGCGTCTTGATGAGGCGATCGTTGTCGCGCTGGTGCAGGCCGATGGAGGGCTCGTCGAGGATGTACATGACACCCACCAGGCCGGCGCCGATCTGGCTCGCCAGGCGGATGCGCTGGGCCTCGCCGCCGGAGAGCGTTTCGGCGCTGCGATCCAGCGACAGGTAATCGAGGCCCACGTTCACCAGGAAGGTAAGGCGCTCGTTGATTTCCTTCTGGATCTTGGTGACGATTTCGCCGCGCCAGCCGGGCAGGGTGAGGTCGCCGAAGAATTCGCGCGCCCGGCCCACGGGCATGGCGGAGATCTCGGGCAGCGACTTTTCGGCCACGAACACGTTGCGGGCCGCGCGGTTCAGGCGCGTGCCGTTGCACTCGGTGCAGGGCGCGGTGCTGAGATATTTGGCAAGCTCCTCGCGCACCATGGCGGAATCGGTTTCCCGGTAGCGGCGCTCCATGTTGGGAATCACGCCTTCGAACGGGTGCACGCGCTTGCGCGAGCCGCCGCGCTCGCCCAGGTAGGTGAAGGCAATCTCCTCGTCGCCGCTGCCGTGCAGCAGGACGTTGCGGATCTTCTTCGGCAGCTTCTCGAAGGGTGTTTCCACGTCGAAGCCGTAGTGCCTGGCAAGCGAGCGCAGCATCTGGAAGTAATAGATGTTGCGCCGGTCCCAGCCACGGATGGCGCCCGCCGCGAGGCTGAGCGAGGGATCGCGCACCACGCGCGCGGGGTCGAAGAACTGGCGCACGCCCAGGCCGTCGCAGGTGGGGCAGGCGCCGGCAGGATTGTTGAAGGAAAACAGCCGCGGCTCCAGTTCCTGGAGCGAGTAACCGCACACCGGACAGGCGTAGCGTGCGGAAAACAGCCATTCATCACGCTCCTCGTCCATGAACGCCACCCGCGCGAGACCGTCGCTCAGGCGCAGTGCGGTTTCGAAGGAATCGGCCAGGCGCTGCTGGATGTCGACGCGCACCTTGAAGCGATCCACCACCGCCTCGATGGTGTGCTTCTTGCGCAACTCCAGCTTCGGCGTGCTGTCCAGTTCATGGACGGTGCCGTTGATGCGGGCGCGCACGAAGCCCTGGGCGCGCAGTTCCTCAACCACCTGCATGTGCTCGCCCTTGCGCTCCTGCACCACGGGCGCGAGCAGCATCACGCGCGTGCCCTCGGGCAGGGACAGCACCTGATCCACCATCTGGCTGACGGTCTGCGCCTCCAGCACCGTGCCGTGATCGGGGCAACGGGGTTCACCGGCGCGGGCGAAGAGCAGGCGCAGGTAGTCGTGGATCTCGGTGACCGTGCCCACGGTGGAGCGCGGATTGTGCGAGGTGGATTTCTGCTCGATGGAAATGGCCGGCGAGAGCCCCTCGATGTGATCCACATCGGGCTTTTCCATCATGGACAGGAACTGGCGTGCGTAGGCGGACAGCGATTCCACGTAGCGGCGCTGCCCCTCGGCGTAGATGGTGTCGAAGGCGAGCGAGGACTTGCCCGATCCCGACAGACCTGTGATCACGATGAGCTTGTCGCGCGGCAGTTCGAGATCGATGTTCTGCAGATTGTGGGTGCGTGCGCCGCGGATGCGGATGGTATCCATGCTGACTCTCGCCTGGAAATCGAACCTGCTAATATACGGGCTTCCCGCGCTCGCGCGCAAAATCCCCTATTTTTCAGCCGAGTTAGACCATAGAGATGAGTGAAAGTCCGCTGCACATGAGCGCCGGCGAACGCCGCGCGGCCACCGCGCTCGCGGGGATCTACGCCGTGCGCATGCTCGGACTTTTCATGATCCTTCCCGTGTTCGCCCTTTACGCGGAAGGCCTGAAAGGTGTGACCCCCACGCTCATGGGCGTGGCCATCGGCATCTATGGCCTCACCCAGGCCATGCTGCAGATCCCCTTCGGCATGGCCTCGGATCGCTTCGGGCGCAAGCGCGTCATCGCCTTTGGCCTGCTGGTGTTCGCCGCCGGCAGCCTCATCGCCGCCGCTGCGGACACCATCGAGGGCGTCATCGCCGGCCGCGCCGTGCAGGGCGCGGGCGCCGTCGCCGCCGCCGTCATGGCGCTGCTGGCCGATCTCACCCGCGAGGAGCACCGCACCAAGGCCATGGCCTTCGTGGGCATGAGCATCGGCCTGTCGTTCCTGGTGGCCATGGTGGCCGGGCCGCTGCTCAACCAGTGGATAGGGGTGCCGGGGATTTTCGGCGCCACGGCCGTTCTCGCGCTGGCGGGCATCGCGCTGCTCTACCTTGCCGTGCCCGATCCGGCCGCGGCGCGCAGCCATCGCGATATCGCGCCCGCGCTCGCCCAGGTCCGCCGGGTGCTCGCCGATCCGGAATTGCTGCGCACCGACTTCGGCATTTTCGTGCTGCACATGATCCTGACGGCCGGCTTCGTCGCCCTGCCGCTGGCCCTGCGCGACGCCGGCCTGGCGCCCGCCGATCACTGGCTGGTGTACCTGCCGGTGATGGTGTTCGCCATCGCACTGGCTGTTCCGTTCATCGTGGTGGCCGAACGCCGCCGCGCCATGAAGCAGGTGCTGGTGGGCGCCGTGGCCGTGCTGATGCTGGCAGAGCTGGCGCTGGCGGGGTTCCACGACTCGGTCATGGCCCTGGTCCTGGTCATGGGCGTGTTCTTCGTCGCCTTCAACCTGCTGGAGGCGAGCCTGCCTTCCCTGGTCTCCAAGCTGGCGCCCGTGGACGCCAAGGGTACGGCCATGGGGGTGTATTCCAGCGCCCAGTTCCTGGGCGCCTTCGTCGGCGGCTGGGCAGGGGGGCGCATTTTCGGCGAGCACGGCTTCGCGGGCCTGTTCCTGGCCTGTGCCATGGTGCTGCTGGTGTGGCTGGGCCTGGTCCTGACCAGGCGCCGGCCGCGGCACCTGGCCACGCGCGGCCTCCACCTGGGCGAACTGGACGCCGGCAGGGCGGACCGCCTGCAGCTCGAACTGGCCGCCGTGCCCGGAGTGGCGGAGGTGGCGGTAAATGTGGAAGATGGTACGGCCTACCTCAAGGTGGATAACGAGGCATTGGATGCCGCGGCCCTGGGGCGGTTCTCGCGCGGCGGCTGACCGCGACGGGGAAAACTAGAGAAGGCGGAGAGTGTGAAATGGCAAGAGGCGTAAACAAGGTTATTCTGGTGGGCAATCTCGGAAAGGACCCCGAGGTGCGCTACATGCCGAGCGGCGGCGCGGTGGCGAACGTGACCATCGCCACCAGTGAGCAGTGGAAGGACAAGCA
>JBFXES010000038.1:0-19338 GCA_050179875.1 Thiohalomonadaceae bacterium
ACGCAGAGCACCGCCAGGTGGTCAGCTTCGACGACATCGCGGTGCGTTGAGCGGGGAAGAAAGGAAAAAAGCATTGACCACGGGGGACACGGGGAACACGGGGGGAAATCAATCAATGTCCTCGTAGGAGCGGCCTCAGGCCGCGATTGTCGTCGGACACCGCGCCTATCGCGGCTTGAGGCCGCTCCTACAGAGAATTCTATTCCCCGTGTCCCCCGTGTTCCCCGTGGTCAAGCTTTTCTCTTCTGCTTTCGTTCGCCTGAACAACACAAGGAGATTGGCCATGGCACTCACGCCTTCCACCATGTTGCCGCTGGGTACGGCGGCGCCGGATTTCAGGCTCACCGACTCCGTGTCGGGCAGGCCCATGTCGCTGGCCGACTTCGCGGACGGCCGCGCCTTGCTGGTGGCCTTCATCTGCAATCACTGCCCGTTCGTGAAACACATCGCCGATGCCTTCGCGGCGTTCGCGCAGGAATATCAGCCCAAGGGACTGCGGGTGGTCGCCATCAGCGCCAATGATCCGGGCCATCGTGCCGAGGACGGACCGGAATTCATGGCGCAGGAGGCGCGCAACCGTGGTTATGTGTTCCCGTATCTGTTCGACGAGGATCAGCGCGTCGCCAAGGCCTACCGTGCTGCATGCACACCGGATTTCTTCCTGTTCGATGAGCAGCGCAAGCTGGTATACCGCGGTCAGTTCGATGACAGCCGCCCGGGCAACGACATCCCTGTTACCGGCGGGGACATGCGCGCGGCCGTGGATGCGGTGCTCGGCGGCAAGCCGGTGTCCGAGGATCAGAAATCGAGCATCGGCTGCAACATCAAGTGGAAGCCGGGGAACGAGCCGGATTATTGAGGACAACCGCCGAGGGTACGGAGCAGCTTGCCGATGACATCTTGGGACCACTCGCGGTTTAGGACGAACACGGGAGCAAGATTGCACAGGGTGGGAGCGAGCTTCCGCTCGCGACAGTTTGTTGCTCGCACTGGCCCGAAGTCGCGAGCTGAAGCTCAATCCCACAGATTCGCTCCACAAAGCAGTGCCGTAGGTCACGTTGCGAAGCTACGTGACATCTTCATACCGCGCATGTCACGTAGGCGCTGCGCGCCAACGTGACCTACGGATCATCATTCCGCGTCAATGCCGCTGGTACGTGCCGACGAGCTCGGCCGTGGCGATGATGTGCCCTTGCATGGCGCGCAACAGCGCGTCGCGATCGGGATAACCCAGGTCGGGGAGCACGGTGTCGAGCGCGTAGAGGCGGTGGAAATAGCGATGCCGTCCCACGGGTGGGCAGGGGCCGCCGTAGGTGGGTTCCTGGGCGTCGTTGATGCCCGGCTTGGTGCCTTCGGGAAGCACGCCCGTGGCGGCAACGGCCTCGTCCAGGCTGCGCACGGTGGGCGGGATGTTGTAGAGCACCCAATGGGTAAAGGTGCGCCGCGGCGCATTGGGATCCGGCGCGTCGGGGTCTTCGATGATGAGCGCGAGGCTGCGGGTGCCCGGAGGAATGTCGTCCCAGCTCAGCGGCGGCGACAGATCGGAGCCGTCGCAGGTGTAGCGCAGCGGGATCTCCTCGCCGGGACCGAAAGCGCTGGAACGCAGGTGCACGGCCGTCCTCCTCACGCGGGCATGGCAGATCTACCCCTGAGAATAGCCCGTCCCTGCCTGGACCGTGTCAGCGCGCGGCGTCGAGCATGAAACCGATGGCGGCGCGGAAGTCGTCGTCCGTGCACTGCACGCAGGCCGCCTTCGGCGGCATGGCGGCCTTGCCCGATTTCACTGTGGCGAGCAGCGCGTCCTGACCCTTGGCCACCAGCGGCGCCCACGCCGCCTTGTCGCCCAGTTTGGGGGTCTGCATCACCCCGGTGTCGTGGCACAGGGCGCAGGACTTGCGATAGACCTGCTCACCAAGACCCTGCGCGGACAGGTTTGCGCAGGCGGTCAAACCGAGTACGGCGATGAGGAATTTCCGGGACATGGGAATGCCCTCCGCAAGGGACTCCATTCTGCCAGAAATCCCTCAACGCATTGTGACGTTCGCCCAATGAGCCGGAAGAGAAAAGCATTAACCACGGGGGACACGGGGGACACCGGGGAATTCGATTTTTTGTAGGAGCGGCCTCAGGCCGCGATGGCGCGGTGTCCGCCGAAATCGCGGCCTGAGGCCGCTCCTACAGGTGGGCGTAGCCATGGATGAATTTCCCCCGTGTTCCCCGTGTCCCCCGTGGTTAATGCCTTTTGCCTTCAATCCGCCGAACAAAAAAAAACCGCGGGCTCGGGAGCCCGCGGTTTTTCTTCCGTCGAATTACCGGTTCGCGCGGTTATCGATCAGGTCCTGCACCACGCCGGGGTCGGCGAGGGTGGAGGTGTCGCCCAGGTTTTCCAGCTCGTTGGCGGCGATCTTGCGCAGGATGCGGCGCATGATCTTGCCCGAGCGGGTCTTGGGCAGGCCGGGGGCCCACTGGATGACGTCCGGTGTGGCGATGGGGCCGATCTCCTTGCGCACCAGCGCGACGAGATCCTTGCGCAGCGCATCGCTGGGCTCGACGCCCTTCACCAGGGTCACGTAGGCATAGATGCCCTGGCCCTTGATGTCGTGCGGGTAACCCACCACGGCGGCCTCGGCCACGGCTTCGTGCAACACCAGGGCGCTCTCGATCTCGGCCGTACCCATGCGGTGGCCGGACACGTTCAGCACGTCGTCCACGCGGCCGGTGATCCAGTAGTAGCCGTCCTTGTCGCGGCGGGCGCCGTCACCGGTGAAGTAGGTGCCGGGATAAGTCTTGAAGTAGGTGTCGATGAAGCGCTGGTGATCGCCGTACACCGAGCGCATCTGGCCGGGCCAGGGACGGGTGATGACCAGGTTGCCTTCGCATTCGCCCTCGAGCACGTTGCCCTCGTTGTCCACGATGGCAGGCACTACGCCGAAGAACGGACGGGTGGCGGAGCCGGGCTTGAGCGGCGTCGCGCCGGGCAGCGGGGTGATCAGGTGACCGCCGGTTTCGGTCTGCCACCAGGTGTCCACGATGGGGCAGCGGTCGTCGCCGACCACGTGGTGATACCACTCCCAGGCCTCGGGGTTGATGGGCTCGCCCACGGTGCCCAGCAGGCGCAGGCTCGCGCGGGAGGTCTTCTTGACCGGCTCGTCACCTTCGCGCATGAGGGCACGGATGGCGGTGGGCGCGGTGTAGAAGATGTTGACCTTGTGCTTGTCCACCACCTGCCAGAAGCGGGAGGCGTCGGGGTAGCTGGGCACGCCTTCGAACATCAGGGAGATGGCGCCGTTGGCCAGCGGGCCGTACACGATGTAGGTGTGGCCGGTGACCCAGCCCACGTCGGCGGTGCACCAGTAGATCTCGCCTTCCTGGTAGTCGAAGGTGTACTTGTGGGTGATGGCCGCATAGACCAGGTAGCCGCCGGTGGTGTGCAGCACGCCCTTGGGCTTGCCGGTGGAGCCGGAGGTGTAGAGGATGAACAGCGGGTCTTCCGCGTCCATCTCCTCGGGCGGGCACTCGGGCGCGGCAGCGGCCATGGCCTCGTGGTACCAGACGTCGCGATCGGCGGTCCAGTCGATCTCACCGCCGGTGCGCTTGACCACCACGACGCTGTGCACGTTGGGGCAGTGCTGGAGCGCCTTGTCGGTGTTCGCCTTCAGGCCGACGCGCTTGGAGCCGCGCAGGCCCTCGTCCGCGGTGACGACCACGCGGCAGTCGGAATCGAGGATACGGTCCTTGAGGGACTCGGGGGAGAAGCCGCCGAACACCACGGAGTGCACGGCGCCGATGCGGGTGCAGGCGAGCATGGCGACCGCTGCCTCGGGGATCATGGGCATGTAGATGCAGACACGATCGCCCTTCTTGACGCCGCGGCTCTTGAGCACGTTGGCGAACTTGCTCACCTCGGCATGCAACTGGCGATAGGTGATCTTCTTGTCTTCGCTCGGATCGTCGCCTTCCCAGATCAGGGCGACCTGATCGCCGCGGGTTTCAAGGTGGCGGTCCAGGCAGTTGTAGCTGACGTTGAGCTTGCCGCCTTCGAACCAGCGGATGTTGGCCGTGTGGTAGTCCCACTCGAGCACCTTGTCCCAGGGCTTGAACCAGGTGACGAAGGACTTGGCCTGCTCCGCCCAGAAACCTTCGGGATCGTCCACCGACTGGCGGTACATCTGCGCGTACTTTTCTGCGTCGATGTGCGCCTTGGCGGCCGTCTCCGCAGGCACCGGATAAAGCTTCTCTTCGGACATCGTTTACTCCTTGGTCAGAGAACAGAAAAACCTCGGTCACAACCCCGTCCATGCAACCGCCGCCTTTTTTCCGGGGTGGCGTTCCCACGCGCGGCCGTCTTCACGGTGGCATTGCGCGCGCGGAAGCGGGTGCATGGTTGTTTCCCGGCCCTATTGTTGTAAGAGGAAACGCTTGAGCGGAAGCGAAGTTCCCGATTCGCTTTCCGCCAGTTGGGCCAGGAAGAGCTCAGCCGCCGCAAGGGCATCGCTCAGGGCGTTGTGGGCCCTGTATCGCGGCAGATTATACCGATTACGCAGCGCCGCGAGGCGCAGATCTTTGGCTTTGTAGGCCGTGTTCCAGCGTTCCAGGCGACGTTGCGCCAGGGCCTGGGTGTCTACAGTCGGAATAAGGAATTTCTCCCCATAGACGCGCGCGCAGGCCGCCTTGAGGAACTGCAACTCCAGACGTGCGTGATGGGCCACCATGACGCGGCCCGCCAGCAGCGGCAATACCTCCGCGAGCACCTCTTCGAGCGGCGCGCCCACGGCCGCCTGGTCGTCGGTGATGCAGTGAATCACGGCGCTGGCCTCGGGAATGGCGCCGGTGGGCGTCACCAGCCAGTGCCGCGCCGAGCCGAGGTCGATCTGCGCCGCCGTGAACTGCACCAGGCCCACCGCCACGATCTCGTCACGACGGGCGTCCAGGCCCGTGGTTTCCAGGTCCACGGCCACGAACGGCACCGTGCGGCAGTCGCTGTTGCGGTCGGGGAAGGGCACCGACAGGAAATCTCGCAGCGGCCCCTCGGGGGCGCGTTGGGTGGCGCGCCGCCGGCGTCCCTCCAGGCTGAGCAGGGCGCCTAACATCAGAGCAGCCTCCCCGTCTGGTAGCGTTGGGCGATGGTGTTCTGCATGCCGCGGATCACCGCGAACACGTCCTTGAGATGGGTGCGTTCCAGCGCCGACAGCTCGGCGGGTTTCACATAGTTGTCCGGGCGCTCGCCTTTCTTGATCTGGCGCGCCTGGTGTCGCGCGCGCAGGGTGGCGATGAACTCGTAGGCGTCCTCGAAATTGGCGGCCAGTTCCGGGCTGATCGCCTTGGCCTCGGCCGCGGCGCGCAGGCGTTCGAGGGTGTTGATCTCGGGCAGCCCGGCCGCGAGCGCCTGCAGGCGCGCAATGTCGGTGAGCGGGATGAGGGCGCCGCGCTTGAGGTCGAGGGCCTTGGCGTGTTCGCCGCCGGTGATGAGCACGAGGTGGCGGAAGAAGCCCAGCGGCGGCCGGCTCGCCAGGGCGTGCCCGCCCAGATAGGCCAGGAAAATGGTGTTCTCGCAGGCCTGGCGCCGGGCCTCCGCGAGCAGGCGCGCGTGCAGCACTTCGTCGCCGTACACCACGCGCGTATCGAAGAAGTTCACGGCCAGCATGGCCGATTTGCGATCGGCATGGGCAATCCACTCGTCGAAATAGGCGCGCCACACGCGATAGGGCTGGCGCCACTTGGGATTGCGCGCCATGACCTCGCCCGGACAGTAGACGAAGCCGCAGGCGTTGAGGCCGTCGTTTACGAAATTGGCGAGGGCGGCGAAATAGGCGTCGTGCTCCGGCGTGGCCTCGTCGGACAGCAGCAAGGCGTTGTCCTGATCCGAATGCACGGTCTGCTCGCGGCGCGCCTGCGACCCGCCGGCGACCCAGGCGTAGGGGACGGGCGGCGGTCCGAGCCGCGCCTCCGCCAGTTCGATGAGCCGCACGGTGATGGCATCCGTCACGGACGATATGGCCTGACCCAGGTGATAGGCGCTGGCGCCGGAGGCCACGATCTGCATCTGCAGTTCCGGCAACTGGCGCGCCACCTTGGCCAGCGCCTCCACGGAATCGCAGACGCGCACGTCGCCCACCAGGAATATGGCGTTGGCGCTCTGGTAGCGCACCAGGTCCGTGGTGGAGACGAGGCCGCACACGCCCTGGCGATCCATCACCGGCAGGTGATGCACGTTCAGGCGCGTCATGCTGATGAGCGCCTCGAAGGCCGTGGCGTCACGGCTGATCTTGTGCAGGTGACTGCTCATGACGGCGCTCACGGGCAGCGAGTAGTCCAGGCCTTCCGCGACGCAGCGGCGCAGATCGCGATCGGTCATGATGCCGAGCAGCTTCCGCTCCTCGGTGATGAGCAGCGCCGAGATGCGCTCGCGCGACATGAGCTGCGCCGCCTCCTGGATGGTGATGTCCGGGCGCGCCTCCACGGGGGTACGGGTCACCAGGCGCGATACCTCCACCGTCATCAGGCCGAAGCCCGAGGTGCAGCTGTCCTGCAGGGCCTCGCGCGCATGGCGCAGGCGCTCGCGCAGGGAATCGTTGAAGAACTGATCGAAGGCAGGATGGTTCTGCCGCAGCTGATCGACGCGCGCCCACGGCAGCACGTACACCAGGGTGTCTTCCACGGTGGTGGCGCGCATCACGCTGCGTCCTTCCTCCATGGGTACCATTTTCGCCGACCAGACGTCGCCCTCGGCCAGCTTGCCGAGGAGTTCCTCGTGCGCGTCGCGGAATTCCACCGCGCCGCTGCGCACCAGGTAGATATACGGTTGGGTTGCATCCTGGGGAGGAAAGGACGAGCCGCGGCGCAGATAGCGAACCGCCATCTCGCGCGGCAGCCGATCGAGGACTTCCTCGGGCAGCGCGTCGAAGGGCGGATGCGCCGCCAGGAACTCGCGAATTTCCAGCAATTCGATGTCCATGGCCTTGCGGCTTCCTCCAACAAAATAAAATGGACGGGTGCTTGCGCACCCATCCGTGTGGCACCGGGGAGAGAGGGGCCCCGGTAGTGTGCACTCGTGCGGGGAGGGCCCGCGGGGCGAGAAGCTCGCCGGGAAAGGTGCGGCGCCCGGCCATGCGCCGGGCGCCGCGTGTCGAAGAAGGATCAAATATCCTTCATCAACAACTCTTAGTGGGCGTGGGCAGCGCCGGCGCCCTTGGGCACGCGGATGTCCTCGACCAGGTGCTGCACGCGCTCCGGCGGAGCCGCCGTCACGCGGGAGACCGCGAAGGCCACCGCGAAGTTGATGAGCATGCCCACCATACCGATGCCTTCCGGCGAGATACCAAACCACCAGTCGGCGGCGGAGATCTTGTCGGTGCTGCCCAGCAGGATGTCGCGCTTGAAGTACACGATGTAACCGATGGTGAACACCAGACCGGTCAGCATGCCGGCGATGGCGCCTTCCTTGTTGATGCGCTTGCTGAAGATACCCATCAGGATGGCCGGGAACAGGGAGGCGGCGGCCAGACCGAAGGCGAAGGCCACCACCTGGGCCACGAAGCCCGGCGGGTTGTAGCCCAGGTAACCGGCGATCAGCACCGCACAGGCCGCGGCGATACGGCCGGCCATGAGCTCGTTCTTCTCGCTGATGTTGGGCAGCATGATGCCCTTCAGCAGGTCGTGGGAGATGGACGAGGAAATCACCAGCAGCAGGCCGGCGGCGGTGGAGAGCGCCGCGGCGATACCACCGGCGGCCACCAGCGCGATGACCCAGTCGGGCAGGTTGGCGATCTCGGGGTTGGCGAGCACCATGATGTCGTTGTCGACCTTCACCAGCTCGTTGCCCTTCCAGCCGAACTCGGCGGCCTTGGCGGCCATCTGGGGGTTCTTGTCGTTGTAGTACTGGATGCGGCCGTCACCGTTCTTGTCTTCGAACTTCAGCAGACCGGTCTTTTCCCAACGCTTGAACCAGTCCGGACGCTCGGCGTACACCAGGTTGCCGGTCTCCGAACCCACCGGGCCCGTCTGCACGGTCTCGGTCAGGTTGAAGCGGGCCATGGCACCCACGGCGGGAGCGGTGGTGTACAGCAGGGCGATGAACACCAGCGCCCAGCCGGCGGAGGCGCGGGCGTCACGCACGCGCGGCACGGTGAAGAAGCGCACGATGACGTGGGGCAGGCCGGCGGTGCCCACCATCAGCGCCATGGTGATGGCGAAGATGTCGAGCATGCTCTTGTTGCTGGAGGTGTATTCCAGGAAGCCGAGGTCGGTGACCACCTGGTTCAGCTTGTCCAGGAAGTACACGCTCTCGCCCGCCACGGTGCCACCCAGGGCCAGCTGCGGGATGGGGTTGCCGGTCACGTGCAGGGCGATGAACACCGCAGGCACGGTATAGGCGAAGATCAGCACCACGTACTGGGCCACCTGGGTGTAGGTGATGCCCTTCATGCCGCCCAGCACCGCGTACAGGAACACGATGCCCATGCCGATGATGAGGCCGGTGGTGATCTCCACTTCCAGGAAGCGGGAGAACACGATGCCGACGCCGCGCATCTGGCCGGCGACATAGGTGAACGAGATGAAGATCAGGCAGATGATCGCCACCAGGCGCGCGGTCTGCGAGTAGTAACGGTCGCCGATGAACTCGGGCACCGTGAACTTGCCGAACTTGCGCAGGTAGGGGGCGAGCAGCAGGGCGAGCAGCACGTAGCCGCCGGTCCAGCCCATCAGGTAGACGGAGCCGCCGTAGCCCATGAAGGCGATGAGGCCGGCCATGGAGATGAAGGACGCGGCCGACATCCAGTCCGCGCCGGTGGCCATGCCGTTGAGCACGGGGTGAACACCGCTGCCGGCGACGTAGAACTCACCGGTGCTGGAGGCCTTCGACCAGAGGGCGATGCCGATGTACAGCGCGAAGCTGGCACCGACGATCAGATAAGTCCAGGTTTGCAGATCCATGAGTTATCCCCGGTATCAGTCTTCGTGAACGTCGAATTCGCGGTCGAGGCGATTCATGCGACGGGCGTAGTAGTAAATCAGCGCCAGGAACACATAAATCGAACCCTGCTGGGCGAACCAGAAGCCCAGCTTGAAACCGCCGATCTGGATGCTGTTCATCTGCTCGACGAAGATGATGCCGAAGCCGAACGAGCAGACGAACCACACGGCAAGGCACCCGAACAGAATGCGCAGGTTTGCCTTCCAGTAGTCGGCCGGGGACCTTGCGGCGCCGGCCACGCCCGCATGGGCGGTGTTAGCAGTGCTCATATTTTCCTCCTTAGTGACGACTGTCGTTCAAACCGTCCTGGTGCGCCGTGCCCATTCCTTCGAAGGCGTTCCGACCGCAACGGAGGTCCGTTACGGCACGAAAGGGGTGGGAGCCCGCGGCGTGCAGGCTCACAGCTGGTACTCCAGGGCAATCTTCGCCTGCAGCTTGCGCGCCTGGCGAAATGCCTCTTTGAGAATGCGGCGATCCAGCTCGTTGAGCGTGTCCGGATCGACGTGATTGGAGAGCGCCTGTCCCTGCTCGGCATGGCGCCGATGGGTGCGCATGCGCAACAACTGGATGTAGTGGTACGACTCGGCCCAACTGGCCACGTCGACGCTGTTGACGGCGCCGCGTTCCGCCGCTGCGCGCAGGCGTGCCACGGTGTTGGTCTCGGACACGCGTGCGGTGAAGGCGATGAGCCGCGCCGCATCCACGAACGGGGTGACGCCCTGAATTTTCAGATCGATGGTGTTGGGGTGCTTGCCTCCGCTCGCCACCACGAAGTCGCGGAACAGCCCGAGGGGCGGGCGGTTGCGCAGGGCGTTCTGCGCCATCTGCCGGCGGAAGCGGCTGTTCTGCACCACGCGTTCGGTGAGCCAGCTGCGCAGCTGTTCCGCAGGCGCCGGATCGCCGTAGAGCGCGCGGAAATCGAAGAAGATGGTCGACTTGAGCAGGTGCTCGGGCGTGCCCTGATCGATCCAGCGCGAGAAGCGCGCCTGCCACTCCTCGAGGCTGAGGCAGCACTCGGGATTGGAGGCCATGATGTTGCCCTTGCACAGCGGGAAGCCGCAGGCATCCAGCGCCTCGTTGACGCGCCGCGCCAGGGGCAGCAATTCCTCGCGCACGTCAGCGGGCGTGCGGCCGGCCGGCGTGATGAACAGGATGCCGTTGTCCTGATCGGTGCGCAGGGTCTGTTCGAAACGGCCTTCGCTGCCGAACGACAGCCAGGTGAAGGGTACCGAGGGCCTGCCCATTTCACCCTGCACCAGTTCCAGGATGCGGCGGGTGATGGTGTCGTTGAGGGCGCTGATGATCTGGGTGAGCTGCGCCACGGATGCGCCCTGCGCCAGCATCTGCTCGATGAGGCGGTGCACGTCCAGTTCCAGGCGCGCGAGCGCATCCACGCTGCGCGCCTCGCTGATGGCGCGTGACAGGCTCACCAGCCCGACGCGCTGCAGCGAGAACAGATCGCTTTCGGACAGCACGCCCACCAGGCGGCCTTCGTCCACCACGCAGATATGGCCGAAGCCGTGCTGGGTCATGAGCAGCGCGGCCTCGTAGGCGAGCGAGGTGGCGGGCAGGGTGTAGGGATTGGGCGTCATCACCTCGCGGATGGCGGTGGCGAGGTCCTTCTGTGGCAGCGCGACGCGCGCCAGCACGTCATGGAGCGTGAACACCCCGACGGGGCGTTTGTTGCCGTCCACCACCACGATGCTGCCCACGTGTTCCTGGTGCATGCGGTGCAGGGCCTGATGCAGGCTGGTGTCCGGGTCGCAGGCCACCGGCGCGCGGCGCAGCAGGGCCTGCAGCGGGCTGGACAGGGCGTCTTCGGAGACGCGGGTGGCGGAATTGGCCTGCGCGCTGCGCAGGGCGCTGTCGAGCAGGCTGGCGATGCGGCGCGTGCAGAAGTCGTGGAACACCGCGCTGCGGTTCAGCAGGTAATCGAAGTCCTCACGTTCCAGCTCGAAGCAGAAGGTGTCCTCGACGGCGCGCTCGATGAGGCGCACCGGACGGCGGGAGAGCAGGGCGCCCACGGGGAAACACTCGCCGCTCACCAGCTCGAAGGCGCCTTCTTCCATCTCCGCGCCGTCCGCCGCCTCGCCGTGGACCCGGCCCTGCTTGATGATGTAGAAGCGATCGGCGGGGCCGTCGCCGGGGCCGACGATGACCTCGTTGCGCGCGTAGAAGCCCAGCTTGAGGCGCTTGGCCATGTATTCCAGGTGCGCGGGCGCCATCTGATCGAAGGGCGCGTGCCGGCGCAGGAACTCCAGCGTGGGCGACAGTGAGGCGGCGGTATTCATCATGTCGGAATTAGTCCTATGAACGCGTGACTCAAAGCAATGCCTGTGCCATCCAAGTATTGCTCGGCGTATCAATAGGTTGCGGAGGCTTGTGCGGGGTGGGGCGGGTTACGTGTTACGTGGCGTAACCCGGGTTTGTTACGGCACGTAACACACAGGACCGGATAGCCGCTGCGAATGCGGGTCGGCCGGAAACAGGATCACGGGCGGGAGAGGGACGGAAACCGGCAAGGGAACACCACGGGCCTCCGTGGCCGCGGCCTTGCCTCCGAGGCGGCTACTCGCGACTGAGGCGGCGCCGTTCCAGTTCGATGCGATGGATGTAGCGCTGGAGTTCCGAGTTCATGCGCGGTTCCAGATGGAGGAAGCGGCAGCCCACGCGCAACTGCGACTTGCCGCCGGGCAGGGCGACGGTATAGCGGTTGCGCACCTCCACGTCGCTCATGACGCAGCCTTCGGGCAGGTCCACCTGGCAGTTGCGGATGACGTTGCCGGGCGCCCACAGCGCGTCGCGGTCGGCGTCGGGTTCGATGATGCCGATGCCGCCGAGGCTGATGTCCAGGATGGGCACGTCGATGCTGCGCCCGTCGTCGGTGGTGAAGTGGCACTGGGGCCGGTGTACCAGCGGCGTGATCAGGCGGTAGAACTCGCGGCGCTGCATGCGCAGCATGGAATCGGGGAAAGGGACGGCGAAGGCCGGGCCGCCCTCGAACCGGGTGAGCGTGGCACCCGGCGCGGTGAATTGCAGGCGCACCTGGAAATGCCGGCCCACGAATACCAGGTGGTCGCTGGCGGCAAAGCGCCGGTTCACGCTTTCATCGGTGCTCACGTCCACGTAGATGCGCGCTTTGTCCATGTCCACGCCGAGCACCGTGGTGAGCAGGAAGTCGCTGCCGCTGTAGTAGGCCGTGATGAGTTCGTTGTGCCTGATCAGGTCGCGCAGCACACGGCCGATCTCCTCGCGCGAGCGCAACCGGAATTGCTCCGGATCCTCATCATGGTCGCTGACGAGCGGAAGCCCGGTTTTTTCCTGTTCGTTTTGCTTGGACATCGGGGCCTGCCAGGCGGAGTTGCGCGATTGTAGCAAATGCGCGTGGCGCTCGATTGCCGTGGCGGCGGCGCGTCCTTGCGCGGCACCCGTACTATCCGTCAGCCGATGCGGGCAAGGCAAGGGGCGCGGCCTCAGCGCTTGGCCTCCAGTTGCAGCTTGTGCAGGTAGCGTTGCAGCAGCGCCGTCCCGTCATTGGTGAGCCCGCGGAACTGGCCGCCGATGCGCAGCATGGGCGTGCCGTCGTTGCGACGCATGGGTACGTGATTGCGGATTTCCAGATCGAACACGACGCGGCCGAAGCCCGGCAATTCCAGACCACATCCCTTGATGAGTTCGCCCGGCTGGCGGGCAAAGGTCTGGGCCGGGTCGTACATGCCCGCGCCGCCGCAACTGAGGTCGAGCACCACCAGTTCCACGGGATCGGCCCCCGGCTGCGGTACCCGGATGCGCAGCGGCGACACGGAGGGCGTGGCCACGCGAAAGTACTCGCGGCGCTGCGGCCGGTAAACCGATTCGGGTAGCGGCGCGGCGAGCACCGCGCGGCCCTGGTACTTGGCGCGCTGGAGTCCCGTGCAGGTGAAGCGCACGCTCACGTGTTCGTGCCGGGTCACGCACACCAGGCGCTCCGCTTGCAGCGCCAGCTCGTTGAGCTCCTCGTCGGAGCCGTAGTCGAGCACCAGCATGTCGTGTTCGGGCAGCACGGCGATGACCGCCGTAAGGAAATAGCGCGGGCCGCCGTTGAGGTAGGCGGTGATGATCTCCGGCTTCTTGGCCAGGTCGCGCAGTACGCGGGCGATCTCCGGCTTGGAGTACAGCAGGTACTGCTCCTGGATGTCGAAAAGCGCCGTGCGCTGATCTTGATGCTCTTCGGTCATGGTTCGCGCGTTTGCGTCAGCCGCCCAGGATACGCTGCCACCAGCGACGCCGGTTGCCTGCGGGTTGGTACGCGGCCTTCAGATCTTCCGGCGGCATGGTGCACAGGATCCAGCCCGGCAGGGGCGGCGGCTGCGAGCCGGAGCCGCATACGCTGCCCAGGTTGCCGGGGTCGTAGATCTTGATGAAACCCGGCCGGGCGGGATCGTCCACGTAGACGATGCCGCAATAGTCCTCGTCGTGCTCGCGCCGCAACAAGGCATCCACCTCGGTGAGGAAGGTGTCGAGCCGTACATCGTCCACGGGGGCGGTAGGCACGGCCTCGCCCACCGCGTAGACGTACCACTGGCCGGCGGCCTGCGCGCGCACCGTGGCCCACAAGCCCTCCAACTGCTCCCAGCGCAGCATGTTCTTGAAGTTGCCCCGGAAGGCGGCGAGAAAGGGCGTCGCGCTCATTTGGTCTCCTTGCTGCGCGGGATGGACAGGCGCTGGCGGCGTTCCCACAGGGTCTTGCGGCTGATGCCCAGGTGGCGCGCCAGTTCGGTCTCGGTCATCCGGCTTTCGTTTTCGCGCACGAACTTGACGAAATACTCGTCCAGGGAGAGTTTCGCATCAGGACCTTCATCCGGCGCCGGGGGCGGTGCGATGGCCAGGAGTTCGGGCGTGATGAGGGCGGTGTCGGCCAGGATCACGGCGCGCTCGAGCACGTTCTCCATCTCGCGCACGTTGCCGGGCCACGGGTAGGCGCGGATGCGCTCCAGACTGGCGGGCGCGAAGTGCGCGGGCGGCCGGTTGAGCCGCTGGCAGGTCTTGGCGAGCAGGGCGTGCGCCAGTTCCAGGATGTCGTCACCGCGCTCGCGCACCGGCGGCAGGTGGATCTCCATGACGTTCAGGCGGAAGTAGAGATCGCCGCGGAAGGCGCCGTCGGCCACGGCCTGTTTCAGATCGCGGTTGGTGGCGGCGATGAGCCGCACGTCCACGCGCTTGGAGCGGGTCGCGCCCACGCGGCGCACTTCGCCCTCCTGCAGCACGCGCAGCAGGCGCGCCTGGGTCTCGAGGGGCAGCTCGCCGATCTCATCCAGGAACAGGGTGCCGCCGTCGGCGGCCTCCACCAGGCCGGTGTGCGCGCCCACGGCACCGGTGAACGCGCCCTTTTCGTGGCCGAACAGTTCCGATTCGATGAGGCCTTCGGGAATGGCTGCGCAGTTCACCGTGACGATCGGGGCCTCGCGGCGCTGGCTGGCCTCGTGCACTGCGCGTGCCACCAGTTCCTTGCCGGTGCCCGACTCGCCCAGGATCAGTACCGTGGTATCCGTGGGCGCCACCTTTCGGACGCGCGCGAACACCTCCTGCATGGCCGGGCAGTGGCCGATCATGCCGCCCACCGGATACTCGCGGGACAGGTCCTGCTTGAGCACCTCGTTCTGGCGCGCGAGCCGGCGCTGCTTGAGCACGCGCTCCACGGTCATGAGCAGCTCGTCGTGATCGAAGGGCTTGGCGATGTAATCCACCGCGCCCAGCTGCATGGATTCCACCGCGGAGCGCACGCTGGCGTAGCTGGTCATGATGAGCACCGGCACGTCGCCGGCCTGGGCGATGAGATCGGTGCCGGGCGCGCCGGGCAGGCGCAGGTCGGTGATGACCAGATCGAAGCCGGCGATGTCGTGCGACAGTGCCTCGGCCACGGCGCCGGCCTCCGTCACCTCGTAGCCGTTGCGTTCGAGCAGGCGGCGCAGGGCGGAACGTATGACCTTTTCGTCTTCGACGAGGAGTATGCGAGTCATGCCTGGTTCTTCTGGGGAATGACGCGTCCCTGGGTGATTTCGTCGAGGGTGGAGGGCAACTTGAGGGTGACGCAGGTGCCCTCACCCTTGGCGCTGTAAATGCTGATGCTGCCGGAGTGTTCCTGGACGATGTTGTAGACCAGGGGCAGGCCGAGGCCGGTGCCAGCGCCCGGCTCTTTCGTGGTGAAGAACGGTTCGAACACGCGGTCGAGGTATTCCTCGTCGATGCCGCTACCGTGGTCTTCCACCTGGATCTCCAGGAACTCCCGGCTCTCGGTGCTGCGTACCACCACCTTGTCGCCCGGCTGCGAGCCGTCGGCGGCATTGGTGAGCAGGTTTACGAACACCTGGCACAGGCGCTGGCGATCGCCGAACACCTCGTGTTCCGGCGCACAGTGATTTTCGAACACCAGTTCCTTGCCCGCGCGGGAGAGCTGCACCAGGCGGATGGCCTCGTCCACGCACACGCGCAACGGCACCGGCGCGGGCATGTGGTCGGTGGCCGAACCGCCATGGCTGAAGCTCACCAGCGAGCGCACGATGTTGGAGATGCGCTTGGTCTGTTCGAGGATCAGCAGCAGGGATTCCTCGACGAGTTCCGTGTTGTCCGGCTCCATGAGCACGTTCTGGGCCAGGCTGGCGATGCCGGTCACGGGGTTGCCGATCTCGTGCGCCACGCCCGCGGCGAGCCGGCCGATGGAGGCCAGGCGATCGCTGTGGGCCAGCTCCACCTCCAGGGTGTGCAGGTCGGTGAGATCCTCCACCAGGATGACGGTGCCGCCGGGCTGGGCATCGCGCCCTTCCTTGGGTGCCTCGATGGCGGCCTTGTGCAGGGTGAACACGCGTACATTGTTGCCGACGCGCACCTGCAACTTGCGTAGGTGATCATCGCCGGCGCGCAGGAAGCTGTTGAGCAGGCCGGCCCACGGGTCCGGCAGGTCGGTGAGGGCGGTGCCCACCACGCTGTCCGGGGCGAGTCCGGAGAGACTGGTCATGGCCTGGTTCCAGCTCACCACCTCCTGCGCGGGACCCACGGAGCAGACCCCGAGCGGCAGGTCGTGCAGCACCTGGCGGTGATAGCGACGCAGCCGGTCCAGCTCGCCGGCAAGGCCTTGCAAACGGGTCTGGGAGTCTTCCAGTCGCTGTTCGATGTAGCGGATGCTGTCGGCGAGGGCGGTGCGGGCCTGCGGATCGAGCCGCAGGCGTTCGTCCACGATCATGCGCGCCAGCACCGGGCCCACCAGCCCGGACAGGTTGCGCTCGATGCGCTCGCGTAACTGGCGCAGGGCCGCGGGGCGGCTCTCGTCTTCGTCGAGGCCGAGGTCGGCCAGGGCGCTCGCCACTTCGTGCGCCGCCATCTCCTCGCCGGTAATGCGCGCCAGTTGCTCGCGGATCTGGCGCGGCGACTCGGCCAGCAGCAGCCCGCCCGGCGGCGTCGCGCTCTCGCGGCAGCAGGCACGCGCGGTTTCGCGCTCGGCGGGGCTCTGGCGGGTCAGCAGCGACACGCCCACGAACAGCAGCGCGTTCAGGCTCAGCGACCAGAAAGTGGAAGCGCTCCACGGCTCCTCGGGCGTGCCGCCCAGGAGGGCCATGGGGTCCACGTCCCACACCAGAAAGCCGGACCGCTGCAGCAGCGGCACCATCAGGGCGAAGGCCCATACCGTGCAGCCGGCCACCAGCCCCGCCACGAAACCGGCGCGGGTCGCGCGCCGCCAATAGAGCAGGCCGACGACGCCCGGCAGGAACTGCGCCACGGCCACGAAGGAGATGAGGCCCAGTTGCACCAGGCCCTGGTTGTGTTCCAGCAGGCGATAGAAGCCGTAGCCGGCGAGGATGATCAGGGCGATGAGCACGCGCCGGCCCCACAGCAGCCAGCGATAGATGTTCATGTCGGGCCCGAGGCGCGGCGGGAAGCTGGCGGGCAGCACCAGATGGTTCATGCACATGGCCGAGAGGGCGAGACTGGCCACGATCAGCATGGCGCTGGCGGCCGACACGCCGCCGATGAAGGTGAACACCGGCAGCCAGGACGAGCCGCTGCTCAGCGTGATGCCTAACACGTAGTAGTCGGGCGACAGCCCCGGCGAGCTCACGGCGCCCGCCCACAGGATGGGCGGAATGGCCAGGTTCAGCAGCAGCAGGAACAGCGGGAAGGCCCAGGCGGCGCGCGACAGGGAACGCGGGTCGAGGTTTTCGCTGAAGGCCATGTGGAACTGGCGCGGCAGCAGAAACGCCGCCGCAAAGGCGAGCAACAGCAGCGTGCCCCACGGGCCCTCGTGCATGGGCCGGTAGAGGTTATCGAGCGCAGCGGGGTGCTCGGCCAGCCAGGTATCGAGCCCGCCGAGGCCGCCGAATACGCCAAACACGGCGAACAGGCCGACCATGAGCAGCGCCAGCAGCTTCACCAGGGATTCGAAGGCGATGGCCAGCACCAGGCCTTCGTGCTTCTCGCGGGCCGAGCTGTGGCGCGCGCCGAACAGCACCGAGAACACCAGGATGGTGACGCAGAAGCCGAAGGCGATGAGGTCGGGCGCCGATTCTCCCGTGAGCACCTGCAGGGACTCGGTCACCGCGCGCACCTGCAGGGCGAAATAGGGCAGCGTCCCGGCCAGCATGAACACCGTCACCAGCACGCCCGCCCACTGGCTGCGATAGCGGAAGGCGAACACGTCGGCCAGGGAAGAGAGCTGGTATTCCCGGGTGAGGCGCAGGATGGGTTGCAGCAGCACCGGTGCCAGCACGAACGCGAGCGTCACGCCCAGGTAGATGGTGAGGAAGTTGTAGCCGGAAGTCTGGGCGAAGCCGACGCTGCCGTAGAAACTCCACGAGGTCGCATAGACACCGAGGGACAGCGCATAGGTGAGCGGATGGCGTGTGAGCCGGCGCGGCACCCACTCGCGCTCGGCCGCGTAGGCCACCAGGAACAGCAGGCCCAGGTAGCCGACGCCGGCCAGGAACAATTGCCAGAGCTCAAACATCATGGCGCTGGCGCCGCTCCAGCCAATACACCAGGGCGATGATCCCGGCCCAGACCAGATAGGGCGCGTACCACGGCGCCGCCGCAACTGCCCAGATCGCCTTCAGCGGCGAGACCAGCACGAACACGGCGAACAGGAACAGGATCAGCGTGCGATCCGTGACGGGCGTGGGTTCACGTGGCGGCGACATGGCCGCTAGCTTATCAGAGCTGTTACAAATAGTAACAATCTCTTTGAGCAAGGTCCGCGAATGAACGCCAATGAACGCAAATGCATGGCGAGAAGCGCGTCACGGGGATTATGAGTTCATTTGCGTTTATTTGCGTTCATTGGCGGACTTTTCTCACACAGGCAAGGTACAGCGACGGGGCAGGTGATCCAACCGGAAGCGGGCGATGGCCCAGGCCCAGGCGGCGGCGGGGTCGGCCTCCAGCAGTTCAGGCCCGGGGGCAAGGCCGAGGAAGCGCAGTGCCTGGGCGATGGCCGGCAGTGGCCGTGCGGGATCGAGGGGCGCGGCGTGGGTCTGTTTGCTCAGCTTCTGGCCCGCAGCGTCCACCGCCACGGGCAGGTGCAGATAACCCGGCGTGGGCAGGCCCAGCAGACGCTGCAGATGGATCTGGCGGGGCGTGGAGTCCAGCAGGTCTGCGCCGCGCACCACCTCCGTGACGCCCTGGAAGGCATCGTCCACCACCACGGCCAGCTGATAGGCGAACAGGCCGTCGGCCCGGCGCACCACGAAATCGCCCACTTCGCGGGCCAGGTCCTGACGCTGTGGACCCTGCAACAAGTCGTCGAACTCCACCACGGTCTCGCCGACGGCGACACGTATGGCGTGGGCCGCGCGCGGCAGGCCGCGGCGGCGCCGGCAGGTGCCCGGATAGACCCCGGATGGCCCCGCCAGCTGGGCGATGTCCTTGCGCGAGCAGGTGCAGGCGAAGGCAAGGCCACCGGTGAGCAAGGCGTCCAGGGCCTCCCGGTAGGCGTCCAGGCGGGACGACTGGTACAGCACGGGGCCGTCCCATTCCAGGCCGAAGGCCTCCAGGGCGCGCAGTATCGCGTCCGCCGCCCCGGGCACCTCGCGCGGCGGATCGATGTCCTCCACCCGCACCAGCCAGCGCCCGCCCATGGCGCGCGCCCGCAGAAAACTCCCCGTCGCCGCCACCAGCGACCCGAAGTGCAACGGCCCCGTGGGCGACGGCGCGAACCTGCCTACGTACATGGCGGTGAACATTAAAACAGGGAAACTAACGGATTCGCCGACCTGTAGATACCGTCTTTCCCGTCAAGCCCCCTTCATGGCGATTTCGGCGTCAAAGGGGGTGCCATTCTTGAGCACGCCATAGGCGATATGCACGAGCTTGCGCATGGCGGCGCCGACCACGGCCAT
>JBFXES010000039.1:0-18462 GCA_050179875.1 Thiohalomonadaceae bacterium
AGGTCATGGGCTTGAGCAGCCAGATCTCGCGGCCGTCGAACCGGACCTTGGCCACTTCGCCCTGAAACTTGCCTTCGAGGCGGAAGTGGGCGCCCTCGCGCCGGGCGAGGGCGTCCACCAACCAGAAGCCGGCGTTGTGCCGCGTGAGCTCGTATTCGGGACCGGGGTTGCCCAGTCCGACGATGAGTTCCAGGGGCGGCATCAGCGCCGGCTTCATCGAGGGCCCGGACGGCTATCAGCCGGCGGCTTCCTCGCCCTCGGCAGCAGCGCCTTCCTCAGCAGCCGCAGTACGGCCCGCCTGGGCGGCGGCTACCGGCAGATCAGAGCCGTGGGTCAACGCCGTCAGTTCCACACCCTTGGGCAGCTTGATTTCCGACAGGTGCAGGCTCTGGCCCAGTTCCATGCCGGACACGTCCACTTCGATGAACTCCGGCAGGTCCTTGGGCAGGCAGGAGATTTCCACTTCGGTCATGGCGTGGAAGATCATGCCGCCGCCGACCTTGACGGCAGGGGACACATCGTCGCCCACGAAGTGCAAGGGCACGTGCATGCGCAGCTTTTCCTTGGCACTGACGCGCTGGAAGTCGGCGTGCAGCAGCACCGGCTTGGCAGGATGACGCTGCAGGTCCTTGAGCACGGCCTGTTCGGTCTTGCCGTCGAGCTTGATGGTGAGCACGTGGGAGTAGAATGCTTCGTGCTTGAGGTGGTTCATGAGCTCGTTGTGGTCGAGCAGGACCGGGGTAGCGTCCTTGTGGGCGCCATAGATGATGCCGGGAATCTTGCCCTGGCGACGCAGGCGGCGGCTCGCACCCTTCCCCATGTCGCTGCGGGTTTCCGCGGTAACGACGAAATCGACTTTGGACATTGTGTTTCTCCTGAGTAGTGACGGCCTCTCGGCCGCGGTTCACCGCCTCGCCCGCGACCAGGTTCGGCGGAATTCGGTCAGGCAGCGCAGCGCGCCGCCTCAATCCATGTACAGCGAGCTCACCGACTCCTCGTTGTTGATGCGGCGCATGGTCTCGGCCAGCATCTCGGCGATGCTCACCTGGCGGATGCGCTTGCAGGCGCGCGCCGCCGGGCGCAGCGGAATGGTGTCGGTGACGACGAGCTCGTCAATCTGCGAATTCTCGATGTTCTCGATGGCCGGGCCCGACAGCACCGGGTGGGTGATGTAGGCCTTGACCTTGGCGGCGCCGTGCTCCTTGAGGGCGGCGGCGGCCAGGCACAGGGTGCCGGCGGTGTCCACCAGGTCGTCCACCAGGATGCAGGTGCGGTCGCGCACGTCGCCGATGATGTGCATCACCTGGGCCACGTTGGCGCGCGGACGGCGCTTGTCGATGATGGCGAGGTCCGCGTCGTCCAGGCGCTTGGCCAGGGCGCGGGCGCGCACCACGCCGCCCACGTCAGGCGACACCACCATCACGTTCGGGTCGCGGGCGCGCCAGATGTCGGACAGCAGGATGGGCGACGAGTAGACGTTATCCACCGGGATGTCGAAGAAGCCCTGGATCTGGTCGGCGTGCAGGTCGACGGTGAGCAGGCGGTTCACGCCCACGATGGTGAGCATGTTGGCCACCACCTTGGCGGTGATGGGCACACGTGCGGAGCGCGGGCGGCGGTCCTGGCGGGCATAGCCGAAATAGGGAACCACACCGGTGATGCGGCCGGCGGAGGCGCGGCGCATGGCGTCGACCATCACCATGAGTTCCATGAGATTGTCGTTGGTGGGTGCACAGGTGGGCTGGACGATGAACACGTGCTTGCCGCGCACGTTTTCCAGGATCTCCACCATGATCTCACCGTCGCTGAAGCGACCCACGACGGCCTTGCCGAGCGGCATGCCGAGATGGGTGGCGATATCTTGCGCGAGCTGCGGGTTGGAATTGCCCGCAAACACCATCATGTCGGAAACCATGGCCCCTCTGTGCGACGTGACGCGTTTGAAATCTGAGACGTTAAGCGTTAACCGCGAAGCGCAGACGACCGGCGGTCCCTGGGGTCACGTCATGCGCCTGACGCCTAACGCACCAAACTGGCTGGGGCGCCAGGATTCGAACCTGGGAATGCTGGAATCAAAATCCAGTGCCTTACCGCTTGGCGACGCCCCAAAAAACAAAACGCGAATGCTGAACGTCCCACCTGCGGGGTTCAGGATTCGCAACTTTCGAGCCGCGCGAGCAAGGGCGAACGATTGCATCCGCGGGCGACGAAACCGTCTAA
This sequence comes from Thiohalomonadaceae bacterium, assembly GCA_050179875.1. Classification (GTDB taxonomy): domain Bacteria; phylum Pseudomonadota; class Gammaproteobacteria; order Thiohalomonadales; family Thiohalomonadaceae; genus JALOAT01. The sequence continues at coordinate 2,221 of JBFXES010000039.1, forward strand.
CCCTGCCGGACGCGCCGCCAATGTCGCGCGCGCAGCAAACTCGTCTTCGAACGCGGCAAAAACGCAGGCCCCGGTGCCGGTCATGCGCGCCGGTGCGCGCGTGGCGAGCCAGTCGAGGGCCGTCGCCACCTGCGGGTGTCTGCGCCGCACCACGGGCTCGCAGACGTTCCCGCCTGCCCCGCGAAGAAAGTCGCGTATTGTGATGGGCAGGCAATTCCGTGTCAATTGAGGGTCCGTGAAGACCTCGGCGGTGGACACGCTCACCGGCGGCACGAGCACCACGAACCACGGCTCCGGCAATTCCACGGGCGTGAGCCGCTCCCCCACGCCTTCGGCCCAGGCCGCCTGGCCGCGCACGAACACCGGCACGTCGGCGCCGAGGCGCAGGCCGAGGGTTGCCAGCGCATCCTGCGAAAGCCCCAGTCCCCACAGCCGGTTGAGCGCCACCAGGGTGGTGGCCGCATCGGAGCTGCCGCCGCCCAGGCCGCCGCCCATGGGCAGGCGCTTGTCCACGCGGATGTCCACGCCGCCGCGATAGCCGGTCTCCTGCCGGAGCAGTTGCGCCGCGCGCACCCCCAGGTCCTGTTCCGGCGCCACGCCGGGCAGCGCCGAGACACGCCGGACCTCGTCCCGGTCATGGACGGTGAAGTGGATGAGATCGCAGTGGTCGAGGAACTGGAAGACGCTTTGCAGCAGGTGATAGCCGTCGGGCCGGCGGCCGACGATATGAAGAAACAGGTTGAGCTTGGCCGGGGCCGGCCAGGGAAGATCAGCCGCCATGGGATGGGACGGGCCCTGGGCCGGACAGCTCCCAGCGCCTCACCACCAGGCGCACTTCCGCGTCCTCAGCGCTGGCCACCAGGCGGCCCGGCACCTCGACGCCGCGCTCGGCCACATAGCGGTCGAAGCGGATGGTCCAGCCGTTCTGCACCAGCCGGGCGAGCCGGCCCTGATCGTCCAGGTCTACGCGGGCGGGCGCGTCCGGCGCCGGCAGGCCCAGCGCCCACCAGCGCAGCGCCTCCACCGGGATCCACCAGCCGGTCTGCTGGTACAGCAGCCAGCTGGCGTTGGCGTCCTGGTGGCGCTCGCCGTTGTCCAGGGCGAGGGTCGCGCCTCCGTCGTCGCCGCTCAGGCGCACCGCGCCGGAGCCGAGGGGACCGCGCAGGCGGATGTCGAACGCGCCGTTGCGCTGGCGCCAGTCCACCTGTGCCTGGCCACCGTCGCCGTGGGCCTCCACCGCAAGGCTGCCGTTCAGGCGCCAGTCGTTCACCTGGCCCACGGCGGCGCGGTGGCGCGACCAGGCCGCCTCGGGATCGGCCACCGGCGGACGCGTGGGCACGGGGGCACAGGCTGCAAGCGCAAGCAGCGCCAGCATGGCGACGGGAAGAACGGAACGCGCAGGGATCACTTGCTGAGCCGCTCGATCACATTCAGCAGCAGCCGGTTGTCAGGGGCCCGCTGGAGGCCCTCGTCCCACACCTGGCGCGCCTGGTCACGACGGCCGGTGACCCAGTACAACTCGCCCAGGTGAGCCGCGATCTCGGGGTCGTCGAGGATGCCGGCGGCCTTCTGCAGATAGGTTTCGGCCTCCTCGTAGCGCCCCAGGCGGAACATCACCCAACCCATGCTGTCGTTGATGGCCGGGTCGTCCGGGTGCTGGGCCAGCGCCTTGCGGATGTAGCCGAGGGCCTCTTCGTAACGATCGGTGCGGTCCGCCAGGGTGTAGCCGAGGGCGTTGAGCGCCTGGGCGTTCTCCGGGTCGGCGCTGAGGATGCGGCGCAGGTCCTGCTCCAGCACGTCCAGGCGATCCAGGCGCTCGGCCGCCATGGCGCGGGCGTAAAGGAGCTCGGGATTGTCGGGCGAGAGGAGCAGACCCGCGGTGAGCACTTCCACCGCCTCGGCATGGCGCTCCAGCTCGCGCAGCATTTCGCCCTCGGCCAGATACAGGCGGGGCTGTTCGTCGGGAAACTCCTCGCGCAGGCCGTGCAGGTAGGCACGGCCGGCGGCCAGGCCCTCGGTACGCGCGACGATCAGACCCACGCGGACCCGCGCATCGAAGGCGTTGGGGCCGTCGCCCACGGCAGTGTACCAGCGCCGGGCTTCCTCGTAGTCCTTGCGGGATTCGGCGATCTGCGCCAGGGCGTACGCCGCCTCGTCGTGGTGACCGGCGGCGAGCAGGCGCCGGAACTCGCGCTCCGCTGCCGGGAGATCGCCCAGTTGCATGGCGAGCAGGCCCAGGGCGTAGGAGACCTCGACGTTGCCGGGCAACTGCCGGGCCAGGGCCTCGAACTCGGTGCGGGCCGCCTCGAAGCGGCGCTCCTCCACCAGGAATTTGGCGTAGGACAGCCGCAGCCCGGCGTCGGTCGGCTCCGCGGCCACGGCCTGTGCATAGGTCTCGAGGGCCTCGGGCACCTTGCCGTCGTGACGCAGGATGTTGGACTTCAGCACCAGGGCGCGGGCCCAGCCCGGCTTGCGCGCGAGCAGCTCGTTGACGCTGGCCAGCGCCGTATCGCGCCGGCCGAGCAGGAAGGCCATCTGGGCGTGGGCGAACAGGGCGTTGGGGTCGTCGCGGCGGCGTGCTATGAGTTCTTCCAGCAGCGCCATGGCCTGGGCCTTGTCGTTCTCCCGGCTCAGCAGGTTGATGATCGCCTGGAAACCCTGGCCGCTGTCGGCCGAGGCGCTGAGGACGTAGTCGAGGTGGGGCACGGCCTCGCCGGCGCGCCCCAGGTGGATGAGCAGCGCGGCCAGGGACTGACGGGCCTCCAGGTCGGTGGGGGCCAGTTCCACCCAGAGCTCGGCGCCCTCCAGGGCCTTTTCGTTGTCGCGGGCGTAGACCGCAATGCGCACCGCGCGCTTGACCACGCGCGGGTCGCGGGTGTCCCAGGCCGCGCGCAGGTAGTTGTCGGCGGCCAGCAGCAGGTCGCCGCGCTGCAGGGCGATCTCGGCTGCCAGCAACTCATACATGAGCCCGGGGGTGAGCTCGTTGGCCGGCAACACCACCGGCGCGGCGCCCAGTTGGGCGGGCCTGGCCTCTGCGGCAGGCGCCGCCGGTTCGGGGGCAGGCACCGGTTTCTGGGCCGGCACGCCGCTGCAACCGGCCAGGAAGGCCGTAATCATCAGGGCAGGGATGCGCATTCGGATCATTGGCGGTGGGAAACGGCGCCCGGCAGGCAGTGTCTCAGTGCAGGGAAACTATACCCGAGTTTCCGGCTTTTTACCCTTGAGCCGGCCGCAGTTTCCGCGGTCCGGTCCGGGGCGGGGGTGCGCCGGCCCGCGCGAAAACGTGATGCCGGCGGTCGACCGGAAGCCAGCCCAGGGCGACCATGGCTTGATATCGAGGGAAGGCATCACGCAGAATGGCAAAATCCATCAGTCGATTTCCGCGCCCATGGCACTCATCGCTCTAGGCATCAACCACAAGACTGCACCGGTCGAAATCCGGGAGAAGGTCGCGTTCTCCCCTGATACCGTGCCGTCCGCCCTGCGTGAGCTGGCCCAGCGCGGCACCATCCAGGAAGGGGCCATCCTGTCCACCTGCAACCGCATGGAGCTGTATTGCGGTTTGCCCGGGGAGCGCATCACCGAACTGGTGAACTGGCTCGGCGAGTTCCACAATGTCCGCCCGGTGGACCTGGAACCGTACATTTACAAGCACCCCGAACACGACGCCGTGCGCCACATGCTGCGCGTGGCCAGCGGCCTGGATTCCCTGGTGCTGGGCGAGCCCCAGATCCTCGGCCAGATGAAGCAGGCCTACACCGCGGCCCAGGACGCAGGCACCGTGGGGGTGCTGCTCAACCGCCTGTTCCAGCACACCTTCCAGGTGGCCAAGCAGGTGCGCACCGACACCGCCATCGGCGCCAGCGCGGTCTCCGTCGCCTTCGCCGCGGTGAGCCTGGCGCGGCAGATCTTCAGCGATCTCCGCCGCCACACCGCCCTGCTCATCGGCGCCGGCGAGACCATCGAACTGGTGGCGCGCCACCTGCGCGAGAACGGCATCGGCCGCATCATCATCGCCAACCGCACCGTGGAACGCGCCCATGCGCTGGCCGCGGAGTTCGACGGCTTCGCCATCGGCCTCCCCGAGATTACCGCCCATCTGGCCGAGGCGGACGTGGTCATCTCCTCCACCGGAAGCCCGCTGCCCATCCTGGGCAAGGGTGCGGTGGAGAGCGCCATCCGCGCGCGCAAGCGCCGTCCCATGCTCATGGTGGACATCGCCGTGCCGCGCGACATCGAGCCCGAGGTGGCGCAGCTGGAGGACGTCTATCTGTACGCCGTGGACGACCTGCAGGAAATCATCCAGGAAAACCTGCGTTCGCGGCAGGAAGCGGCCAAGCAGGCCGATGAGATCATCGACGTGCAGGTGGGCCATTTCATGGGCTGGCTCAAGTCGCTGGAGGCGGTGGACACCATCCGCGCCTTCCGCGAGAACGCCGAGCTCCTGCGCGACCAGACCGTGGAACGGGCCCTGCATCAGCTCCAGAACGGCAAGACGCCGGAGGAGGTGGTACGCGAACTGGGTCGCCTGCTCACCAACAAGCTCATCCACGCCCCCTGCAGCCAGATGCGTCGCGCCAGCTACGAAGGCCGGCGTTCTCTGCTGGACGCCGCCCGCGAGCTGTTCAACCTGAAAACCAGCGACGAGCATTAGCCGTCCACAAACCCTTGTTCGCGGAGCAGTGCTCCGTGAACTCCATGCCTTTGGCCGATCCCTTCCCCGGGCCGCCGGAAACACATGAAGCCATCCATACTGCGCAAGCTCGAAAACCTGAGCGAACGTTTTCAGGAGCTCAATGGCCTCTTGGCCGAGGCGTCCGTCATCGCCGACCAGGAGCGCTTTCGCGCGCTGTCCAGGGAACATGCGCAGCTCGCTCCGGTGGTGGACGCCTTCGCCCGCTACCAGGGCACGCTCGACGACCTGCGCACGGCGGAGGAGATGCTCAAGGACGCGGATGCCGACATGCGTGAACTGGCGGAGGAGGAACTGCGCGACGCCAAGCAGCGGCTGGAGGCCCAGGAGCTGGAACTGCAGAAACTGCTGCTGCCCAAGGATCCCAACGACGAGCGCAACATCTTCCTGGAAGTGCGCGCGGGCACGGGCGGTGACGAAGCGGCCCTGTTCGCCGGCGACCTGTTCCGCATGTATGCGAAATACGCCGAACGGCGCCGCTGGCAGGTGGAGATCATGAGCGAGAGCCCGGGCGAGCACGGCGGCTACAAGGAGATCATCGCGCGCCTTGCAGGTACTGGCGCCTACTCGCGCCTGAAGTTCGAATCCGGCGGCCATCGCGTGCAGCGCGTGCCGGAGACCGAGGCCCAGGGCCGCATCCATACCTCCGCCTGCACCGTGGCCGTCATGCCCGAGGTGGACGAGGTGGAAGCCGTGGACATCAACCCCGCCGATCTCAAGATCGACACATATCGCGCCTCGGGTGCCGGCGGCCAGCACGTCAACCGCACCGAGTCGGCCATCCGCATCACCCACCTGCCCTCGGGCATCGTGGTGGAGTGCCAGGACGAGCGTTCCCAACACAAGAACCGCGCCCGCGCCATGTCGCTGCTGGCCGCGAAACTGCTCGCCGCGGAACAGGAGAAACAGCAGAGCGAACAGGCCGCCACGCGCAAGCTGCTGGTGGGCAGCGGCGATCGCTCGGAGCGCATCCGCACCTACAACTTCCCGCAGGGGCGAGTCACCGATCACCGCATCAATCTGACGCTCTACAAGCTGGAGGCGGTGATGGAGGGCGATCTGGACCCGCTCATCGATCCGCTGGTAGCGGAGTACCAGGCCGACCAGCTCGCCGCCCTGGCTGAATGAGTTTTAACCATGAAGGTCGCTGAGGCCCTCGCTGCGGGTGCGGACCGGCTGCCCGGCGCCGACGCGCGCCGCGAGGCCGAGATCCTGCTGGCCCACGTGCTCGGGCACACACGCACCTGGCTCTACACCTGGCCGGAGCATGCGCTCACCGACGACCAATGGACGACCTATCAGCAATTGCTGGCGCGACGCGTCAAGGGTGAGCCCATCGCGCACCTCATCGGCCGGCGCGAATTCTGGTCCCTCGATCTGGCCGTGAGCGTCGACACCCTGATTCCCCGCCACGAGACCGAAGTCCTGGTGGAGCAGGCCCTCGCCCGCATCCCCCTGGACGCCGCCTGGCGCATCGCCGATCTGGGCACAGGCAGCGGCGCCGTGGCGCTGGCCATCGCCAGCGAGCGTCCGGGCTGCACCATCGTCGCCACCGATCGCAACGCCGCCGCCCTCGCCGTGGCCCGCGACAATGCCGCGCGCTATCGCTTTCACAATGTGGAATTCCGCGAAGGCGCCTGGTTCGAACCGCTGCACGGCGACCGTTTCATGATGATCGTGTCCAATCCTCCCTATATCGCCGCAGATGACCCGCATCTTTCCCAGGGGGACGTGCGTTTCGAGCCGCGTTCCGCGCTGGTGGGCGGCGCCGACGGGCTGGAAGACCTGCGCCTGCTGGCGGCGGGCGCCGGCGCCTATCTTCATCCAGGCGGCTGGCTGCTGCTGGAGCACGGCTTCGACCAGGGCGCCGCGGTGCGCCAACTCCTTTCCGCCCAAGGGTTTCTCGAGGTGGCCAGCATGCGCGACAGCCTCGGCCATGAGCGGGTCAGCCTGGGCCGGCGGCCCTGAGCGGCAAGCCGATTCGTGATCCACTCGCGATACTGGGGGGTTGACCTGCAATCCCCGGTCGCTACGATCCAGCCATGACCACCCCGTTGCCGCTGCGCAAGAAACGCGACATCCGTTTCTGTCGCCTGCATCCGGATCGCCACCAGGCCCGCTCCGCGGCCCCTCTCGTGGGTGGCATGCCGGGTGTGCACGAGTCCAGCGCCCTCACCGATCACCAGCTCCAGGTGGGCTACGACCTTTTACACATCAGCCTGCAGCAGATCGAAAGCAGCCTGCAGGACCAGGGCTATCACCTGGACAACAGCCTGTTGTGCAAGCTCAAGCGTGCGCTGTACTACTACACGGAGGAGAATGAGCGCACCAACCTTGGACTGCACAACCCGGAGGCCAACACCCAGGTGTACGTGAGCCGCTACCAGCGCCTGCCCCACGGTTGCCGCGACGAGCGGCCCGAGCATTGGCGCAACTACTTGTAATGCAGACAGCGCAACGCGGAGGGCGCGGAGACGCGGAGGACACGGAGAAGATTCCACCTCATTGATCTCCGCGTTCTCCGCGTCTCCGCGCCCTCCGCGTCCAACCCCTCGAGTTCAGAGTGAACGACCAACAACACGAACGCTACAGCCGGCAGATGCTGCTGCCCTGGCTCGGTCTGGCCGGCCAGGAGCGGCTCATGCGCGCGCGCGCACTGGTGCTGGGGCTCGGCGGCCTCGGCTCGCCGGTGACGCAGTACCTCGCCGCCGCGGGCGTGGGCACGCTGGTGCTGTGCGATTTCGACAACGTGGAGCTCTCGAACCTGCAGCGCCAGGTGCTGCATCGCAGCGCGGACGTGGGGCGTCCCAAGGCAGAATCCGCCGCTGATGCGGTCCGCGCCATCAACCCCGACGTGAACGTCATCGCTTTGAACCAGTTCCTGCAGGAGGACAACCTGAGGGAACAGGTGGAACTGGCCGACGTGGTCATCGACGCCAGCGACAACTTCGAGAGCCGCTACGCCCTCAACGAGGCCTGCGTGCGTGCCCGCAAGCCGCTGGTGTCGGGCGCCGCCATCCGCATGGAAGGTCAGGTGAGCGTGTTTCGCAACGACCGCCCCGACGCGCCCTGCTACCGCTGCCTGTACCGTGACGACAGCGGTGCGGGCGAGGACACCTGCAGCCTGGTGGGCGTGCTCGGCCCGCTGGTCGGCATGGTGGGCAGCATCCAGGCGGCGGAGGCCATCAAGGTATTGGCGGGCGTGGAGCAAGGCCTCGCCGGCAAGTTGCTGGTGGTGGACGCGCTGACCATGGACGTGCGCACACTGCGCCTGCGCAAGGATCCGCATTGTCCGGCATGCGGAGATCACTCATGAGCGAGGTGGTGCTTCCGCGCAGCCTGGTCAACCGCCTGCTCGCGCACGCCCAGCAATCCCCGGAGGCCGAGGTCTGCGGTCTCGTCGGCGCCCGCGACGGCGAACCGGTGCAGGTCTATCCCGTGCCCAACGCGGCCCGTGATCCGGCGCGCCTGTTCGTCATGGAGCCCTCTGCACAGATCCGCGCCATGGCCGCCATGCGCGAACGCGGCGAGACGCTGTTCGCCATCTATCACTCCCATCCCCACGCCCCGGCCACGCCCTCGGCGCGCGACCTGGCCGAAGCGGCCTATCCCGAGGCGCTTTACCTCATCATCTCCCTCGACACGCGCGGCGTGCTGGACATGCGCGGCTATCGCCTCCGCAACGGCGACGTGGAGCCTGTGCCACTGGTACTTTCCTGAGCCGCTTCAGTCGATGGCGAAGCGCATCTGGAAGAACAGCACCGGCACGAAGTCCGGATGCACGTCCGGCACGTACAGCACGTTCATGGCGACACGTCCCATACCCACCATGGCCATGGGCAGGATTGCAGGAAACGGATCGCCGCCGTTGTAGGTGCGGCGCGTCATCAGCATGCCGGTGAGGCCCACGTCCAGGTCGATGAACCGTTCGATGAGGCGCCAGCGATAACCGCCGCCCGCGGCATAGGATGGATCGCGGTGGCTGTCCTGGAATCCCACCAGGAAGCCGAACGGCAGGGTGCGGCCGCGGCGCCGGAAATCGTATTGCAGACCCAGGCCGTAGTTCAGTTCGTTCTCGAATCCGGGCGATTCCCGGAGATGCATCGCATGCCCGTTCAACAACAGGGCGAATTGGCCGGCATTGACGCCTGATGCGAACAGCAGGAACAGTACTCCCAGGAAAGTGCGTTCCATCGCGCCTCCCGCAGGTCTGTGCGGGAGGAATAGGTCATATACCCAAGCACCACTATCAGGTTTTTATTGATTGTGCCTCGACGGCTGGGCCACCGTCGTGGCAGCAAACGTGGTGACGGACCGGGCTGGTCGTTACGCCGGGCTCAAGGCCGGCTCAATGGCGGGTTTCGGCCGCCTGGTGGGTCATGGCGTCGTTGAGGAAGAGCTGCGCCGCGTCCACGCTGTCGAACACGTAGCGCTGGTTGCAGAAGTCGCAGTTCACGGTGATCGCACCCTGTTCGTGCAGGAGGGTTGTCACCTCTTCCTGGCCCAGGCGCCGCAGCATGTTCTCCACGCGCTCGCGCGTGCACGAGCAGCGGAAGCTCACGGGCTCGGCATCGAACACGCGCAGGTCTTCCTCATGGAACAGGCGATGCATCACTTCACGGGGCGCCAGGTGCAGCAGCTCCGCGGGCGTGATGGTGGCGCTCAGGGTGGTCACACGGTTCCAGGCGTCGGCGTCGGGACCGGCCCCCGGCAGCCGCTGCACCAGCAGGCCGCCGGCGCGGCGCTCGTCGGCGGCCAGCCACAGGCGCGTGGCGAGCTGTTCGGAGCGCGCCAGATACGTGTCCAGCGCCTCCGCCAGATTGGCGCCTTCCAGGGGCACGATGCCCTGGTAACGCTCCATGCCCTCACCCGGATCGACGGTGATGACCAGGCGGCCATCGCCGAAACGCCCATACAGGTCTGCTGCGGGCACCTCGCCCTTCCAGTGCGCCAGCCCGCGCAGCGTGCCCATGGCGGTGCATTCCACCACCAGCAGCGAAATGGGCCCGTCGCCCTGCACCTGCAGGATGATGCTGCCCTTGAGTTTCAGCGTAGCGGCCAGCAGCGCCGCGGCCGCCATGGACTCGCCGAGCACCTCGCGCACCGTGGGCGGATACTCGTGCCGCTCCAGCACCGCCTGCCAGGTGGCATCCAGCTGCACCACCTCGCCGCGCACACCGGCGTTCTCGAACAGGAATCGTTGCAGGATGTCTGACATTAGTGAAACTCAACGCGGAGGACGCGGAGGCGCGGAGGACGCGAAGAACTGAAAATGAGACATTCCGTTCTCCGTGCGGTTCCTCATGTGAACAGTACCGCGCCCTCTGCGTTGCGCCTTCTCTTAACCCGCCAGCTTCTTCTTGAGGAGTTCGTTGACCTGGCCGGGGTTGGCCTTGCCGCCGGTGGCTTTCATGACCTGGCCGACGAAGAAGCCGAACAGTTTGTCCTTGCCGCTGCGGTAGGCCGCCACGTTGTCGGGGTTGGCCGCGATGATCTCGTCGATCACCTTCTCGATGGCGCCGGTGTCGGTGATCTGCTTGAGGCCCTTCTTTTCGATGATGGTGTCGGCATCGCCTTCACCGTTCCACATGGCCTCGAACACCTCCTTGGCAATCTTGCCGGAAATGGTGTTGTCGGCCATGCGCCTGAGCATGCCTGCGAGCATGTCGGCGCTCACCGGGCTCTCGGTGATCTCCTTGTTGGAGGCATTCAGCGCGGCGGAGAGTTCACCCATCACCCAGTTGGCGGCAATCTTCGGATCGCCGCCCGCGGCCTTCACCACGGCCTCGTAGTAGTCGGCTGTTTCGCGCGTGGCGGTGAGCACACCGGCGTCGTAGGCGTTGAGGCCGTACTGGGACATGAAGCGCTGCTTCTTGGCGTCCGGCAGTTCCGGCAGGGTGGCGCGCACCTCTTCCAGGAAGGCGGCGTCGATCTCCAGCGGCAGCAGGTCCGGGTCGGGGAAGTAGCGGTAGTCGTTGGCCTCTTCCTTGGCGCGCATGGAGCGGGTCTCGCCCTTGTCGGGGTCGTACAGACGCGTCTCCTGCACCACCTTGCCGCCGCTTTCGATGAGAGCGATCTGGCGATCGATCTCGTATTCGATGGCGCGTTCCACGAAACGGAAGGAGTTGAGGTTCTTGATCTCGGCGCGGGTGCCGAACTCCTTCTGGCCCTTGGGACGCACGGACACGTTGGCGTCACAGCGGAAGGAGCCTTCCTGCATGTTGCCGTCGCAGATCTCCAGATAGCGCACCAGCGCGTGCAGCTTCTTCATATAGGCCACGGCCTCTTTCGCGGAACGCAGGTCCGGCTCGGAGACGATCTCCAGCAGCGGGGTGCCGGCACGGTTGAGGTCGATGCCGGTCATGCCGTGGAAGTCCTCGTGCAGGGACTTGCCGGCGTCCTCTTCCAGGTGCGCGCGCGTCACGCCGATGCGCTTCACGCTGCCATCCTCCAGTTCGATGTCCAGATGGCCCTGGGCCACCACGGGCAGCTCGTACTGGGAGATCTGGTAGCCCTTGGGCAGGTCCGGATAGAAGTAATTCTTGCGCGCGAACACCGAGCGGTTGGCCACGGTGGCACCGATGGCCAAGCCGAACTTGGCCGCCATGCGCACCGCTTCCTTGTTCAGCACCGGCAGCACGCCGGGCAGGCCCAGCGTCACCGCATCGGCCTGGGTGTTGGGCTCGGCGCCATAGGCCGTGGCCGCGCCCGTGAAGATCTTGCTCTTGGTGGCGAGCTGGGCATGAATCTCAAGCCCGATGACAGTTTCCCATTCCATCTCTCAAAACCTCGCTTTAACGCGGAGGACGCGGAGACGCAGAGGACGCGGAGAAAAACAAATCACTTGTTCTTCACTCCGCGAACTCCGCGTCTCTGCGTCCTCCGCGTTTAATTCGTTCATTCGAAGCCATGCGGCACGCGGGCGTGCCAGTCGGTGGCCTGCTGGTATTTGTGCGCCACGTTGAGCAGGCGCGCTTCGTCGAACAGGTTGCCGATGATCTGCAGGCCCACGGGGCGCTTGCCCACGAAGCCGGCCGGGATGGACATGCCGGGCAGGCCCGCCAGGTTCACGGCGATGGTATAGATGTCCGACAGATACATGGTCACCGGGTCGTCGGTCTTCTCGCCGATGTTGAAGGCCACCGTCGGCGAGGTGGGCCCCATGATCACGTCCACCTGTTCGAAGGCGCGCCTGAAGTCGTCGGCGATGAGGCGCCGCAGCTTCTGCGCCTTCAGGTAATAGGCGTCGTAGTAACCCGCAGACAGCGCGTAGGTGCCGATCATGATGCGGCGCTTCACCTCGGCGCCAAAGCCCTCGCCGCGTGAGCGCTTGTAGAGGTCTTCCAGGTTCTTCGGGTTCTCGCAGCGGTGGCCGAAGCGCACGCCGTCGAAGCGCGACAGGTTGGACGAACATTCCGCCGGGGCGACCACGTAGTAGGTGGGCACGGCCAGCGCCGAGTTGGGCAGGGAGATCTCCACCACCTCGGCGCCGAGCTTCCTGTACTCCGCGATGGCGGCGTCGATCACCTTGGCCACCTCGGGGTCCAGGCCCTCGCCGAAGAACTCCTTCGGCAGGCCGATGCGCAGCCTCTTGATGTCGGCGTTCAGGCTCGCGGTGTAGTCGGGCACCGGGCGGTCCACGGAGGTGGAATCGCGCGGGTCGAAGCCGGCCATGACGCCCAGCATGAGCGCGCAGTCCTCCGCCGTGGCGGCCATGGGACCGCCCTGGTCCAGGGAGGAGGCGAAGGCGATCATGCCGTAGCGCGACACGCGCCCGTAGGTGGGCTTGATGCCGGTGATGCCGCACAGGGCGGCGGGCTGGCGGATGGAGCCGCCGGTGTCGGTGCCGGTGGCGCCGGGGGCAAGGCGCGCCGCCACCGCGGCGGCCGAGCCGCCGGAAGAGCCGCCCGGTACGGCGGCCAGGTCCCAAGGATTCTTTACCGGACCGTACCAACTGGTTTCATTGGACGAACCCATGGCGAACTCGTCCATGTTGGTCTTGCCCAGCATCACCGTGCCGGCCGCCTTGAAGCGGGTCACGACGGTGGCGTCGTAGGGCGCGGTAAAGTTGTCAAGCATCTTCGAGCCGCAGGAGGTACGCACTCCATCGGTGCAGAAGATGTCCTTCTGGGCCAGCGGCACGCCGGTGAGCGGGCCGGCCTTGCCCTCGGCGATCAGCCGATCGGCGGCGCGGGCCTGCTCCAGCGCGAGCTCAGGCGTGACCGTGATGAAACTGTTGAGTTGGGGATCGAGTCGTGCGATGCGATCCAGGTAGGCGCGCGTCAGCTCTTCGCTCGAATACTCGCGCGCCTTCAGGCCGGCGGCCAGTTGGGCGATGGTCTTGTCATGCATGTCTGGTGGATTCCTGATGGGCCACGGGGCATGGCGTGCGGCGCCGTGGCGGTGATGCTCACTCGATGACCTTGGGTACCAGGTACAGGCCCGCTTCCACGGCAGGCGCGATGGCCTGGAACTTCTCGCGCTGGTTGGTCTCCGTGACCACGTCCTCGCGCAGGCGCTGGGCCATGTCGAGGGGATGGGCCATGGGTTCCACGTCGCTGGTATCCACCGCGTTCATCTGCGCGACGAGGTCGAGGATGTTGGAGAGGTTGCGGGCGTAGGCGGGAATGTCATCTTCGGCGATGGCCAGGCGCGCCAGATGGGCGATGCTGACCACGTCGGATCGTTCCAGGGACATGGGAGAATTCCTGTATTAACGCTTTCTCATAAAAATAGAAACTTATCACATACGCTACCTTGCCCAAACCCCCCCGGGGCGGTAAATTACCGACGGTTTAGCCACCGCTTCCCCCGCAAGAGATCTCCTTCGATGTTCGGACGCTTGAAAGGCCTCTTCTCCTACGACATCTCCATCGACCTCGGCACCGCCAACACGCTGGTGTACGTACGGGGCGAGGGGATAGTCCTCAACGAGCCGTCCGTGGTCGCCATCCGCCAGGAAGCGGGCCCGAACACTCCCAAGCGTATCGCCGCGGTCGGCGCAGAAGCGAAGCGCATGCTGGGCCGCACCCCCGGCAACATCGTCGCCATCCGCCCCATGAAGGACGGCGTCATCGCCGACTTCACCATCACGGAGAAGATGCTGCAGCACTTCATCCGCAAGGTGCACGAAAACAAGTTCAAGCTCTTCAAGCCCAGCCCCCGTGTGCTCATCTGCGTGCCCTGCGGCGCCACCCAGGTTGAGCGGCGCGCCATCAAGGAATCGGCCGCGGGCGCCGGCGCGCGCGAGGTGTACCTCATCGAAGAACCCATGGCCGCGGCCATCGGCGCGGGCATGCCCATTTCCGAGGCTTCCGGCTCCATGGTGCTCGACATCGGCGGCGGCACCACGGAGATTGCCGTGCTGTCCCTGAACGGCATCGTCTACTCCGCCTCCGTGCGCATCGGTGGTGATCGCTTCGACGATGCCATCATCAATTACGTTCGTCGCAACTATGGCTCGCTCATCGGCGAGGCCACGGCCGAGCGCATCAAGTGTGAAATCGGTACCGCCTATCCCACCACCGAGGTGCGCGAGATCGAAGTGCGCGGCCGCAACCTGGCGGAAGGCATTCCGCGCAGCTTCACCCTCAACAGCAACGAGATCCTGGAGGCCCTCCAGGAACCGCTCTCCGGCATCGTCAGTGCGGTGAAGACCGCGCTCGAGCAGACGCCCCCCGAGCTGGCGGCCGACATCGCCGAGCGGGGCATGGTGCTCACGGGCGGCGGCGCGCTGCTGCGCGATCTCGATCGCCTGCTCATGGAAGAGACGGGCCTGCCCGTCATCATCGCCGACGACCCGCTCACCTGCGTGGCGCGCGGCGGCGGCCGGGCGCTGGAAATGATGGACGAAGCCGGCGGCGAACTATTTTCAGTGGAGTGACGAAGAACCCGTGACGGGTGAGGCATGAAGCGCCGGGCGTGGTATCGATACCACCCTGATCCGCAAGCTCTCACACCTCACCTCTCTCGCCCGCGAGGTGTCCTATCAAACTGCTGTTCGTACAGGGACCGTCCCCCGCCATCCGGGCCGTGATGCTCGCGGCGGCGTCGCTCGCCATCATGTTCCTGGATCACCGGCAGCATCACCTCGAAGCCATTCGCGACGGGCTGACCGTCATCCTCGCCCCCCTGCAATACATCGCTGATCTCCCCGCCACCGCGGTGGACTGGAGTTCCGACGCGCTGGCCACGCGCGCTGCCCTGGAGGCGGAAAACCGCGCCCTCAAGGCCGAACACCTGCAACTGAAGCTGCGCCTGCAGAAGCTCGATGCCCTGACGGCCGAGAACGCGCGCCTGCGCGAACTGCTGCAATCCTCCACCGTGGTGGGCGAGCGCGTGCTCATCGGCGAGTTGCTCGCCGTGGACATGGACCCTTTCAAGCGCCTGGTCACCCTCAACAAGGGCGAGCACGACGGCGTGTATGAAGGCCAGCCGCTGCTCGATGCCCACGGCGTCATGGGTCAGGTGGTGAAGGTGGCGCCCTTCACCAGCGTGGGCATGCTGATCTCCGATCCCAGCCACGCCATCCCGGTCCAGGTCAACCGCACCGGCCTGCGCGCCATCGCCCTCGGCACCGGTGCGCCCGACCAGCTGGACATCCCGCACCTGCCCACCAATGCCGACATCGAGGTGGGCGATCTGCTCATCACCTCCGGGCTGGGCGGGCGCTTCCCGCCCGGCTATCCCGTGGCGCGCATCACCTCGGTGCAGCGCGATCCCAGTCAGCCCTACGCGGTGGTGACCGCCGAGGCCACGGCGCGCCTGGAACGCAGCCGCGAGGTATTGCTGGTGTGGCGGGGTGAAGCGCCATGAGCCTGACCCGACACCAGCACGGCTGGGTGATCGCCGCCAGTTTCGCGGTCGCCCTGGTGCTCACCATGCTGCCGCTGCCGGACTGGGCGGCGCCCTTGCGTCCGGAATGGGTGGCCATGGTGCTCATCTACTGGTGCCTGGCCTTGCCCGATCGCGTGGGGGTAGGCACCGGCTGGCTGCTGGGCCTGCTGCTGGACGTGGCGCGCGGCGCCATCCTGGGCCAGCACGCCCTCGCCCTGTCCCTGGTGGCGTTCCTGGCCGGGCATTTCCACCTGCGAATCCGCGTCTATCCGTTGTGGCAGCAGGCCTTCAGCGTACTCATGCTGGTGGCGCTGGCGCAGATGCTGGTGCTGTGGATCAAGGGTGTGGTGGGCCAGTTGCCCGGTACCTGGGCCTATTGGCTGCCGTCGCTGACCAGCAGCCTGCTGTGGCCCTGGGTATTCCTGCTGCTGCGCGACCTGCGGCGCCGCTTCCGGGTGGCCTGACATGGCCCGGGGCATCGCCCTCAAGGATTCCATCCGGGAAACCTCCCTGTTCCGCGCCCGCGCCATCCTGGCGGGAGCCCTGGCGGCCGCCCTGCTGCTGGTGCTGCTCAGCCGCCTGGTGTACCTGCAGGTGGTCCGCCACGATCACTTCACCACCCTGTCCCAGGCCAACCGGGTCAACATCCAGCCCCTCGCGCCCACCCGCGGCCTGATCTACGACCGCAACGGCGTGGTGCTGGCCGAGAACCT
>JBFXES010000040.1:0-13541 GCA_050179875.1 Thiohalomonadaceae bacterium
TTAACACGGGGGACACGGGGAACACGGGGAAAAACATCCTGTTGGAGCGGGCTAAGCCCGCGATAACGGCGGTCAAGAAATCCATCGCGGCCTGGGGCCGCTCCTACAGCGTCATTACGCATTTCAAAAAGGATGTTCCCCGTGTCCCCCGTGTTCAGGCTTTTTCTTCTTCTTCCACGCAGAACCGCCAAATCAACTGGCGCAAGAGGTCGACGGTGGGTTGCAGGCGATCCAAAGCGAGGTATTCGTCCGGCTGGTGGGCCTGGGCGATGTCGCCGGGGCCGAGGACGATGGTGTCCATGCCCAGGGTGTTGAGATAGGGGGCTTCCGTGCAGAAGGCCACGGCTTCGGCGCTGTGGCCGGTAAGGCGTTCGGCGGCGCGCACGATGGGGGAATCGGCCGGCGTGTGCAGGGGCGGCGTACCGTGGAACAGCGGCGAGACCTCCACCCCGAAGCCCGTGCCTTCGAGGCTGCGGCCCAGGCGCGCCTTGAGGGTGGCGCGCATCTCGTCCAGGGCCATGCCCGGCAGCACGCGCAGGTCGATGTGCAACTCGCAGGCGGCGCAGATGCGGTTAGGGTTGTCGCCGCCGTGGATGTGGCCAAGATTGAGGGTAGGTACGGGCACGCGGAAGCGTTCGTCGCGATAGGCGGCCTGAAGCTCGGCGCGCCAGCGCAGCACCTCGCCCATGGCGATGTGCATGCCCTCGATGGCGTTGAGCCCCAGGGCGGGATCGCTGGAATGGCCGGGGCGCCCGGTGATGCGGATGGCCTCCATGAGGATGCCCTTGTGGGCGTTGATGGGACGCAGGCCCGTGGGTTCGCCGATGACGGCGTAGCGCGCCTTGGGGCGACCCAGATCCACCAGCATTTTCGCCCCGTCCATGGAACTTTCTTCGTCCGCCGTGGCCAGCACTATGAGCGGCCGGCGCAGCCCGGCGGCGTCGACCTCGCGGACCGCCTCCAGCACCAGGGCGAAGAAGCCCTTCATGTCCGAGGTACCCAGCCCGTACAGCCGGCCGTCTGCCTCGGTGAGCCGGAAAGGGTCGTGGCGCCACAGGCCCTGGTCGTACGGAACGGTGTCGGTGTGGCCGGCCAGTACCAGTCCGCCCGGGCCGCTGCCCAGGGTGGCGATGAGGTCGGCCTTGTCCGCCCGCCCCGGTAGCGGCAGGACCTCCACGGCGAAGCCCAGATCGGTCAACCAGCGCGCCAGGAGGTGGATGACCGGGAGGTTCCCCGCGTCGAAGGCGGGATTTACGCTGCTCATGGAAGGAGCGGCGATGAGCTCCTTCATCATGGGGATGAGGCCGGGGATTTGCATGGGGCAGATTGTGGTCGGCGGGCTGGTTCGAGGCAACGGGATTTTTGTGCGTTCACCTGTATATCGGCGGATTTGGCCATGCTAGATTCTTGCGCCTTCGTTCTCGGAACGCCCTGGATGATCAGGCCTGCCACCGTTGCGGATCTCGATGCCCTGGTCGCGCTGGAAAACCAGTGCTTCCAGACCGACCGGCTTTCCCGGCGCAGCTTCCGCTACATGCTCACCCGCGCCCATGCCTTCACCCTGGTGGCGGAGCAGGACGGCGACATGCTCGGTTACGTGCTGGTGCTGATGAACGAAGGCACCTCACTCGCACGGCTGTATTCCATCGCCATCGACGCCGCCGCCCGCGGCAAGGGCGTCGCGGCCAATCTGGTGAAGGCGGCGGAGGAGCAGGCCATCGCCGAGGACCGCGTGGAAATGCGGCTGGAGATCCGCCGCGACAATCCGGCCTCCATCGGCCTGTTCACCAAGCTCGGCTATCGCCAGTTCGGCACCTACTCCGATTACTACGAAGACCACATGGAAGCCCTGCGCTTCCGCAAGTCGCTGGTGGCGCTGCGCCCCAACATGGCGCACGTGCCCTATTACCAGCAGACGCTGGAATTCACTTGCGGCCCGGCGGCGCTCATGATGGCCATGAAGGTGCTAGACGAGCGCATCAATCTCGATCGCAGCCTGGAACTGCGGCTGTGGAGGGAATCCACCACCGTGTTCATGACCTCGGGCCACGGCGGCTGCGGACCCTACGGCCTTGCGTTGTCGGCCTACAACCGCGGCTTCGACGTCGAGGTCTACGTCAACGACGAAGGCGCGCTGTTCGTCGATTCAGTGCGTAACGAGGAGAAAAAGGAGGTTATCAGGCTGGTGCACGAGGATTTCCTCGAGGAATTGGCGAGCAAGCCCATTCCCATTCACTACCGCCAGCTTTCGTTGCAGGAAACCAAGGAGAAATTCAACGCCGGCGCCATTCCAGTCGTACTCATCAGCTCCTACCGCATCTACAAAGAAAAGTTCCCCCACTGGGTCGTCATTACCGGTTTCGACGACCGCTTCGTGTACGTGCACGACCCGTACGTGGACGTGGAACAAGGCAAGACAGATACCGATTGCATGAGCATGCCAATTCTGCAGAAAGACTTCGATCGCATGGCGCGCTATGGAAAGAGCGGCCTGCGTGCTGCGTTGATCATCAGCAAACCCAGGGAAATCGCTAGGCCGGATCGCGCCCGGGAAACGGGTAGGCCCAGATGACAACCCAGATCATCGTCGTCGAAGACCCCACGGACTGGAAACTCGAGCCTTCCGAGAGCATGACGGTCGTCCACGTGGACGACTATCTCACGGGCCAGCAGTACCTGAAGCTCAAGAACGTCCAGGTCATCAATCTCTGCCGCAGCTACAAGTACCTCACCGTGGGTTACTACTGTTCGCTGCTGGCGGAGGCCCGCCGCCACCGCGTCGTGCCCTCGGTCAAGAGCATCCTCGATCTGTCCAGCAAGGCCATGTACGGCCTGGATGCCGAAGACCTGGACGAGAAGGTCGAGAAGAGCCTGGGCAAGCATCAGCACAACAGCGGTGTGGACGAATTCAGGATGGAGGTGTTCTTCGGGCAGTGCTTCCAGTTCCCGGAGCTCTCCGGGCTGGCCAGGCAGCTGTTCGAGATCTTTCCCTGTCCGTTCCTGCGCGTGACCTTCGAGCACGCGGGCAAGTGGCGCATCGCCTCCATCAAGTCGGGCAGCATCCACAAACTGAACAAGAGCGGCTTCGAGGACTTCGCGCAGGCGCTCAACAACTACCGCAAGAAGAAGTGGCGCTCGCGCAAGAAGACGCCCTCGCGTTACGACCTGGCCATCCTCTACGATCCCGCCGACCCGCAGCCGCCGTCCAAGGTGAGCGCGCTGAAGAAGTTCATCCGTGCCGGGCGCGAATTGGGTGTGGACGTGGATCTCATCGAGCGCAAGGACTATGCGCGCCTGGCGGAATACGATGCGCTTTTCATCCGCGTCACCACGCGCATCAACCACTACACCTACCGCTTCTCGAAGAAGGCCGAGAGCGAGGGCATGGTGGTGATCGACGATCCGCGCTCCATCCTGCGCTGCACCAACAAGGTCTACCTGGCGGAATTGCTGCGCGCCAACAAGGTGCCGGCGCCCAGGACGGTCATCGTGGGCAAGAACGACATCCGCGCGGCGGAGGAGGTCATCGGCTTTCCCATGGTCATGAAGGTACCGGACGGTTCCTTCTCCCAGGGCGTGTTCAAGGTGAACAATCGCGAGGAGATGTACGCGCGCGCCGAGAAGCTGTTCCAGACCACCGAGCTGTTCCTCGCCCAGGAGTTCCTGTACACCGAGTTCGACTGGCGCATCGGCGTGCTCAATCGCAAGCCGCTGTTCGCCTGCCAGTACTTCATGACCAAGAAGCACTGGCAGATCGTCCATTATGACGACAAGGGCAAGTTCACCGAGGGCGCCTTCAAGACCTGGCCCGTGGAGCAGGCCCCGCGTGAGGTGGTGGAGGTGGCGCTCAAGGCCGCCAACCTGATCGGCGACGGACTCTACGGGGTCGACGTGAAACAGAACAAGGACGGCGTGTACGTCATCGAGGTGAACGACAACCCGAACATCGACGCGGGCATCGAGGACAAGCACCTGGAAGAGGCGCTGTACGAGGCCGTCATCGGCGAGTTCGTGCGGCGGTTGGACCTGCGCCGCACCCGGGAACGCTGACGGCGCGGTCCGCCCGGCCTTTGCGAAGGGAAGCGGGCGATTCTTGACATCGCCCGGGCGGTGCGTACAATTCGCCCTTCTCTACGGCTACGTAGCTCAGCTGGTTAGAGCACAGCACTCATAATGCTGGGGTCCTCAGTTCGATTCTGAGCGTAGCCACCATCTCCCCCGAACCCGCACCCTCCCGGTGCGGGTTTTTTGTTGTCCGTGCGGGACAGGAACACGGCCCCGTGCGGGCCGCGTCCGTTGCGGTTCAGTGTCCCTTGCGCTTCTCGCTCAGCCAGTCCATGAGCGCGAACAGCACGCCCGAGAGCACGAAGGTGAGGTGGATGCCCACCTTCCAGCCCAGCTCCACGTTGTTGGCCGGCGTCAGTTCGGCGGCGGTCAGATGCATGAACGACTTGAGCAGTTCGATGGCGGAGATGGCCACGATGGAGCCGATGACCTTCATCTTCAGATCGGAGAAGTCCACGTGGCCCATCCACTCGGGGCGATCCACGTGCCCGGCGGTGTCGATTTTCGAAACGAAATTCTCGTAGCCGCTGAAGATGATGATCAGCAGCAGGTTGCCGATGAGCGCCATGTCGATGAGCGACAGGATCCCGACCACCATCTCGCCCTCGGTGGCCGTGGCTACGTGGGCGAGCATGTGGAAGAATTCCTTGGTGAAGGAGACCAGCAACAGCAGGATGGCGCCCAGCAGGCCGAGGTAGAACGGCGCGAGCAGCCAGCGGCTGTTGAACACGGTTTTCTCAAGCAACTTCTCGATGGACATGGCATGAATCCTTGGAAGGGCGAGGGAACGGCATGACAAAGCGGTCGTCAATTCTACTGCAATCACCCCTGACGAGGCGCCGGCGCCCCGCGGTGTGACCGGGACGCGGAAACGGGGAAATTTTTCATCCTTCGGTGTTTGCCAGCAGCTATACTTCCCCGTGCAGGCGGATCTGGCCGGGATGCGAAAGCGGTCTTTTCCAAACCCGTTCGTGACCTGCTGCAATCCCTAAGTTTATTTTTCTGAGGTTTGCTTCAATGAGTGTCGGTACTGTCAAGTGGTTCAACGAGGCCAAGGGCTTCGGTTTCATCACCCCGTCCGAGGGCGGCGAGGATGTGTTCGTCCACTTCTCCGCCATCAAGGGCGAAGGATTCCGGACCCTGCGCGAAGGCCAGAAGGTGACCTTCGAGGTGACCCGCGGGCCGAAGGGGCTGCAGGCATCCAACGTCATTCCCGCCTGAGGCGAGAATCCAGCGAAAACCCCGCCTGCGGCGGGGTTTTCGTTTACGCTGTCGCCCGCGGAGGGCAGACTTCAGGCGCAGGTCACCAGAACTTGCGCAACCATTTCTGCTTCACCCCGTGGGCAACCAGGTGTCTGGAGTAGTGCTTGTCCACGCGCTGAATGTGATCCATCAGCCAGTCCTTCAGGAAATAAAGCAACTCCATCCCGACCTTCTGCTCACCCGCCCGGTATTGGGCCTGCAGCTCAAGCACGCGCTTCACGAGGGCGTCGTGGATTTTCTTGTGCTCCTCGTAGCCTTCATAGGCGAACAGCCGCATGAGGCACTCCTCCACCGAGAAGTGCACGCGGGTGTAACGCACCAGTTCGTCCAGGATCCCCCCGATGGCCTCGTCGCCGTGGCCGGCCAGGACCTCGTACAGCTTGTTGATGAGGTCCACAAGGCATTTGTGCTGCTCGTCTATTTCCTGGATATCGACGCTGAACGCATCGCTCCAGGCGATCATGACCGGCATACCCCCCCCTTTTTTGTGGTCTTCCATGATGCCGGCCGAGCCTAACACCGCGGATGGCCGGGACGCTTGACTCAGATCAAGGGGAAATGCCGGTGGGCAAAGAGGGGGCTGGCGCCCCCTCCCGTTCAGAAGAACTTGCGCAGCCAGGTCTTCTTAACGCCCCGGCTGGTGAGGTGCGGTGCGTACCGCTTGTCCACCTTGTTGATGTGGTCCATGAGCCAGTCCTTGAGGAAGTAGAGCAGCTCCATGCCCACCTTCTGCTCCCCCGCCTTGAACTGGGCCTGGAACCGCAGCACGCGCTCCACGATCTTGTCGTGGATGGCCTTGTGTTCCTCATAGCCCTCGTACTCGAACAGGCGCAGCAGGCATTCCTCCACGGCAAAGTGGGTGCGCGTGTAGTCCACCAGTTCGTCCAGGACGGTCTCGACCTTGGTGACCTGATCCTTGGAGGCAAGCGCCACGTACAGCGCGTTGATGAGTCCAACCAGCTTCTTGTGCTGCTCGTCGATTTCCTGAATGTCGACGCTGAATTCGTCGCTCCAGGTGATCATCGTAGGCATGTGGTCCCCCCTTTTGAATGGCTACGGGCCCGCAGGCCCGCCGAAGCCATGTAATAAACAGGAGTTTTCCGTAATTGCCAAGCTATTTGTGAAGCCGGTCACATTTTGATCGGGAGGTGCCCACGGGCGGCAATGGGTTACCATGCGCGCCCATGTCCGTAGATTTCGCCTCCCTTTCCCAGCGCCTCGCCCACTGCCTGATTGCCGATCGCCGCCCCCTGGAGCGCCGCCTGTCCGGCCTGCGCCGCCGCGCGGCCGAGGGCAAGCCGGTGGATCGTGGGCTGGGCGATCTGGCCCAGGCCATCGAGGCGAGCGCGGCCCGCCTGGCCGCGCGGCGCGCGCGCGTGCCCCGGCCCACCTATCCCGAATCCCTGCCGGTGTCCGCGCGGCGGGAGGAGATCGCCGCCGCCATCGCCGCCCATCAGGTGGTGGTCATCGCCGGTGAGACCGGTTCGGGCAAGACCACCCAGATCCCCAAGATCTGCCTGGAACTGGGGCGGGGGACGGCGGGGCTCATCGGCCATACCCAGCCGCGGCGCATCGCCGCCCGTTCGGTGGCCGCGCGCATCGCCGAGGAACTGGGCACGCCGCTGGGCCAGGCCGTGGGTTACAAGGTGCGTTTCGCCGATCGCGTGTCGGAGCACACGCTGGTCAAGCTGCTCACCGACGGCATGCTGCTGGCGGAGGTGCAGGGCGACCCGCTGCTCGAACAGTACGACACCCTCATCATCGACGAGGCCCACGAGCGCAGCCTCAACATCGATTTCCTGCTTGGCTATCTCAAGCGCCTGCTGCCGCGCCGCCCCGACCTCAAGCTCATCATCACCTCGGCCACTATCAACACCGAGAGCTTCTCGCGCTACTTCGACGGCGCGCCGGTCATCGAGGTCTCGGGCCGCACCTGGCCGGTGGAGATCCGTTACCGGCCGCTGGCCGGTGACGAGGACGAGCGCGACCGCAGCCAGGTCGATGCCGTCGTCGACGCGGTGACCGAACTCACCGCCATCGACCCGCTGGGCGACATCCTGGTGTTCCTGGCGGGCGAGCGGGAGATCCGCGAGACCGCCGAGGCCTTGCGCAAGCAGCCCCTCAAACACACGGAGATCCTGCCGCTGTTCTCGCGCCTGTCGGCGGCCGAGCAGGACCGCGTGTTCAAGCCCCACGGCGGGCGGCGCATCGTGCTCGCCACCAACGTGGCCGAGACCTCGCTCACCGTGCCCGGCATCCGCTTCGTCATCGACCCGGGCTTTGCCCGCTTCTCGCGCTATTCCCATCGCACCAAGGTGCAGCGCCTGCCCATCGAGCCCGTGGCCCAGGCCGCCGCCAACCAGCGCGCCGGCCGCTGCGGCCGCGTGGGCCCGGGCGTGTGCATCCGGCTCTATGCGGAAGAGGATTTCCTCGGCCGGCCGGCCTTCACCGAACCCGAGATCCTGCGCACCAATCTGGCCAGCGTCATCCTGCAGATGGCGGCCCTGGGGCTGGGCGATCCCGAGTCCTTTCCGTTCATGGATCCGCCCGACCGGCGCTACATCAACGACGGCTACCGGCTGTTGCAGGAACTGCATGCGGTGGACGCGCAGCGCAGGGTGACCGAGATCGGCCGGCGTCTGGCGCGCCTGCCCATCGACCCGCGCCTCGGCCGCATGCTCATCGCCGCCGATCAGGAGCGCAGCCTGGAGGAGGTGATGATCATCGCCAGCGCGCTTTCCATCCAGGACCCGCGCGAGCGGCCCATGGAGGCGCAGCAGGCGGCCGATCAGGCCCACGCCCGTTTCAACGAGGACAAGGACGCGGAGGACGGCAGGCCCGCGCCCCGTTCGGACTTCCTGGCCTTCGTGCGGCTGTGGCGATATTTCCATGAACAGGCGCGCCACCTGTCGCAGAACAAGCTGCGCAAGCTGTGCAAGAGCGAATTCCTCTCCTACGTGCGTCTGCGTGAGTGGCACGAGATCCACGGCCAGCTCGCCGCGCTGGCGGAAGAGATGAAACTGCGCGTGAATCACGAGCCGGCCGACTACGGCGCCATTCACCGCGCGGTGCTCACCGGCCTGCTCGGCCACGTGGCGGTGCGCACCGAGGTGGAAGAGGAGAAGAAGCCCGCCAAGGGACGCCGCCGCGCGCCCGCCGAATACCTGGGCGCGCGCAATCTGAAGCTCACCCTGTTTCCGGGTTCCAGCCTGGCCAAACACCCGCCCAAGTGGATCATGGCCGCCGAACTGGTGGAGACCGCGCGCCTGTTCGCGCGCACCGCAGCGGCCATCGAACCCGAGTGGATCGAACGGCTGGCCCCGCACCTGCTCAAGCGCACTTGGTTCGAGCCTCACTGGGAAAAGAAGCCGGCGCGGGTGGCGGCCTACGAGCAGGCGACGCTGTACGGCCTCATCGTCGTGGCCCGGCGTCCCGTGAACTACGGCCCCATCGACCCGCAGACCTCGCGCGCGATCTTCATCCGCGAGGGCCTGGTGGCGGGCGAACTGCGCACCAACGCGCCCTTCTTCGCCCACAACCGCCGCCTCATCGCCGAGGTGGAGGAACTGGAGGCCAAGCGCCGGCGCCGCGACCTGCTGGTGGACGAGCAGTTCCTGCTCGACTTCTACGACGCGCGGGTGCCGCAGGGCGTGTACGACGGCGACAGCTTCGAACGTTGGCGCCGCGAGGCCGAGCGCGAAAACCCCAGGCTGCTGTTCCTGAGCCGCGAGGACCTCATGCGCCAGGAGGCGGAAGGGATCACCGGCGAGCAGTTTCCCTCCGTGCTGGACCTCGACGGCGTTCCGCTTGCTCTCGTTTATCACTTCGCCCCGGGTGAGCCCGACGACGGCGTCACCGCCACCGTGCCGGTGGCCGTGCTGGCCCAGCTCGATGCGGCGCGTCTGGAATGGCTGGTGCCCGGGCTGCTGGAGGAGAAGATGGCCGCGCTCATCCGCTCCCTGCCCAAGGCCCTGCGCAGGAACTTCGTGCCCGCGCCCAACTTCGCGCGGGCGCTGATGGAGCGCTTGCGGCCCGATGGCCGCGGCCTGCGCGAGGCCATGGCGGTGGAACTCCAGCGCATGACCGGTGTGGCGATCCCGCGCGAGGCCTGGCAGGAGCAGGAACTGCCCGCGCACCTGCGCATGAACCTGCGCGTGGTGGACGAAAAGGGACGCGAGTTGGCGACCGGCCGCGATCTGGAGGCGCTCAGGGCGCAACTCGCCGGCAAGGTGCAGGCGGCCTTCGAGGCGGCCCCGTTTTCCGCCATGGAGCAGACCGGCCTCATTGCCTGGACCTTCGGCGAGCTGGCGCCCGAGGTGAGCCTGCAGCGCCACGGTCTCACGCTGCGCGCCTATCCGGCGCTGGTGGACGAGGGCGCCGGCGTGGCGCTGCGTTTCATGCAGTCTTCCGCCGAGGCGCGCGCGGCCACCGCCGCCGGACTGCGGCGTCTGTTCATGCTGGCGCTGCCGGACAAGGTGAAGTACCTGAAGAAATCCCTGCCGGGTTTGCAGGCCATGTGCCTGCACTATGCGCCCGTGGGCCGCTGCGACGACCTCAAGGATGATCTGGTGCAGGCGGCCTTCGACAGCACCTTCATGGCCGAGCCCTGGCCGCGCACCAACGAGCAGTTCCGCGCGCGTCTCGAAGAAAAAAAGGCGCGCCTGGTGTCCGAGGCGACCACGCTGGCGGCGCACGTGGCCGAGGCGCTGGCGGAGTATCACGCCGTGTGCGGACTGCTGCGCCGCGAAGGTCCCCATCGCCTGCATGCGCTGGAGGACGTGCGCGGCCAGTTGGCCCATCTGATCTACCCGGGTTTCATCACGCGCACCCCGCAGGCGTGGCGCGCGCACCTGCCGCGCTATCTCAAGGCCGCGCGCCTGCGCCTCGAAAAACTGGATCGCAACCCGGAGCGCGATCGTCAGGCCACGCGCGACATCGCTGCGCTGTGGGAACCGCTGCGCCGCGGGCTCGAGGCCGGCGAGGCGCCCGACGAGGCGAAGCTCGAGTTTCGCTGGCTGCTGGAGGAACTGCGCGTGTCGCTGTTTGCCCAGGAACTGAGGACGGCGGTGCCCGTGTCAGCGGCGCGTCTCGAAAAGCGATGGTGTGAACTCGCCGGCGCTTGAGCGCGCGCGAACAGGACAAGGTCAGGGATCGCGCGGCACGCGATCCCGTCAGGCCGCCGGCCCTGCGGGCTCAGGTTCGCGTGCGCGCAAGCGCGCGAGGCTGTCATGGGCGCGGCGCATGAGCAGGTGCGCGCCTTGCTGCCCGGCGATGTCCAGGGCGCGCCGGAAACAGCTTTCCGCCTCATGGCGCTGCGCGGGCGAAAGGCGCAGCAACATCTCGCCGCGGATCCGGTGCAACTCGGCGTCGTAATGCATGTTGCCCGAGAGCTGGCTGGCCTCCAGGCAGCGCGCCACCGTGGCCAGGGTCTGTTCCCGTTGATCCAGCGCCATCTGGCACTCGACGAGGCCGACGAGGAAGAACACCTCCGCGCCCGCCATGGATTCCTTCACCGCGTCCAGGAGAGCGGTGAGGATGACGGCCGCTTGCGCGTCACCGGCAGCGGCCAGACGCCGCGCGTGCATCAGCATGCCCGTGGCCTGCCAGAAGGCGAAGCCGTACCGCTCCGCGAGGCCAAGCAGTTCGTCCACCAGTTCATCCTGCCCTCCCGTGCCCTCGTACCAGCCCAGCTTGATGGCGAAGGTGAGGGCGAAGGCCAGCGTGCGCGCGTGATCGTGGCGACGCGCCAGGGCGACCGATTCCCTGCTGCACGCCCAGGCCGCCTGCGTCTCCCCGAGGAAGCAGAGCGTCCAGGAAAGGAAGCACAGGGTCGTGACGCGGAGGTCTTCGCCGAATTCGCGGATGAGGGCTTCGCCGTTCACCCGGCCGGCCAGTGCCGCAGCCTGCTCCAGTTCGGCGCGCGCCGCCTTGAACTCGCCCAGACAGAACAGGTTGTTGCCTAGTGCATAGTGCGCGAGCAGGCGATGGTCCGCACGACCGCTGCGCCCCGCCAGGTCGAGGATGCGTCCCGCGAGCTTCAGCGCGGCGCGATAACCCGCCTGCGAACTGGACGTGTGCCACAGGCCCCAGAGTGAATTGAACAACTGGTCCTGGTCGCCGATCTCGCCGGCCAGGGCGATCGCGAGCTCGTAGTTCTCCACCACCGGCTGCGCTCCATAGCCGTAGCTGGAGACCAGGTTGGTGCCGAGCGCCGTGCGCAATTCCAGTTCGATGCGATCGCGTCCGAGACCGGGCGGCAGCGTCGCGAGCAGCGTGAGGCCCCTGTTGTAATGGCCGATGGCCTCCAGATGGGCGCAGCGCTGTTCGGTTTTCTTTCCCGCTTTCATCCACCAGCGGACCGCGCGCTCGGTCTCGCCGCACTCGCCGAGATGATGGGCAACCAGCTCCGGTCGCGCATCGATGTCCTCGCGGAAGTGCTCAAGCAGGGTATCGGCCACGTGCCGATGCGCCTCGCTGCGCGCCGAGCGCGCAAACGAGGCATAGGCGGCTTCCTGGAGCAGCGCGTGACGAAAACGCCAGATGGGTTTGCCGCCTTGCTGATCGGCGACCAGGAGTCCCTGGTGTTGCAGATGTTCCAGCTGCGCGTCGAAGGACGCGCCTGGCGCCGGCGCGATCGCCCGCAACAGGGCTTCGGGAAAGGCGTTGCCCAGCACGGATGCCCACTGCGCCAGCGGACGTGCGGCGCCGCATTGATCGAGGCGGGTCATGAGCAGGTCCTGCAGTGTGGCAGGCACGCCGCCGGCCCCGGATTCCTGCGCTAGCGCGCGTGCCATTTCCTCCACGAACAGCGGCACGCCGCCGGTGACCTGGTTGATGCGCGCGGCCTCGGTGGGGGCGAGCCCGGGCGCGATGTGCGCCACCATCGCAACCACCGCCTTTTCGGGCAGCGGCGCGAGTTCCAGGTGGAAACTGCGGCGTCGCACGCGCGGCAATTCATCGCCGGCGCGC
Source organism: Thiohalomonadaceae bacterium (assembly GCA_050179875.1). Lineage (GTDB taxonomy): Bacteria > Pseudomonadota > Gammaproteobacteria > Thiohalomonadales > Thiohalomonadaceae > JALOAT01. The sequence continues at coordinate 12,298 of JBFXES010000040.1, forward strand.
GTGGTCACCAGCAGCATGACCGGCAGCGAAGGCACCCGCGCTGCCGCTTCGCGCAGCATCTCCAGCGTCGACGGGTCGGCCCAGTGGGTATCCTCCAGGACCAGCAAGATTGGGTTTTGGGCGCAGCGCGCCGTCAGGATCGCGAGCAACAGTTGCGTCGTGCGCAGGCGCAGCTCGGCGGGCGACAGCGCCGGCAGCGGGTGGTGCGGGTGCGGCGGTAAGGAGAGCAGATGCAGCAGCAGCGCCGGGGCGTCGGTCAGTTCGGGCAGCAATGCGCGCGCATAGCGGATGACCTCTTCGTCCATGCTGTCTGCGGTCGCGAACTGGTCGTGGAGCATGGTCACCAGCGGATGAAACGGCGTGCCCTGCGCATGGACGTCGCAGCGCAGCATGCGGGTGACCGCGCCATCCCGTTGCAAGCGGGCGCGGAAGGTCTCCACCAGGCGCGACTTGCCGACCCCGGCCTCGCCGCGCAGCACCACGGTGGCTCCGCGGCCATCGCAGGTCTGGTACCAAAGGGCGTCGAGGCGCGCCAGTTCGCCAAGGCGCGCCTGGAAGGGCGTGAGGGTTGCCGCCGCCTCCAGCCGGTGACGGGCGGGGGTGGGGCGCAGGATGCGGAAGATGCCGATGCGTGGCGTATGCCCGGGCAGCGCCAGTTCGCCGGCGTTCTCGCCTTCGAAATAACCGCTCGCCCGTTCCCACACCGGTTCGCTGGCCAGCACCTCACCGCAGGCGTTCACGGCCTCGTGCAGGCGCATGGCGGTGGCGGCGAGCAGGCCCGAGGCGTCCGGCGCGGCGGGATTGCCGTCGGTGATCAGCGTGCCGCAGTGAACGCCCAGGCGCAGGTGCACCCCGGGGAATCGTGCGCCGGCATCACGCAGCGCCAGGGCCGCAGCGAGCGCCCGCCGCGGCGCCTCCTCCTGGGCGTGGGGAAACCCGAACCAGGCCAGCAGTCCGCCCATGGGATTGGTGATGACGTGGCCGCCGTGCGTGGCGAGGATGTCGCGGCAGGCCTGCAGCGGGCCTTCGGATGCCTCGGCGAGGAGTTCCGGATCGTCCGTTTGCAGGGTGAACTGGAGTGAAAGCACGGTGGCCGGCCGGCGTTCGAGGCTGCGCGCCTCGGCGGCTGGCGGTTGCACGGGCGCGGTCAGGCAAAGCCGCTCGGCCAGCGCCCGGGTTTCGGGCGCCGGTTCTTCCCCCCATTCCTGCAGGCGCTGCCGAAAGGCAAGGTAGTGCGCGCCGGC
>JBFXES010000040.1:13641-18198 GCA_050179875.1 Thiohalomonadaceae bacterium
CTAATACAGTCAGGTGCCGCGCGAACTCCGCAGCCTGACGCAGTTCGCCGGCGGCGCGATGGAACCGGTACAGGGCCTTGAGTCGGTCCGCCTGGGCGGCGTGCAGCACGCGGCGGCAGTGGGTGAGCCATGCGCCCAGTGCCGTATCCGCATCGTCCTCGCCGCAGCCGTCGAGAAACGGGCCGCGGTAGAGACCGACGATCGCGGCCAGCGCCGCGGCGCCGTCGTGGTCGGCGGGCTGTGGTTCCGACTCCAGCAACCGGCGCGCGTCCACCTCCACAGGGCGGCGGGGATCGAGCTGCACCACGTCGCGCCCGATGCGCAGCAGCGGCACCGCGGCGGCGGGGTCGCCGACGGCGTCGCGCAGCACGAACAGCATGCGCCGCAGGCGGGCACGGGCCGCGTCCAGGGGTAGGTCTTCCCACAGCAGTTCCGCGAGCGTGTCGCGCCGATGGGCCCGTGGCGGCTCCATGAGCAGGTAGGCCAGCAGCACGCGTACCTTACGATAACCGGGCGCGCGCAGATCGTCGGCGTCCGGTTCACCGAGAAGGACGAAACGCAAGGGGGGCGACGGTCGGGCTTGCGGGTCTCTTTCGGGCGCGCAGGCCCGCGATGTGGGCTCGTTGCCTTTCTCCGGCATGACTGGGTTCTCTCCCTATCTGGCGCTCGACGGCAGCCCAGGACGTTGGCAGGACGGTGGGTGTTTACCATGAAAGACGCCATGATAACACCACCGCAAGCCACTGTTTTTCCACTCGAACCCGGGTGTCCTGACGCCGAACGCAGGCGCACGACGCCGCCGAGGCACAAGGGGAGGCAGTGCGCAGGGTGATGGTCGCGAGCAAGCGCAGCGCGCGCCTCCGCTCCGAACCCGGCGCCGAGGTCTTCGATACCGACGCCACGCCCACGCCGGCGTTCCGTGCCCAGGTGTCGGTGCGCGAGGAGCGTTGGCAGGCGGCGAAACTCGCGCGCGAGGCCATCGAGGTGGTGGCGCACACCATGGATCGCGTGCGCCAGGGCAAGGCCCTGGAGCCGGCCCGGTTGGAACACCTGGCCGAACGCATCATCGCCTCGCTGGCGCGCAACCCGGATGCGCTGCGCAGCCTGGGGCGGGTGCGCTTTCGCGATCGGTACACCTTCGAGCACGCCGTGAGCGTGGCGGTGCTCGCAGGTTCATTCGGCCTCGCCCTGGACCTCGGCGAGGGCGAACTCCACGACCTCGTGCTCGCCGGTCTGTTGCACGACGTGGGCAAGGCGCGCGTGCCGCTTGCAATCCTCAACAAGCCGGGCGCCCTCGATCCCGGCGAAACCGAGATCATGCGCCACCACGTGGTGGACTCGCGCCTTCTGCTGGAGGACGCCGGCCTGCCGGCAGCCGTGATACGCGGCGCCGCCCAGCATCACGAGCGCCATGACGGCGGCGGTTATCCGTACGGCCTTGCCGGTGACGCCATCAGTCTGTTCGGACGCATCGTGGGCATCTCCGATGTGTACGACGCGGTCACCGCCGATCGTGTCTACCGCCGCGGCCAGACGCCCACCCGCGTGTTGCGTCGCCTGCTGAATACCGCCGATCGGGAATTCGAGACGTCGCTGGTGCATCGCTTCATCCAGACCGTGGGCATCTACCCCGTCGGTACCCTGGTGCGCCTCGAGAGCGGTCGCCTGGCGGTGGTGCTCGAGCGCGGGGAGCGTGATCTGCTGCGTCCGCTGGTGCGCGTGTTCTATGACGGGGCCAACCGCCAATTCCTCGCTCCCACCGACCTGGATCTCGCCCGCGATCCCGACCTGGACAGCATCGTGTCCTCCGAATTGCCGGCATGGTGGGGCGTCAAGCCGCACCTGTACATGGACTGAAGCCATGCTGCGCTGGTTCTTCGCAAGCTGGACCGCTTCCCGCCGCGCGTCGCCGGCGCCGGCGACGGCGCAGACCGCAAGCGCGGCGACGCCACCACGGGCACCCATGGTGCCGCTGTGCAATCCGCGCGAACTGGCTTACGCATTCAACGGCCTGCTGCTCGGGGTGCACCCGGAGGAGGTCGATGGCGGCGAGGCCCCGACACTGACCGCCGTGGAGCGGCGCGTGCAGGCCGAGGTGCAGACGTTGCTCGCCCGTGGTCTGAGTGCCGCCGATGTGCCGCGCCTGCCCGCCAGCGTGCCCCAGTTGCTGGAGAGTCTCGAGCAGCAACGCCATGCGCGAGAGATCGCCTCCCTCATCAACCGCGACCCGGCGCTCGCTGCCGAACTGGTGCATCTGGCAAACAGCCCGGTGTTCCGCCGTTCGCGCGAGCCCGTGAGGACCGTGGAGGCGGCCTTCCTCTATGTGGGCGAAGACGGCATCCGCGCCCTGCTGGTGGCCTGCGCCATGCGCCCGGCCTTCGCCATCAAGCCGGTGTACTTTCGCCTGTTCGGCCGGCTGTTGTGGCAGCACGCACTGGACTGTGCTCATGCCTGCCAGGTTTTCGGGCGCCGTACGGTCGGTGATCCCGCAGTGGCGTTCTTCACCGGGCTCATCCACGACCTGGGCAAGCTGGTGGTGTTCCAGCGCACGCTGGCGGTGTTCTGCGCGGAGGCGCCCGTGGAGCCGCTGCGTCCCGTCGTATTCCAGCACCTCATCGAGCAGTTCGCCGCCAGGCTGACGGTGGAGATCTGCGGGCGCTGGAACATCCCGGAGGAGGTGAGCGACGCGATCGCGCAACAGAGTGACAGGCCCGCAGCGGACATGTCTGCGCTCGCCCGGGCGCTGTTCATCGGCGACGCGGTGGCCGAAACCCACATGCTCCTCACCGAACGCGCCGTGCGGCGTTCGCGCCTCATGGAGCACCTGCGCAGTCACGGCATACCGTGGCTGCGCCTGTATGAAGCCTTTCCCGAACATCGGGAGGGGCGTGACGGCTTGGAAACGACGAGCGGACAGCTACAGTGGAAACCATGATCAAGCCACCCATCAGTTCCCATGATGACCGCGGCGCAAACTGCTATGAATGCGCGCTGTACGGCTCGCGCGAGGATCCGGCGGTGATCAGGTTCTGTCATGGCTGCCTGGAAAAACCCGGTCGCCGGCAGTATTGCCTTGCCTTCGAGGGCGAGGACTTCGTGCTGCGGCCGGTGGGCACGGGCGGCGACGGGGCGGACGACGCCAGGCGGCGGGCGGCGCGCGGCACGCTCTGGGTGCTGCTCGAATGGAGCCCGGCGCGCCGCGGCTACGTGCCGCTAGGCTGAGCGTCACCCGCGTCGACATCGACGCGGCCTGCCATTCCCGCGCGGCCTTTCGCCCATGGTCCACAGGGCACCTCTCGGCCATACTTGAAGCACTGTTCGGAAGGGAGGCGCGCCATGAGCGACGAAGCCGACGCAGTGAAGGAATTTTGTGCCCGCCTGGAAAGGGACGTCCACGTCAACCTCTCCCGCAATCCCATCCATGCCGAATTTCGCGGCGGCGTCCTCCACCTCACGGGCGAGGTGGAGGACATCGTCGTGAAGCGCCGCATCGCCCATGTGGCGGCGGAGATGTTCGGCCAGGAGGGCGTGCAGGACCTCATCACCGTAAGCCCGGCCCAGGCGCGGGAGGACGGCGCCATCCGCGACTCCCTGTTGCGGACCCTGCTGGAAGAACCGGTGTTCCGCCGCTTCGGCATCAACGTCTGGTCCAAGGGTGAGATGTACATCGAACGGGACGTGCGCCCGGACAGCGAGGGCCATCTCGACCTGGTCATTGACGGCGGCGTGGTCACCCTTTCGGGCGAGGTGTGGAGCCTGTCGCACCGCCGCATGGCGGAACTGATTACCTGGTGGGTGCCGGGCGTGCGCGGCGTCATCAACCACATCGCCATCAACCCGCCCGAGGAGGACACGGACGACGACATCACCGACTCGGTGCGTTTCGCCCTCGACAAGGACCCGTTGGTGGTGCACAGCAGCCAGATCCGGGTGACCACCCGCGACGGCCAGGTCAGACTGGAAGGGCTGGTGCCGCAGCCCGAAGAGCGGCAGATGGCCGAGCAGGACGTGTGGTATCTGGGCACCGAGGTGGCGGAGGTGGAGAACCTGATCAAGGTGCGCCCCGTCGCCATGGAGGGCGCCGGGAGTTGAAGCGGCGCACCGGCCCGGAGACGACATCCTCCGGGCCGGCGCCATCAGAGCCCGATCAGCTCGGCATGCAGCCCGCGGCAGGTGAGCTGGTGCAGGATGTCCTCGCTGCGGATGGTGAGCGGATCGTAGGCCACCACCATGAGATGGGGTGTGCGGTCAGGGCTCTTCACCTCGGCCACGCCCGGCAGCTGGGCCAGGGTTTCGCACAGTTCCTGCCGCCGCCAAGGGTCCAGGTTCTCGTCCACGTGGACCGTTATATCCGCCTTGCCCGCGTGCATGTGGCCTCCTCTGCGCCCGCGCGGATCCACTGGAAATTTCCAGTCCTTTTACAACCCAACCCTAGCAAACCGGCCGCGGCGCGCAATCCGCCGGCGGTCCCTTCCCGGGTTCTTCCCTGAGCGCCTGTAGAGGCTTTCCTAACATTCTGAAAAAGCTCGACTATACTGCAACCCAGGGTGTCGTTGC
>JBFXES010000041.1:0-18187 GCA_050179875.1 Thiohalomonadaceae bacterium
GGGAGCTCCGGCCCTTGGGCCACGGGTACAAACAAGGCCATCAAATGGAACAACACTGGTTCCAGTTACACCATTTATTCAGGTAACTATCTCAACTATCGGCATAACCATTCCACCATCAGCAAGTCACGTCTCGACGTCGTGCAGGAAGTATTCGGCAACCTCATGGACAGCACCGATGGCGTAAACGTAGCCGTTGTACGCTTCGATGCCCGCACGAGTTCCGATAACAATGGCGGTTATTTTGCAACCGCCATGCTGCCGCTGAACGATACGCCTTTGCCTGAACTGGGTAACAAGTCGAGCCGACAGCATCTGAAGGACGTGGTCAACTCGTTTACGGCAAGAGGCAATACCCCGCTGGCCGAAACGCTTTATGAAGTAGCGCGCTTTTATCGGGGCGAGGCACCCAAATTCGGCCTGGACACTACCCCTGCCACCAGTGTTCCGGACTGCCTGAACAACGGCAAGTACGTGAGCCCCATTGAGTATCAATGCCAGAAAAATTTCATCGTGCTGCTTACGGACGGTGAGCCTACCTACGATACCTCGGCGGACAGCAGCATCAGGAGTTTGCCGGGCTTCGCTGCCGCGACCGGATCGAGCACGTGCAGCGGCAACTGCCTGGACGAGCTGGCCCAGTACCTCTACAAGGTGGATCAACGCACGGATCTGAACGATACCCAGAACGTCATCACCTATACGGTGGGATTCGCTACCGATCAACAACTGCTAAGTGATGCGGCCAGCAAGGGTGGCGGCGAATACCAGACGACTAATGACGCGGCAGGGCTGACGGATGCCTTCACCAGCATTCTCACGCAAATCCGCGCGGTCAATGACGTCTTTACGGCGCCTGCCGTTTCAGTAAACGCCTTCAACCGCCTTACCCATCGGAACGAGCTGTACTTTGCCATGTTCCGGCCTTCCGAGTACCCGCGCTGGGTCGGCAATATCAAGCGCTATTACCTGGGAGGAGATCCGCTGACGGTGCGTGACTTTTTCGGCGCACCGGCGGTAGACCCGAATACCGGTTTCTTCAAGGTGGGCGTCAAGAGCTTCTGGACGCCGTCCAACGATCCGCCGGACGGGGATGCTGTCGACAAGGGCGGTGCTGCCAGCCGGATGCCCCGTGAGCGCACGGTGTATACGGACGATGGGGCGACTTCCGGGCCCGCGCTGATTAGGTTCAGCACCGAAAACGTGAGTGCCGGGTTGCTGGGCGTAGCACCTGACATTCATGAAGACATCGTGGCCTGGGTCAACGGAGTCGACGTGTTGGACGAGGACTTGGACGGCAGCGCCGATGATGCCCGGGCCCGCATGGGTGACCCTTTGCATACCGAGCCGATCCTGGTCACCTACGGCGGTACCAGCGAGAACCCTGACATAACGCTCTTTGCAAGTACCAATGCAGGATTCCTGCATGCAATTGACACGAATACGGGTGTCGAGCTCTTTTCTTACATCCCCAGGGACTTGCTCGCCAATCTGGGCACGCTGTACGAAGATCCCCCGTCCGAGCCGCATCCCTACGGCCTCGACGGTCACGTGGTCCCGTGGGTCAAGGACAACAATCGCAACGGCATCGTTGAGCCTGCCGATGGCGACAGGGTATACCTCTATGCCTCCATGCGCCGGGGTGGGCGCAACATCTACGCACTCGATGTGACCAATCGCTCTGCACCATCGTTTAAGTGGGTGATTCGTGGAGGCCAGGGCGAGTTTGCGGAATTGGGCCAGACCTGGTCGAAACCCGTGCTGGCACGTGTGAAATTCGCTGGCGAGGAGCGTACGGTTCTTATCATCGGCGGTGGATATGATCCCGCGCAGGATGCCAATGAAACGGCTGCCCCCGATACGATGGGTCGTGCCATCTACATGGTTGACGCCGAGAGCGGTGACCGCCTGTGGTGGGCGGGGCCCGACGGCGGCGCTAACGATGCGAACCTCAAACTGGCCGCCATGCAAAACAGCATCCCGTCCACGGTGCGAGTCATTGACGTCAATGGTGACGGATACGCCGACCGCTTCTACGTGGGCGACATGGCCGCGCGCCTGTGGCGTTTCGATGTAAATCCCACCAATACCCAGGCAAACAATTTCGCCACCGGTGGCGTCATCGCCGAACTGGGCGGCACCAGCGCTGCGGATAATCGCCGGTTCTACTATCCGCCGGATGTGTCCATGGCGCCCAAGAATGCGTTTCTGAACATCGCCATCGGCTCGGGCTATCGTGCCCATCCGCTGGATACCGATATCCATGACCACTTCTTCATCGTGCGCGATTTCGACGTGTTCTCGGCTCCCAAAGATGAGAACGGGAATGTGCGTTACACGGCCATCGACATGGACGACCTCTACGACGCCACGGACAATGTCCTGGGTGAAGGGAGGGTTGGCAATACGCCGACGGAGGCCGAGCGGGAAGCCGCGAGAGAAATCCTTGAGGGCAAGCGCGGGCTTTATCTGAAGCTGAACCGAACGGACGGCGCATGGGAAGGGGAAAAAGTCCTGGCCGAATCGCTCACTATGGCCGGGAAGGTAATCTTCACGACCTTCACACCGGTGGCAGGAGATGCCACGGCCTGCGCCCCGGGCCAAGGCACGGGGAAGATCTACACCATCAACATACTCGATGCCACGCCAGTCACCGAGCATGACGGCCAGGAGGGACTGACAGACAGGGACCGTTTCAAAATATCGCTTCGTCCCGGTATCCTGCCGCAGCCGAAAGAGGTGTGTACAGCAGATGGCTGTGCTCTGATGATTGGTACTGAAGCTGATAGAGAGCTGAGCCTGAGCCGTAATCCCCTCAAGTCTCAGTGGTGGCAGAACTGAAACCGGGACCAATGGAACGAGCCATGAAACACAAGACGTACGGTGTCACCCTGATCGAGCTGATGGTGGTGGTCGCCATCATCGGCATCCTCGCGGCCCTCGCCTATCCGAGCTACGAGGATTACGTGCGTGCGGGGCGCCGTGCCGATGCCCGCGCGGCCCTCATGAACTTCGCTCAAGGGATGGAACGCTGGTACACCGCAAACCTGACTTACGTGGGCGCTGTGGATGGGGCCGGTGCACCGTTACCGGCTGTGTCACCCGCACAGGTACCGGCCAATGGCGCCGCCTATTACGAACTCACCGCCGATTCGCTGTCGGCAACCACATACCGGGTAATCGCTTCGCCGACAGGCATCATGGCCGGAGACGCCTGCGGTCAGCTGACAATCAACCAGGCAGGAACCCGGACACCGGCCAATTGCTGGTAATACTCACTTGTGCTGCAAGGCCTTGGGCAAAGGGAACACAACCTGTTCCCTTTGCCCTCTGTTTTCCACCGGGCCGCGCGCGCCCAAGGCTTGCAGGCGTTCAATGACTTCCTGCACCAGCACCTCGGGCGCGGACGCGCCCGCGGTGATGCCGATACGCTGCTTGCCCGCAAGCCAGGCGGGATCGATCTGTGCGGCGTTGTCGATGAGATAGGCCGGCGTACCGCGGCGCTCGGCCACCTCGCGCAGGCGGTTGGAATTGGAGCTGTTGGGCGAGCCCACCACGAACACCAGGTCGCAATGCGCCGCCAGTTCCTTCACGGCGTCCTGGCGGTTCTGGGTGGCGTAGCAGATGTCATCCTTGCGCGGGCCCTGAATGGCGGGGAAGCGCTGCCTGAGCGCCTCGACCACGCGGGCGGCATCGTCCATGGAAAGCGTGGTCTGGGTGACGTAGGCCAGGTTGTCCGGGTCCTTCACGGCGAGCGCCGCCACGTCCTCGGGCGTCTCGACGATGTACATGCCCGGACCCTCGGTGTACTGGCCCACGGTGCCTTCCACCTCGGGATGCCCCGCATGGCCGATGAGGATGACCTCGCGGCCGGCCCTGGCGTGGCGGATGACCTCCATGTGCACCTTGGTAACCAGCGGACAGGTGGCGTCGAATACGCGTAGACCGCGCCTCTCGGCCTCGGCCTGCACCGCGCGCGAGACGCCGTGCGCGCTGAAGATCACCGTCGCACCGTCCGGTACCTGATCCAGTTCATCGACGAACACCGCACCCTTGTCGCGCAGGCGCTCCACCACGTACTTGTTGTGCACCACCTCGTGGCGCACGTAGATGGGCGCGCCCAGCAGTTCGATGGCGCGATCGACGATCTCGATGGCGCGGTCCACGCCGGCGCAGAAACCGCGGGGATTGGCGAGCAGGATATCCATCACTCGGGTTCCTCGACGGCGAGAATTTCCACGTAGAACTGCAGCGCATGTCCCGCGAGGGGATGGTTGAAATCCACTTCCACGCGCTCGTCGTCCAGGGTGACGACCATGCCCGGGATCTCGTCGCCGTTGGGCAGGCCAAAACCCACCACGCTGCCTTCCGTGATGTCCATGCCCGCGAAATCCGTGCGCGGCAGGTGATGTACGGCCGTGGGATCGCGGTCGCCGAAGGCTTGGCCGGGGCCAAGCAGGATGCGCTCGCACTGGCCGGTGGACAGGCCGAGCAACACCTGCTCGAGCCCGGGCGCGAACGTGCCTTCACCCAGCACGATGTCCACGGGCTCGCCGCCCCGCGTGGAATCGATCTCGGTGCCGTCGGCGAGCGCGAGCGTGTAGTGCATGCGCACACGCGAACCCTGGCGAATCACGTCGGCTGCACTCATTGGCGTACAGGCTCCGAATGGCGGAAAGCGTCGAGCAGCAGCATGGCCGCGCCCACGGTGATGGCGGAATCGGCCACGTTGAAGGCGGGCCAGTGCCAGCGGCCGGCGTACACGTCGATGAAGTCCACCACGTAGCCGAGCATCAGGCGGTCCCACAGGTTGCCCAGTGCGCCGCCGATCACCAGGGCGATGGCGATGTGCAGCCAGCGCTCGGCGGGCGGCAGGCGCCGCAACCACAGCACCAGCAAGGCGCTGATGACCACTGCGATGACGGCGAAGAACCAGCGCTGCCAGCCGCCTTCGTCACTGAGGAAGCTGAAGGCCGCGCCCGTGTTGTGCATGAGCGTGAGATTCAGCCCGGGCAGCACCGGCACCCCTTCATGCAGGTTCAGCAGGTTGCTCGCGAGGGCCTTGGTGATCTGGTCGATCACCACCACCAACGCGGAGAGCCACAGCCAGCGCATGGTCGGCACGATCAGGCGAAGCGGCGCGCTTCGCCGCTGCCTTCCACGTTCTCCACGCAGCGGCCGCAGATGTGCGGATGGTCCGCATGCAGGCCTACGTCCTCGCGGTGATGCCAGCAGCGCGCACACTTGGGATGGGCGGACGGCCGCACCTCCACCCAGATCTCGTCCTTGCTGCTCAAGGTGAAGTGCGCCGCGTTTTCCGGCGGCGTGGTGACCAGATGCACCTTGGCATAGGAGGTGATGAGCGCAAAGCGCAACTCGTCGCCGAGGCGCACCAGCTTGTCATGGATCTCGCGTCCGGCGTGGATGTCCACTTCCGCATCCAGCGAGGCGCCGATGCCGCCGGCGGTGCGCAGGCGTTCCAGTTCGGTGTTCACCGCATCGCGCACTTCCAGGATCTGCGCCCAGTAGTCGAGGCCCATGCCCTGGTCGTCGCCCAGCGCCGGGAACTCGTGCCAGGTGGCGAGAAACACGGACTCGCCGCGCTTGCCGGGCAGATGGCTCCAGATCTCCTCGGCGGTGAAGCTGAGGATGGGCGCGATCCAGCGCGCGAAGGCCTCGGCGATGTGATAGAGCGCGGTCTGCGTGGAGCGGCGCGCCTTGCTGTCGGCCTTGGCGGTGTACTGGCGGTCCTTGATCACATCCAGGTAGAAGGCGCCCATGTCCACCGAGCAGAAGTTGTGTACCTTCTGGTAGATGAGGTGGAACTCGTAGGCGTCATAGGCCGCGACCAGTTCCTGCTGCAACTGCTGCGCGCGCGCCACGGCCCAGCGGTCCAGCGCCACCATGTCGGCGGGCGCCACCGCATGCTGCGCGGGGTCGAAGCCCTTGAGGTTGGCGAGGAAGAAGCGCGCGGTATTGCGGATGCGGCGATAGGCGTCGGCGGTGCGCTTGAGAATCTCGTCGGACACGCTCATCTCGCCGCGGTAGTCGGTGGCCGCCACCCACAGGCGCAGGATATCGGCGCCCAGCTGGCTCACCACCTGCTGCGGCGCCACCACGTTGCCCTTGGACTTGGACATCTTCTGTCCCTTGGCGTCCACGGTGAAACCGTGGGTGAGCACCTGCTTGTAGGGTGCCACCTGGCGCATGGCCACGGAGGTGAGCAGCGAGGACTGGAACCAGCCACGGTGCTGATCGGAGCCTTCCAGGTAGAGGTCGGCCGCGGGAAATTCCGTCATGCCTTCGCGGCTCTCCAGCACGGCATAGTGCGTCACGCCGGAGTCGAACCACACGTCCAGGGTGTCGCGCACCTTGTCGTAGTGCTCCGCGTCGGCGCCGAGCAGTTCCGCCGGATCCAGATCGAACCAGGCATCGATGCCCTGCTGTTCAATGCGTTTTGCCACTTCCTCGATGAGGCGCGGCGTCTCGGGATGCAGGTCACCGCTCTGCTTGTGCACGAACAGGGCGATGGGCACGCCCCAGGTGCGCTGGCGCGAGATGCACCAGTCCGGGCGGTTCTGCACCATGGCCTCGATGCGCGCCTGGCCCCACTCGGGTACCCAGCGCGTGGCGGCGATGGCCTTGAGCGCGTCGCTGCGCAGGCCGTTCTGCTCCATGCTGATAAACCACTGCGGCGTGGCGCGGAAGATGATGGGCGTCTTGTGGCGCCAGCAGTGCGGGTAGCTGTGGCGCAGGTTTTCCGCGTGCACCAGGGCGCCGTGCGCCTTGAGCACATCCATTACGGCGCCGTTGGCCTTGAGCACGTGCTGGCCGGCGAACAGTTCGGTGTCCGGCAGGAACTTGCCGTCGCCACCCACCGGGTTATCCACCTTGAGGCCGTAGCGCATGCCCACCACGTAGTCTTCCTGACCGTGACCGGGGGCTGTGTGCACCGCGCCGGTACCGGCCTCGAGGGTGACGTGCTCGCCCAGGATGACGGGCACTTCGCGGTTGTAGAACGGATGCTTGAGCTTCACGCCTTCCAGATCGCTGCCGCGGCAATAGGCCACCACGCGGTAGTTCTCCACGCCCCAGCGCAGCATCACGTCCTTGAGCAGCGCATCGGCGACGACGAGGCGTTCCGGCTCGTGGCCGTTCACGCCGTCGGTCTGCACCACCACGTAATCCAGCTCGGCATTGAGCGCCACCGCCTGGTTGGCAGGCAGGGTCCACGGCGTGGTGGTCCAGATCACCACGGAGATGGGGCCTTGCCCTTCGTGCTGCTCCACGTGATGGCAACGCTGCATGAAGGCCACGTCATCGAGCACCTCGAAGCGCACGTCGATGGCGGGCGAGGTCTTGTCCTCATACTCCACTTCCGCTTCGGCGAGGGCCGAGCCGCAATCGGTGCACCAGTGCACCGGCTTGTAGCCCTTGTGCACGTGGCCGCGCTCCACGATGCGGCCGAGGGCGCGCACGATGTCGGCCTCGAAACGGAAATCCATGGTGAGGTACGGACGCTCCCAGTCGCCGAACACGCCCAGGCGCTTGAAGTCCTCGCGCTGGCCGTTCACCTGCTCGGCGGCGTAGTCGCGGCAGGCCTGGCGGAAGGCCTTCGGATCCACCTGGGTGCCGGCCTTGCCGATGCTCTTCTCCACCTGCAACTCGATGGGCAGGCCGTGGCAGTCCCAGCCCGGGATGTAGGGCGCGTCGAAGCCACTCAGGGTCTTGGCCTTGACGATGATGTCCTTGAGCACCTTGTTGACGGCATGGCCGATATGGATGCTGCCGTTGGCGTAGGGCGGGCCGTCGTGCAGCACGAAACGCTTGCGCCCCTTGCCGGCCTCGCGCAGCCGGCCGTAGAGGTCCAGCGCCTCCCAGCGCTTGAGCGTCTCCGGCTCCCGCTGCGGCAGGTTGCCGCGCATGGGGAAGGCGGTGTCGGGCAGGTTCAAGGTGTCTTTATAGTCCTTCACGGGTGCCTCTCTGATGAAACCGGTGTGGCGCGTTCAACCGCGTTGCGCCGCGAAATAAGCCCGCGCCGCCCGCGCATCCAGTTCGATCTGGCGCTTCAGCGCCTCCAGGGATTCGAACCGTTGTTCGGGACGGAGCTTGTGCAGGAATTCGATCTCCACCTGACGACCGTAGATCTCCTGCGCGAAATCGAACAGATGCACTTCCAGCAGCGCGCGCGTGCCGTCCACCGTGGGACGCACGCCGATGTTGGCGACACCCGGCCAGGGACGCTCGGCTACGCCGTGCATCTGCACCACGAACACGCCCTCCAGCGGCACGTTCTTGCGGTGCAGGTGGATGTTGGCCGTGGGAAAACCGATGGACCGGCCGCGCTTGTCGCCGTGGGCGACGCGCCCGCACACGTGGTAGGGCCAGCCGAGGAAGCGCCGCGCCTTGTCCAGATCGCCGCGCGCCAGGGCCTCGCGCACCGCCGTGCTGCTCACGCGCTCGCCTTCCATCACGAAACTTTCCATGCGTTCCACGCCGAAGCCGTGGCGCGCACCGGCCGCTGCCAGGCTGGCGAAGTCGCCGCCGCGCCCGGCGCCGTAGCGGAAGTCATCGCCCACCAGCACGTGGCGCACGCCGAGGGCGTCGAGCAGCATCTGTTGCACGAAGGCATCCGCGGAAAGCGCGGCAAAACGCGCATCGAAACGCACGCACACCACGCGGTCGACACCCAGGTCGTCGAACCGTTCCAGCTTCTCGCGCATGCGCGTGAGCCGCGCCGGCGCGCGCTCCGGGGCGAAATACTCGAACGGCTGCGGCTCGAAGATGAGCACCGTGGCCGGCACGCCGAGTTCGCGGGCCCGCGCCTTCAGTTGCGCAAGCATGGCGCGGTGCCCCTGGTGGACACCGTCGAAATTGCCAATGGTGAGCGCGCAGCCCCGGTGATGCGCCTTGAGGTTGTGCAGCCCGCGGATGAATTCCATCGAAGTCGTTGCGGCAAAGTGCCTGATTATAAGCCACCACCCGACCTTGTCACGGCCTGCGACCGCGCAGTTCCGAGAGGCGCATGCCCAGCGCCAGCAGAACCGCCCCGTACACCGCCGCACCCGCGGCGATGAGCGCCGCCAGCCGCAGGACGCGTTCGACGCCACCCATGGCGAGCCACTGGTCGAGGCTGCCCGTGAACAGCCACAGCACGACGCCCATGGCGCCGTTGGCGAGCATCAGGCGCAGCGCGAACCGGCCCCAGCCGGGCGCCGGACGCCACACCCGGTCGGCGCGCAGGCGGCGGAACAGCAGGCCCGCATTGAGGAAGGCGGCCAGCGAGGTGGCCAGGGCCAGGCCCGCATGCAGTCCGGAAACGCCCATCATGGCCAGCGGCACGATGACCAGCAGGTTGACGGCCATGTTGAAAAGCATGGAATAGATGCCGAAGCGCACCGGCGTGCGGGTGTCCTGACGGGCGTAGAAGCCGGGGGCGAGCACCTTGACCAGCATGAAGCCCACCAGTCCCAGGCTGAAGGTGACCAGGCTGAGGGTCGCCATGCGGGCATCGTGGTCCGTGAAGGCGCCGTAGTGGAACAGGCTGGTGAGCATGGGGCCCGCCAGCAGCATCAACCCCACGGTGGCGGGCACGCCGATGAGCAGGGCCCAGCGCACGGCCCAGTCCAGGGTGTGGGCGAAATCCTCGGGTGCGGCCTCGGCGTGCTGGCGCGACAGGCTGGGCAGGATCACCGTGCCGAGGGCCACGCCGAACACGCCCAGGGGAAACTCCACCAGGCGATCGGAGTAGTACAGCCAGGACACGCTGCCAGTCACCAGGAAGGAGGCGATGATGGTGTCGAGCAGCAGATTCACCTGGGCTACGGAGGAACCGAAGATCGCCGGCAGCATGAGCTTGAGGATGCGCCGTACCCCCGGGTCGCTCCAGCCCCAGCGCGGACGCCCGAGCAGCCCGAGGCGGGCGATGGCCGGTAGCTGGAAGGCCAGTTGCAGCACGCCCGCGATGAACACGCCCCAGGCCAGCGCCTCCACCGGCTGCTCGAAGTACGGCGCCGCGAACAGGGCGGCGGCAATCAGGCTGATGTTCAGCCACACGGGCGTCACCGCCGGTACCGCGAAGCGGCTGAAGGTGTTCAGTACCCCGCCCGCCAGGGCGGCGAGCGAGATGAACAGCAGATAGGGGAAGGTGACCCGCAGCAGTTCGGTGGTGAGCGCAAACTTCTCGGCTTCGTCAATGAATCCCGGGGCGAACAGCATCACCAGCCAGGGCGCACCGAGCATGCCCGCGACACTCAGGAGGCTGAGGAAACCGCCCAGGGTGCCCGCCGCGTCGGCGATGAGCATGCGCACCTCGTCGGCGGAGCGTTTGGCCTTGTACTCCGAAAGCACCGGCACGAAGGCCTGGGAGAACGCCCCCTCGGCGAACAGCCGGCGCATGAAGTTGGGGATCTTGAAGGCCACGAAAAAGGCGTCGGTGCCGAGCCCGGCGCCGAATACGCGCGCGATGACCACGTCCCGGATGAAGCCCAGCACCCGGGAGATCATGGTCAGCCCGCCGACCGTGGCGGTGGAACGAAGGAGGCCCATAGGCTTGCCGCGCAGGGAAAGCGCACGATGATACGAAATTGGGGGAGAAAAAGCCTGGACCACGGGGGACACGGGGATTGGTCCGTGCCCGGTTACCGCCGGGTGGTTGGGAAGACCGTTCGCCCACGGTGTGGGCTCCTACGAGATTCATTTACCCCGACGATGAAAAAGAAAAAGGCCGGTGGAAACCGGCCTTTTCCTGAGAACACAATGCAGCGTGCCTTACATGGCGCGGATGCGCGCGTTCAGGCGGCTCTTGTGACGAGCGGCGGCATTCTTGTGGATCATGCCCTTGCCCGTCATCTTGTCGAGGACGGGAACGGCGGCCTTGTAGGCAGCCTCGGCCTGGGCCTTGTCGCCGCCGTTGATGGCCTTCACCACCTTCTTCACGGAGGTGCGGAGCATGGACAGCTTGCTCGCGTTCTGCTGACGGCGCTTCTCGGCCTGGCGGGCGCGCTTCGCGGCTTGCGCAGTGTTAGCCAAGGTGAGTCTCCCTAAAAAAAATTCGGTAGCACGGAAAGGCCGCATAGTGTGCGCATTCGCCTCCCCGATGTCAACGGCCTGAGAGAAAAGCGTGAACACGGGGGACACGGGGAGATCCATTTGGTGGGTTCCCCCCCACCTGTAGGAGCGGCCACAGGTCGCGATGGCTGTTTGACGGCGCGCGCCCTGAGCACCCTTCGGGCATAAAACCGCTCCTGCAGCACCATCAATACGCCCCGTGTTCCCCGTGTCCCCCGTGTTTGCGCTTTTCCTCTTACAAAATCACGAGGTCGTCGCGGTGGATGAGTTCGGGTTCGCCTTCGAAACCGAGGAGTTCCAGGATGCGGCTGCTGGGCTGGCCCATGATGCGGCGGACGTCGGCGGCACCGTAGTTGACCAGGCCACGGGCGACTTCCTTCCCGGCCTCGTCCACGCAGGCCACCATTTCGCCGCGCAGGAAGTTGCCCTCGACGGCTTTCACGCCCACCGGCAGCAGGCTGCGCCCCTGCTCGCGCAGCACGCGCACGGCGCCGGCGTCGATCACCAGCCGGCCTTTCATCTGGAGATGCCCGGCGATCCACTGCTTGCGCGCGGCCTCGCTCTCCCGGTCGGGCAGCAGCAGGGTACCGATGGATACGCCCGCGGCGATACTGTCCAGCACGCCCGCGCTGCGGCCCGGGGCGATGATGGTCGCGGCGCCGGAACGGGCCGCCAGGCGCGCCGCGCGCAGCTTGGTGATCATGCCGCCGCGCCCCAGGCTACCGGCGCCACCGACCATGGCGTCCAGGCGCTCGTCGTTGGCGCGGGCCTCGGGAACGAGTTGCGCGTCGGGGTTGTGGCGCGGGTCCTTGTCGAACAGGCCGGCCTGATCGGTGAGGATCACCAGCAGGTCGGCCTGCACCAGGTTGGCCACCAGGGCGCCCAGGGTGTCGTTGTCGCCGAAACGGATCTCGTCGGTGACCACGGTGTCGTTCTCGTTGATCACCGGAATCACGCCGAGCCCCACCAGGGTGCGCAGGGTGCTGCGGGCGTTCAGGTAGCGGCCGCGATTGGAGAGGTCGTCGTGGGTGAGCAGCACCTGGGCGGTGTGCCGGCCATGGGCCTGGAAACTGCTTTCCCAGGTCTGTACCAGCCCCATCTGCCCTACGGCGGCGGCGGCCTGCAGCTCGTTGAGGGCACTGGGGCGCTTTTTCCAGCCCAGGCGCGTCATGCCTTCGGCCACGGCGCCGGAAGAGACCAGCACCAGTTCCACACCGCGCTCGCACAAACGGGCCATCTGCGCCACCCAGTCGGCGATGGCTTCCCTGTTGAGGCCGCGCCCCTCGTTGGTGAGGAGCGCACTACCGATCTTCACTACCCAGCGCTGGCTCTGCCCGAGCTGTTCACGACTGCTCATAGCGGTTGATCAGGGGTTTCCTGCGGTTGTTCCGATTCCGTTTGCTCGCGCCGGATCTCCTCCAGGCGTTCCATGATGCGCTGCGCGAGCGCCATCGTGCCCTCGCGCGTGACGGCGCTGATGCGGAACACCGGGCCTTGCCAGCCGAGCCGCCGCACGATGTCGTTGCAGATGTCGTCGCGCATCTCATCGGGCACGAGGTCGATCTTGTTGAGCACCAGCCAGCGCTCGCGCGTGGCCAGTTCGGGGCTGAACTTCTCCAGTTCACCTTCGATGACGCGCACCGCCTCCACCGGATCCGAACCGTCGGGGGGCTCGATGTCCACCAGATGCAGCAGCAGGCGGGTGCGCGACACGTGTTTGAGGAACTGGATGCCCAGTCCCGCGCCTTCGGCAGCGCCCTCGATGAGACCGGGGATGTCGGCAATGACGAAGCTGCGGTGCGATTCGATGCTCACCACGCCCAGATTGGGGTACAGCGTCGTGAAGGGGTAGTCGGCCACCTTGGGGCGGGCGGCGGAGACTGCATGAATGAACGTGGACTTGCCCGCATTGGGCAGGCCCAGCAGGCCCACGTCGGCCAGCACCTTCAGCTCCAGGTGCAACTGGCGTTTTTCGCCCGGTGTGCCCGGCTTGAACTGGCGCGGGACGCGGTTGACGCTGCTCTTGAAGCGGGTGTTGCCGAGGCCGTGAAAGCCGCCGCGCGCCACCAGCAGCTCCTGCCCGGGCTTCACCAGATCGCCAAGGCGCTCGCCGGTGTCCTCGTCATAGACCTCGGTGCCCACGGGCACGGGGATGCGCAGGTCGGCGCCCGACCGGCCGGTGCGATTGGCGCCGGCGCCGTTCTGGCCGTGCTCGGCGCGGAAGGCGCTGGTGTAGCGCAGGTCGACCAGGGTGTTGAGTTCCGGATCGGCGACGAGATAGACACTGCCGCCGTCGCCGCCATCGCCGCCGTCGGGGCCGCCGAAGGGGATGAATTTCTCGCGCCGGAAACTGACGCAGCCGTTGCCGCCGTTACCGGCTTCGACACGAATGTGGGCTTCGTCAACGAACTTCATGAGGGTAGTGTATCGGGCCCGTGGCCCTGTCGGACAATGATTGTTCTGCGGTACGGAACACCCAGCCCGACGGAATCCCGGCAAGAAAAAAGCCCCGGCGAGCGGGGCTTTCTCGCAACGGGCGTGTCGCGGGGCTTATTCAGCCACCACGGACACGTAACGACGCTGCTTGGGACCCTTGGTTTCGAACACCACGCGGCCGCTCACCTTGGCAAACAGGGTGTCGTCGCTGCCGATGCCCACGCCGGTGCCGGGGTGGAACGCGGTGCCGCGCTGACGGACCAGGATGTTGCCGGCCAGGACCTGCTCGCCACCGAAGCGTTTCACGCCCAGGCGCTTGGCAATGGAATCGCGGCCGTTACGGGTGCTACCACCCGCCTTTTTGTGTGCCATGGCTGTTCTACCTCAAATTAGCCGGCCTTGATGCCGGTGATCTTCAGTTCCGTGTAGTCCTGGCGGTGGCCAGCACGCTTCATGTAGTGCTTGCGGCGGCGGAACTTGAGGATGTGCACCTTCTCGCCACGGCCATGAGCGGTCACGGTGGCGGTCACCTTGCCGCCTGCCACGAAGGGAGCGCCGATCTTGATGTTGTCGCCGTCGGCGATCATCAGGACTTCGCTCAGCTCGATGTCGGCGCCGACGTCTGCGGAGAGCTTCTCCACGCGCAACGTCTCGCCTTCGGAAATCCGGTACTGCTTGCCGCCAGTCTTGATTACTGCGTACATGGCGCCTTACTCCAAGGGGTCAAGGGTCGAAAGACCGGCAATTCTAACGACCCGAATCCCGCAGGTCAAACATACTTCACCAGTCCGTGCGCCGGTCTGCCGCGCGGCCGGCGGGGGCGCAACCTTACCATAAGCGGCGCCGGGGCGCCGGATTTCTTGACACCTGCGCGTGGGCTCCCTAGCATGCGTTGCCTTTCCCCTTCAGACCCACCATGGATATCCAGGCCGTTTACAAGCTCGTGGATGCCGACCGGCAAGCGGTCGATCGCCTGATCCAGGAGCGACTCCATTCCGATGTGGTGCTGGTCAACCAGATCGGCCATTACATCGTCAACAGCGGCGGCAAGCGCCTGCGCCCCGTCCTGGTGCTGTTGTCGGCAGGCGCCTTCGGCTACGCCGGCAAGGCGCACCTGGAACTGGCGGCCGTGGTCGAATTCATCCACACCGCCACCCTGCTCCACGACGACGTGGTGGACAGCTCGGAGAAACGCCGCGGCCGTGATACCGCCAACGCGGTGTGGGGCAACCAGGCCAGTGTGCTGGTGGGCGACTTCCTCTATTCGCGCTCGTTCCAGATGATGGTCTCGGTGGGCAACATGCGGGTGATGGAAATCCTTTCCGACGCCACGGCCACCATCGCCGAGGGCGAGGTGAAGCAGCTGCTCAACGTGCACAACGCCGACGTGAGCGAGGCCGCCTACCTGGACGTCATCCACTGCAAGACCGCCAAGCTGTTCGAGGCCGCTGCGCAGATCGGCGCCGTGCTCGCGGGCCGCTCGGCCGCGGAAGAAGAGGCCATGGCGCGTTACGGCATGCATCTGGGCGCCGCCTATCAGCTGGTCGACGACGTGCTGGACTACAGCGCTTCCAGCGACGAACTGGGCAAGAACATCGGTGACGATCTCGCCGAAGGCAAGCCGACCCTGCCGCTCATCTACGTGATGCAGCACGGCAGCGAAGAACAGAAGGCGCTGGTTCGCAGCGCCATCGAGGAAGGCGGCAAGGAGCGGATCGCCGAGATTACACAGGCCATTGAATCCACCGGCGCCATCGCTTACACTTCGCGCTCTGCGCAAGGCGAGGCGGAAAAAGCCATCGCCGCACTCGAAATCATTCCCGACTCGCCCTATAAACAGGCGTTGGTTTCGCTGGCCCGGTTCTCCGTGGCGCGCACATTTTGATTCCCGCTTCGGGGTGTAGCTCAGCCTGGTAGAGCGCTACTTTCGGGAGGTAGAAGTCGCAGGTTCAAATCCTGTCACCCCGACCATCTTCCCGCGAAAAAACGGCCCGAATGGGCCGTTTTTTTTCGCCCATCCATAGGTTGGCTTTTACTGACCACTGAACTATGGATTAGGTAAAGCGGCATCCGCCCGAGGGCCACCGCCATGCGCCTCCTGGTCACGCTCCTGTTTGCGCTCCTCCCCTACGGCAGCATCGCGGACCAACACGAGGCGGCCTACCCCGACAACCCCAACATGGCCGACGAGGCCGTGTTCGTTTCGGGCAGCGGACTCACCCGTCTCGAATACGGCGGTCTCCAGCCCAGCTGGCATCAACTGGAAGGCATGTTCCCGCTGGAGCCGGTGGTGAGCCGTGATCTGGTAGTGGTGGGCAGCCCGATGGGGGTGTTCGCGCTCGACGCGGGCAGCGGTGAAATCCGCTGGCACCTGCCGTCCCCACACACCCTCTACAGCCCCACGGTCATCGGCGATACCGCCTACGTGGGCGGCGAAGACGGCACCCTGCGCGCGGTGGACCTGGCCAGCGGTGAAGTACGCTGGCGGCTGGAGCTCCATGGCTGGGTGTTCTCCCCTGCGGTGGTCGGCAACCAGCTCGTGACGGGCGGCGGTGCCGGGGTGTTGTGGGGCGTGTCCACCCGGGACGGCCGGCCCGTATGGCAACGGGAAACCGGCGAGGAACTGGTGTTCCGCCCCGTTGCCGGCGAGGAAGGGCCGGTATACATCAGCACCGTGCACGGCAAGGTGCTTGCGGTTTCGCCGGACAACGGCCGTATCCGCTGGCAGACGACGCTCGATACGCCGAGCACCACCATCGTCTACAAGGACCGCCTGGTGCTCGGTCAGTTCAGCGGCCTGGTGGCGTCCTACAACCGCTACACCGGCAAGAAGATCTGGGAGTACCAGCTCAACGGACCGACCACCATCCCCGTGCGGATCCTCGACGGCAAGGTGGTGGCCATCACCGAGGATGGCAACAGCGTCGTGCTCAATCCCGAGGATGGCAAGGTGATTGAGGAGATCCAGCACCACGAGGAACCGCCCGCACCCGCAACGGATGAACCGGAATTCCTGGCGGCATTACCCGCACACTGATCGACGGGATACCGCCGTCGAGAACACTCATTTCGAATCAGGATCTCCTGCCCGAGCAGCAATTGAACCGGCTGGAT
This sequence comes from Thiohalomonadaceae bacterium, assembly GCA_050179875.1. Lineage (GTDB taxonomy): Bacteria > Pseudomonadota > Gammaproteobacteria > Thiohalomonadales > Thiohalomonadaceae > JALOAT01. The sequence goes on from JBFXES010000041.1 coordinate 16,621, forward strand.
CCGGGCGCAAGCACGCAGATGCGCGCTTGTGATCACGGTCCTGGGCACCTGCCATGCGTCCTGCCTGAGACGGGTCGCGGTTTTATTGCGAGTTTGCCATCACCCGAACCTGTAGCGCCTGTTTGCCTCGCACCGAAACTGGGCTATATCCGAGGTCAGTTGGCAAAGGACTGTCTACGCGCGTCACAAGCTGCACGTACCGTTCACGTCTGGCTACAAGGAGGTCGCGATGCAACGGCGTACGAAACTTGTGCTTGCGCTGCTGTTTTCCCTGCCTGCCGCATGGTTGATCCACGGAAGCCTCCCTGCAGAGAGCGCCCCGTCGCTCAGCAAGCGTGACAGGCAACTGCAGGAAGACGTGTTGAAGTTACTGGCCGAGGGCAAGCAGACATTCCGTTACGACACCTTCGGCGACGAGGTCTTTTGGGGTGATGCGCTGCAACGCCATCGTGCCATCGCAGGCGCGGCGTTGGGAGGTGTGGGCGATGGCGTCAGCCCCGCCACGGCGCTCGCAGTGGGTCTGAAAGTAGACATGGATGCCCTCCCGCGAGACCTCGTGGCGCGCCTCAAGCAAGGGAAGGTGGATCTCGACGATCCCGCCACCACACTGGCGCTGCTGAGGCTCAATGCCGTGGTGGGTGTCACCGGCTTTTTCAACGAGAATGGCGGTCTGCGCTCGCTCGGCATTCAGTGTGCGCTCTGCCATTCCACGGTGGATGACTCGTTCGCGCCGGGCATCGGACATCGCCTCGACGGTTTCGCCAACCGTGACCTGAACGTGGGCGCCATCTTCGTTGCGTGGCGCCCAGTTGTTCACCGGCAAGGCCAATTGTGTCCGCTGCCATGTGAGCCCGCTGTGGACCGAGCCGGGGTACAACGCGCACATGCGTCCGGAGAACAAGGGCCGCTTCTATCACGACGGCCGCTTCCGGACGCTGCTCGACGTGGTGAGGAGCTACGATGAGCGCTTCGACCTGGGGTTGTCACCCGCCGAACAGGCCGACCTCGTGGAGTATCTGAAGTCGCTCTAGCGTGGCGTCCTGGTCCCGGGGGACTTGGGTGAGGGGACCGTGAGGCACAGACCTTGGCCTCCGATGCCCCTCACCCCGTTTTGCCCGCTGCACGCAACGAAAAAGCCGCACCCCAACGCCTCGTCGGGATGCGGCCATGGATGTGTCCAGCCGATGGCCGGCGGGCAACCCGCCGCGCCCTGGCAGTACCGGCTAGAACGGAATGTCGTCGTCGAAATCGTCGAAGCTGCGCGACGGGGCGGGCGCATTGCCCTGGCCCTTGCCCTGGGACGGCGCCGCCGCCGGCGCGGAGCGCGGCTCGTCGAAATTCGCGCTGCCGCCGCCACTGCCGCCGCCGCGGCTGCCCAGCATCTGCATCTCGCTCGCAATGATCTCCGTGGTGTAGCGATCCTGGCCGTTCTTGTCCTGCCACTTGCGGGTGCGCAGGGAACCTTCCACGTACACCTGCGAGCCCTTGCGCAGGTATTCGCCGACGATTTCCGCCAGCTTGTTGTAGAACACCACGTTGTGCCACTCGGTGCGTTCCTGCGCCTGGC
>JBFXES010000042.1:0-17955 GCA_050179875.1 Thiohalomonadaceae bacterium
TGCAGGAGCCGACATCGTCGGCGAATCTGGTTCCAGAAACCGCTGCGGTTTGAAAGGCATTCGCCCACGATGTGGGCTCCTACGGTCGGTTCTCGATGCGTTGTAGGAGCCGACATCGTCGGCGAATCTGGTTCCGGGAAACCGCTGCGGATTGAAAGGCGTTCGCCCACGATGTGGGCTCCTACGGTCGGCTCGATGAAACGGTGTTGTAGGAGCCGACATTGTCGGCGAATGCGCGGTTCGGCAATCCGCGGCGGTTGAAATATTCGCCCGCGGTGCGGTGGTTTGAGTCGTTCCTTCGATCAGGCGAAGTAATCGACCATGCCCCGCCCTGTGCTCACCTGGCTCACCTCATGGACCGGTACGGCGAGTTCCTCATGACCGTCCGTCCCACGGCCGGTGCTGCGCGGGCCGAGGTGTTCCCTTCCGTCGCCGCGCTCCTGGGGCGATTGCTGCGATACCTCCGACTGCGCCAGGTTGAGGCCGCTATCGGCAAGCATTTCCCGCAGCCGCGGCAGGGCGTTCTCGATGGCATCCCGCGCCGCACTGTTCTGCGCGGCGAAGGCGACGGAGACCTGATCCTGCTGCATGGAAATGCGCACCTCGATGGGTCCCATCTCGCGTGGCGTGACCTGGATATGCGCCTCCTGTAATCCCTGGCGCGTCATCCACACCACGCGCTCGCTGAAGGCCTGATCCCAACCGGGCCGGTTGAGGGGAACAGGGATGCTCTGAGTTACCGCCGAGGCCTGCGGGGTGGGACTCGCGGCCATGTCGCGGCCGGCAACGGCGGTCATGTTGCTGAGCGCCGTGAGCGCATCGGGAACGCCCCGCGTTGGCGCCTGCCCCTCGGCCGGTGCGCCGAGCTCAGGCACCGGGTTCGCCGCGCCACGCTCCTGGGCCATCATGCGGCTGAAGCGCAGGGCCGTGAGCAATCCGTCCGTGGTCCGCTCCTCCGCCTTGTTTTCCCGGGTGTTGTCGACGGGCGCTTCGACCGCGGAACGCGCGGGCAGGGTCTTGCGCGCGAGCGCGGCCGGCAGCAGGTCGGCTTCGGTCGACTCCTCGCCGGGTTCCGTGGTCATCGGAACGACAGCAGGCGCGACACCCTTCACCTCGGCGGCGGCGGTCTTCGCCGCATCCGCCAACAACGGCTCCGCCGATGCGGTGCGGTCCTCCTGCACGTCCGGCTGCGGCGCTCCGGCCGGCACAACCGCCGGCAAGTCCTTGCCGTCCTCGGCAAGCAGGGGCTGCAGCATGTTGCCGGGTACGCCCTCCGTCCCCTCGCCCGCGGCGACGTCATCGGTCGCGGGCTCGGGATCCCCGGCAGCCTCCGCTTCCGCGCTCGCCTCGGCAGGCGCCGTGGCTTCGTCGGCCTCGCGGGCCTGCGGCGCCTCCTCGCGTGGGCCTCCGCGCGCCGGGGACTTGTCGGCACGGCGCGCCGGGCCGTTTTCCGCGGGCTTTTCGCTCCGTTCCGCCAGTTTTTCGGCGGGCTTTTCGGCAGCCGGCCGCGGGCCGGCGCCGCGCACCTGGGCGTCGAATACCTCGGCGAAACCGTCGGCGCCGTTCTTCTGCCCCGTGCGGGGACGGGCGGCGTTGTCCAGCCCGAGGAGACCGCTTTCCAGTGTCTTGGTGTTCGGTGTCATGTGTGAACTCCCTCGCTTCGCGGTAACCGGAGCAATATCCGTACCACGGCTAATCGTCCTGGGTCCGGCGGCGCTGCGCGAGCTCGTCCGAAACCTTCTGTTCCCGCTTGTCGTCGTGCTGCCGCTCCAGGGTTTCGAAGCGCTCCTTGGCCTTCACGAAGGTCTGCGATTTCTGCCGTGCCGCCAGCCAGCGCTGGCGCTTCTGGCTGCACACGCGTGTGGCCTGCTCCACCATCATCTGCTGCTGGGTGATGGCCTTGTCCAGTTGCGCCAGGAAACGATGGGTCTCGATGAGGCGCGAGGCCGTGATGCCCGCCGCCGCCTGGCTGTCGAGCCGCATCTGGTATTCGCGCCGGTAGCCCTGGAGTTGCGCCAGTTGCCGCTCGTGCTCGCCCAACAGGCGCTGGCTTTCCGCAAACTCCTGCGCGGCCTTGTCCTCGCGGGATTCGGCGATGCGCAACACCGGTTCCATGCGTTTCGACTTGCGCACGCTTCACCTCACTGCCGCATGGGCGGCGCCTTCTTGGCCGGAACCGTGGAGGCCTTCTCCAGCAAGGCGGCGAGATCGTGCTGGCTGTTCTCGAAGTTCACCGCCTCGCGCATGCCCTGGGCGAGGAAATCCATCATGTGCGGCTGCATGCGGATGGCCTCGTCGATGCGCGGGTCGGCGCCTGCGGTGTAGGCGCCCACGCTGATGAGGTCGCGGTTCTGTTCGTAGGTCGAATAGATCTTCTTGAAGCGCCGCGCCGCCTGCTGGTGTTCGGGCGTGGTGATCTCGGTCATGGCGCGGCTGATGGAGGCCTCGATGTCGATGGCGGGGTAGTGCCCGGAATCGGCCAGCCGGCGCGTCAACACCACGTGGCCGTCGAGAATGGCGCGCGCCGCATCCGCAATGGGATCCTGCTGATCGTCGCCCTCGGCGAGCACGGTGTAGAAGGCGGTGATGGAACCGCCGCCCTCGCCGCCATTGCCGGCGCGCTCCACCAGCGCGGGCAGTTTGGCGAACACGGAGGCCGGATAACCCTTGGTGGCCGGCGGCTCGCCGATGGCGAGCGCCAGTTCGCGCTGCGCCTGGGCATAACGCGTGAGCGAATCCATGAGCAGCAGCACGTCCTTGCCCTGATCGCGGAAGTATTCGGCAATGCTGGTGGCGAGCGCCGCGCCGTGCAGGCGCATGACGGGCGTGTTGTCGGCGGGCGCGGCCACCACCACGGCGCGCGCCATGCCCTCTTCGCCCAGGATGTTCTCGATGAATTCCTTCACCTCGCGGCCGCGCTCGCCGATGAGGCCCACCACGATCACGTCGGCGGTGGTAAAGCGCGTCATCATGCCGAGCAGCACGCTCTTGCCCACGCCGGAGCCGGCGAACAGGCCCATGCGCTGGCCGCGACCCACGGTGAGCAGGGCGTTGATGGCGCGGATACCCACGTCCAGCGGTTCGCGGATGGGACGGCGCGCCATGGGATTGATGGGGCGCCCGGTGAGCGGCACGCGCTCATGGGTCTCGGGCTCGCCCTTGCCGTCCAGCGGACGGCCGGCGCCGTCCAGCACGCGCCCGAGCAGGGCGTCACCGACGGGCGTGTCGTAGACGCTGCCGGTGGGGATGACGCGCGAATCGGGGCCGACGCCGCGGATGTCGCCGGTGGGCATGAGATAGAGACGGTCGCGCGCGAAGCCGACCACTTCCGCCTCCACGTAGTTGCCGCCCTCGGCCTCCACCAGACAGCGTGTGCCGATGGTGGCCTGCACGCCCACGGCCTCCAGGGTGAGTCCCACCAGCCGGCTGAGCTTTCCTTCCACGCGCAAGGGCATGGGCGCCGACACGCGCTCACGACGACGCTGCAGGCCGTCGGCCCAGGTCTCGGCGCGCGGCTTTTCAGCGTGGGCCTTCATCGGCGCCGTCCATCAGCCGTTCCACCACGGCCGCGAGCCGCGATTCCAGGGTCGCATCGACGCGTGAGTTTTCGCTCACCACGCGGCAACCGCCGCGGGTGAGCGACAGGTCGTCGACGATGCGCCAGGCGTTGTCCGTACCCGCGGCATGCTCGCGCATGAGCGCGGCATCATCGGGGTGAAGGAAGATCTGCACACGCTCGGCATGGGACGGTAGCGCGTTGATGGCCTCGCGCGCCAGCGCAACCACCTGGGCGGGGTCGATACTCAGCTCGCGCCGCACCACCTGGCGCGCCAGCGCCAGCGCCAGTTGCACCAGTTCCTGCTCCACCCGCGCATTCACGTCGCGCAGCGGTTCGGCCAGGGCGTTCAGCACCTGATGGAGGCGCTGCACCTGCGCGGCGATCTCCTTCTGGCCGGCCTTGAGACCTTCGCTCCGGCCCTGCTCGAAACCTTCGGCGTGCGCCTGGTTGCGGATCTCCTCGAGCTTTTCCGCCGACAGCATTTCACGCAAGGCGGCTGCATCCACTTCCTCGTCGGTGACCCGCGCCTGCTCGGTGCCGACGTTGGGCAACTCCCAGCGCTCGTAGGCGGTGAGCTTCTCCTTGCTGATGAGCTTAGACGTATTCATCGCCACCGCCGCCTAACGAAAGATCGCCTGCTTCCGCCATGCGCCGGGCAATGGCAAGGATTTCCTTCTGCGCGCTTTCCACTTCGGACAGGCGCACCGGTCCACGCGCTTCCAGATCGTCGCGCAGCATCTCCGAAGCGCGCTTGGACATATTCTTGAACACCTTCTCCTTGACGGCCTCGTCGGCGCCCTTGAGCGCGGTGATGAGGCTGTCGGAGGAGACCTCGCGCAGCAGCGCCTGCATGCTGCGGTCGTCGATGTCAGCGAGATTCTCGAAGACGAACATGAGGTCTTCGATGGTCTGCGCCAGTTCCGGCTCGGCGTCGCGGATCTTTTCCAGGATCTTGGTCTCCAGCGCGCTGTCCATGAAATTGAGGATGTTGGCCGCGGTCTTCTTGCCGCCGACACTGGAGGCCTTGATGTTGCCCGTGCTGCCGGAGAACTGCTTGTCCAGGATGTCGTCCAGTTCGGCCAGCGCCGCGGGCTGGATGCCGTCCAGGCTGGCCACGCGCATGAGCACGTCAGGGCGCAGGTTTTCCGGCAGGGCCGCCAGCACTTCGGCGGCCTGATCGCTGTCCAGGTAGGACAGCACGATGGCGATGATCTGCGGATGTTCGAGGCGCACGATCTCGGCAATGGCGCGCGGCTCCATCCACTTGAGCGCTTCGAGCCCCTTGGAGGAACGCCCGAGCAGGATGCGGTCGATGAGATTGGCCGCCTTGTCCTCGCCGAGGGCGTTGTTCAGCACCCGGCGCAGGTATTCCTCGGAGCCCACGCCCAGCGCGGTCTGCATGCCCAGTTCCTCGGCGAAGTTCTGCAGCACGTCGCTCACCTGCGGCTTGGTGACGCTGCGCGTGGCGGTCATGGCCTCGCCGATGCGCTGCACCTCCTTGGGGCCGAGGTGCTTCATGATCTCGACGGCGCCCGATTCGCCCAGGCTCATCATGAGGATGGCCGCGCGCTCGGCGCCGGAAAGCTTGGTCTTGGTGTGTTCAGCCATGGTCGTCGATCACTTCTCGTCCGCCGCGATCCAGCTGCGCACCACCTGGGCCACGCGCTTGGGATCCTGCAGCGCCATCTGGCGCGCCTGGTTGAGGTTTTCCTCGTAGGTCTGATCCGGTCCGGGCAGATGCACCGTGGGCGTCGAGCTGGTGAGGGTGAGCTGATCCTCCGCCATGCCGCGACCGGCCGCAAGCGCGGCGGCGGGTGCGGGCTCGGGGCGCACCGCGCCGAAGCTGCGGATGACGGCGCGCAGGGCGAACAGCAGCACCACGGCGGCGATTGTCCAGGCGAACACCTCCTTCACCACGTCCCACAGCCAGGCCTGCTTCCACAGCGGCGGCTCGGGCAGTGGTTCGAGGCCCTGCGCCTCGGTGAACGAGGCATTCACCACGTTCACGGTGTCGCCGCGCTCGGCGTTGAAGCCGACGGCGTCGCGCACCAGGGCGGTAATGCGCTCGATCTCTTCCGGCGTGCGCGGCGTGCGCACCATGGCGCCGTCCTCTCCCGCCACCAGTCTGTCGTCCACCACCACCGCCACCGTGAGACGCTTCACCTGGCCCACGGCGGAGCGGGTGTGGCTGATGGTGCGATCCAGTTCGTAGTTCACCGTGGCGCGCTTGACCGTGCGCGTGGGTTCGCCCTCCGCCGCCGGCGTGCCCTGCGCGGGCAGGGTCTCGGGCGCGACGGCCGCGCCGGGCGGCTGGTTGGAAAGCGCGCCGGGCACGCCCTGCATCTCGCTGCCCATGGTCGATTCCTCGAAGCGCTGTTCGCTGCGCAGCGCCGGGGCCTCCGGGTTGTAGGTCTCCTGGGTCTGCTCGGTGACGGCATAGTCCACGTCGGCGGAGACCTCGGCGCGCACGCCCTCCAGGCCGACGATGGGCGCGAGGATGTTCTCGATGCGCGCCACATAGGCCGCTTCCAGGGTACGGGTGTGCTCGAACTGTTCCTTGCCCGCCGTGATCTCGGGGCTCTGCTTCTCGCTGCTGAGCAAGCGGCCCATCTGGTCCACCACGGTGACGCGGCCCGGCTCCAGGTTGGGAATGCTGGAAGCCACCAAGTGCGTAATCGCCGCCACCTGCTGCTTTTCCAGCGAACGGCCCGGGTACAGGTTCACCAGCACCGAGGCGCTGGGTTCCTGACGTTTGCGCACGAACACGGACTGCTTGGGCAGGGCGAGGTGCACGCGCGCATTTTCCACGTGATTCACCGAGGCGATGGTGCGCGCCAGTTCCTCCTCCAGCGCGCGCTGGTAGCGCGCGTTTTCCATGAACTGGCTGGTGCCGAATTCCTGCTTGCGTTCGAGCACGTTGAAACCGACGCCCGCGCTCTGGGGCAGACCGGCGCCGGCCAGTTGCAGGCGCAGGTCGTGCACCTTGCCGGCGGGCACCATGATGGCGCCGGTGGCTTCGTCGAGCTTGTATTGCACGCCGTCCTTGCGCAGTTGTTCCACCACGGCGGCCGCGTCCTTGCCACCCAGACCGCTGTAGAGCACGCCGTAGGTGGGTTCGCGTCCCCACAACACCACCGCGATGCCGAGCGCCACCGCAGCGGCGAGACCGAACATCACACCGAGTTGGCGGGTCACGGGGTTTTGACTGAGGATGGCCAGCTGGGTCGCCATGAAGATTGCCTTTGCCGCGTTCCTGTTATGCGAAGCTCACGCCGTCAGACCGGCATGCGCATGACTTCCTGATAGGCCTCGACCACCTTGTTGCGCACCTGGACCATGGCCTGGAATCCCAGTTGCGCCTTGCTCGAGGCCAGCATGACGTCGGACAGGCTCACGCCCGGCGCGCCCAGTTCGAACGCCTGCCTCAGTTCGCCCGACTTCTGCTGCATGGCGTTGACGGTCTCGATGGACTGCCTGAGCGCCGTCGAAAAGCTGACGCCGGCCGCCTCGCCAGCGGGCACGTCGGCCGCCGGCAGCACGCCGGCCCCCTTGGCCTGCGCCGCGGCGAGGCGCAGCTGGGCAAGGAGCTGGGAGCTGTCGATGGTGTTCATGGTGCCTCCGCCTGTTTGAAATCCGTCACTGCCGGATGTCCGATGCATTTAGGGTGCCAACCGCTCCGGCATCGGGAAGCCCGCGTCGCGCATGCGCGCCAGCTTGTAACGCAGGGTGCGCTCGCTGATGCCCAGCTTCTGCGCCGCGGCCTTGCGCGAGCCCGCGCGCAGGGCCTCGGCGATGAGGCGGTATTCGCGCTCGCGCAGCTCGCCGCTGAGATCGTCCGCGGCCGGAATCCCGGACGCGGGCGGCGGCGCCTGTTCGAAGGCGAGGTCACCGGGGCCGATGCAATCGCCAGGCTGCAGGATCAGGGCGCGCTGCATGAGGTTGTCCAGCTCGCGCACGTTGCCGGGAAAGCCATAAAGGCGCAGCCGCGCCACCGCCTCGGGGCTCAGCCTGGGCGGCACGCGGCCCGCGGCGCGGGCAGCCCGGGCGAGGGCGTGGTGTGCGAGCGGCAGGATGTCGCCGGGGCGCTCGCGCAACGCGAGGGCGCGCAGCGGAAACACCGCCAGCCGGAAATAGAGGTCCTCGCGGAACCGGCCCTCGCGCACCGCCTCGCGCAGGTCGCGGTTGGTGGCGGCGAGCACGCGCACGTCCAGCGGGATGACGCGCTCGCCGCCCAGGCGTTCCACCTCGCGCTCCTGCAACACGCGCAGCAGCTTGGCCTGGAGGTTAGGGTCCATTTCGGAGATCTCGTCGAGCAGCAGGGTGCCGCCCTGGGCCTGCTCGAACTTGCCCGCCCCGGCGCGCACGGCGCCTGTGTAGGCGCCCTTCTCCCAGCCGAACAGCGTGGCCTCCAGCATGTTCTCCGGGATGGCCGCGCAGTTCACCGCTACGAAGGGGCCGGCGGCGCGCGACGAGTGATCGTGGATGTAACGCGCCAGCACCTCCTTGCCGCTGCCGCTCTCGCCCAGGATGAGCACCGTGGCCTCGCTGCGCGCCACGCGCGCGGCCAGGGCGAACAGCTCGCGGCTGCGCGGGTCTTCGGCGATCGGTTCGCGCCGAGTCTGGACCTCGGAGCGGATGTAACGGCCCACGGCGGACACCAGGGCATCGGCCTCGAAGGGTTTCACCAGATAGTCCGCGGCCCCCGCGCGCATGGCCTCCACCGCCTTGGGCACGCTGGCGTAGGCGGTCATCAGCAGCACGGGCAATTCCGGGTCGCGGCTCTTGAGCGCGCGCAGCAGGGCATGACCGTCCATGCCCGGCATGTGCACGTCGCTTACCACCAGATCGGGCGCGGCCTCTTCCAAAAAACTCAGGGCCTGGGCGGCATTGTGAGCCACGCGCGCCTGGTAGCCGGCCACGTCCAAGGTGTCGGCCAAGGCCTCGGCCAAGCCCCGGTCGTCTTCAACCACAAGTACAGTTTGCATGTGTCGCTTCCTCACGCATTCACGGCCAGGCGTTCGGCCACCATGGACCGCACCGGCAGACGCAGCCCGAACAGGCTGCCACCACCCTCGACGGGGGCATACCAGACCTCGCCGCCATGGGCGCGCGCCACGGCGCGCACCGCGGCCAGACCAAGGCCCGCCCCGTCCTGCCGTCCGGTAACGAAGGGCTGGAACAGGCGCGGGCGCAGGGATTCCGGGACGCCACGGCCATGGTCGCGCACCAGGAATTCCACCGCGTCCGGCTTGGCCGGGCGGCAGCTCAGTTCCAGCACCGTGCCGGCCGGGCTGGCCTCGAGGGCGTTGTTGACGAGATTGAGCAGCGCGCTCTTGATGAGCACGGGATTGCCGCAGGCCTCAAGGCCGACGGCTTCGTTGTGCGCCTGCACGCGGATCTGGCTCGGTGTGGCGGCCTCGCGGGCAACCTCTTGCACCTGAGCGAAGAGCTCCGACACATCGAAACTCCCCTGCCCCGCCTCACCCCGCGCCAGGCCCAGCATGTCGTTCACCAGGTGCTCCAGGTCGCGCAGGCGCGCCATGAGTTTTTCGTGAAAACCCGCGCGGCGGGATTCCGTCAGGCGCGGATCGGTGAGCTGGGAGGCATAGAGCAGCGCCGAGGCCAGGGGCGTGCGCACCTGATGGGCCAGGGTCGCGGCCATGCGGCCCATGTCGGCCAGACGGCGGGTGTGCTCCGCCTGGCGCTGCCACTGGCGTTCGGCCGTCACGTCCTGCAGCCACAACACCTGTCCCGGCATGTGCTCCAGCGGCGCCGTGGCCAGGGTGACGAGCCGACCGTCGCGCAGACACAGGTCGCTGCCCACGGTGGTTTCCGCAAAGGCGCGCTGCACCACCTCGCGCCAAGGTTCGCCGACCAGCGGCGTCCCGAGCAGTGCCTCGGCGCGCCCGTTGGCCGTGCGCACCCGTCCGTGCCCGTCCAGCACCACCAGCGCCGCCGGCACGGAAGACATCAACGCACGCAGCTCGGCCTGAAGCCGGGCGTTTTCGACCGCGAGAGGTTCCGACGCGGGAACCGGGGGATGCATTTCCTGTTGGATGGCGCTGTACCTTGCCATGGCCTTGTCACGTCGCAATGAACGCCTGAGGCCAAGCAAGGGGCGTGCCGCAAAAAATTATTTTTGGTTACAGGATGTTAGAAGCGACTGGCAGGAAGGAGTCAAAATCATGACTCGTTGGGAGCAGAAGGAATCACAGGGAACACGGGGGATCGGATTCACGACAAGGAACGACGGTGGCCAACCGATGCATCCGTGGGATTCCCCCACGAATTTTCCCGAACATAGGGCGGCCCGTGGCCGCCGTGACGGTCAACCGATGGATCACGGCGGGCATGGCCCGCCCTATGGGAAAGCAATTCCCCGTGTTCCCCGTGTCCCCGTGGTTCATGCATTCGCCCACGGTGTGGGCTCCTACTCCCCGCGGTTGATGCCGTACTTGCGCATCTTCTCCACCAGGGTGGTGCGGCGCATGCGGAGGCGCTGGGCGGCGTGGGCGACCACGCCGTCGCATTCGTCCAGGGCCTGGAGGATGAGCTTCAGTTCCAGATCCGCCAGGTATTCCTTCAGGTCCAGGCCCTCCTCGGGCAACAGCATGGGTCCGCCGGCAACGACAGGCGCGCTTTCCGTGGCGGCGGCGGTCTCGTGCACCGCCGGCAGGGGAATGTCGCCTTCGGTCAGGCTGTCGTCCAGCTGGAACTTGGTCGGCAGGTCGCCGTAATCCACCACCCCGTCGGGATGCATAATGACCAGGCGCTCGATCAGGTTGGACAGCTCGCGCACGTTACCAGGCCAGGGATAACGCGATAGCGAGGCCAGCGCGGCTTGGGTCAGGCGCACGGTGCCGCGGTTTTCCCGTTCCAGGCGCGCCACCAGCTCGTTGACCAGCAGCGGGATGTCTTCGCGGCGCTCGCGCAGGGGCGGCACCTCGATGGGGAACACGTTGAGGCGGTAATACAGGTCCTCGCGGAACTGGCCGTCGCGGATGGCCTGCTCCAGGTTGCGGTGGGTGGCCGCCACGATGCGCACGTTGGCGGGGATACTGCGATTGCTGCCCACACGCTCGAAACAGCGCTCCTGCAACACGCGCAGGAGCTTCACCTGCATGTGCAGGGGCATGTCACCGATCTCGTCCAGGAACAGCGTGCCTCCCTCGGCCATTTCGAAGCGGCCCTGGCGCGTGGTGAGGGCGCCCGTGAATGCACCATTCTCGTGACCGAACAGCTCGCTCTCCAGCAGTTCGCCGGGAATGGCGCCGCAGTTCACCGGCACGAAGGGCTTGTCACGGCGGGATGACAGGTAGTGCAGGCTGCGGGCGATGACCTCCTTGCCGGTACCGGATTCGCCCAGGATGATGACGTTGGCCTCGGTGTCGGCCACCTGATCGATGAGGCGGCGCACCTGCCGCACGCCCGGGTGATTGCCCACGAACACGCGGGCGAGGCGGGCCTGGTTTTCGCTCGCCGTGGGCCGGCGCTGCTCGCGGTAGATATCGGCCCGGTGCAGGGCCGTAATGACTTGGTGCTGCCGCAGCGGCCAGTCGAGGCGGGCAAGTACCCCGGGCGGGACGTCGCCCCGTTCGGCGACCTGGAAAAGGGGAACGCCGGAGGTCCAGCGTTGCAGGGCATCCAAATCCGCGCGTTCCGTGAAGAACACCGCCTTCAACTGGTCGGCGCCGCAGACGCGTTCCGCGCCGCTCTGGGCGCCCAGTACATGGGTTTCGCCCAGGAACTCCAGCACCGCGACGAGCCGATCGCGACGCCGCTCGTCTCGATCCACTACCAGGATTGTGTCGCCGCTCATCCGGAGCCTCTCTTGCAAACCGTTCGTTAGGCCGGCTTTGCCGGGACGCCCAGAGTAACAGTTCCGTTGAGAATGTCAAAATATTGTCGCTAGGACGTGCGGCCAATCACAGGGGGATGAACACAAGAAAACCGGCCCCGAAGGGCCGGTCCAACGAGGAGAATGGGTGTTCAGGCGCCGACGGAGATGCAGGCCGCTGGTTCCACCGGCGCGGTGTTCCTGGGGGCAATGGCATTCCACGCCTCTTCGATGGCATGCAGCAGGAAGGCGACTTCCTCCAATGCCTTGACGTCGTTGCGCAGATTGGCTTCGAGCAGGCGACGGCTCATGTACTCGTAGAGCTGGTCGAGATTTTCCGCAATCTCGCCGCCACGTGCCTTGTCGAGGCTCGCGCGCAGCGCGTCGATGATGGAAATGGCGCCGCTGATCAGCTCACCTTTCTCGGCGACGCTGCCCTGGTGCTCGATGCGCAGCTTGGCACCACGAATCTTCTCCAGCGCGCCTTCAAACAGCATGGAAACCAGACGATGCGGATCAGCTGTTGTCACGGCGGTTTGCACCTTAACCTGACGGTACTGATTCAACGCAACGCTGCTCGGCATCATCGGAATGTCTCCCCTGGAAATTTCTGCGTGAGCAATAAATCGGCAAGAGCGCGGCGGACTTTAGGGAAAGTGTGATTCACGCAATTTTCAGGAAAAAGTGACATCACGCCCATGCACACCGCTGGTGTATCCGGATGGATATTGCGGTGAACGGAAGCCAATGCCATGGAGCGGGCCATGCCCGCCGTTGAGGCATTTGAATGCACTGATTGTCCGAAGAAAAAGCCTGAACCACGGGGGCACGGGGAACACGGGGATCGGCTTCAGGACAAGGAACGACGGCGGCCAACCGATGCTTCCGTGGATTCCCCACGAATTTCCCGAACACAGGGCGGCCCGTGGCCGCCGTGGTGGTCAACCGGTACAGCCATGGCGGACACGGCTTCCGCCCTATGGGAAAGTGTGTTTGGATGGTGTTATGGCGGCCACGGGCCGCCCTATGGGTGCAGCAATCAACGGTTACTGTCGTAAGCCGTTTGCGCACGCCGACCTTGGTGGATTTCCCTGAGCTTGGCCGCCGCCTCTTCGCGCGAGGCCGTGGCGAGTGCGATCAGTTCGTGATCGAACCGCAGGATGGATTCGAGGGCGGATGTCACAAACCCGGAGTCTTCCTGTGCATTCGACGAGGCGAAAAACGCTTCCAGCCCCTTCCTGCGTTGCGCTGCCATGGTTGGCACCTCGTCCCACTCGCCGCACCGGGCACGCTCCAGCATCTGCTCGGAAAGGGCAACGAGCGCGGCAAGCTCGGCATGGCGCTCGGTATCGGCGCTCATGGTGTCGGTCCCCCGGCACGGCGCAGTTCCTCAGGGATGGCATCCCAGCCGAATTTGATCTGCCGCAGAAGTCCGCTCACCTCATCGAGCATGGTCGCGTCGTTGCGAAGATTCGCCTCCAGCAGACGGCGTTCCATATAGTCGTACAGCGCATCCAGGTTCGCCGCGATCTCGCCGCCCTGCTCCCGATCCAGGCTGGCACGCAGGCCGGCGATGATGGTGATGGCCCAGCTGATGTGTTCGCCTTTCTCCGCGATCTGCCCGTTTCCCATGTGCACGCGGGCGATGGCGATCTTCTCCAGCGCGCCATCCATGAGCATGGCGACAAGGCCGTGCGGCGTGGCGGATTCCACGCGGCCTTCGACAGCCGCCGTGGCGTACTGCCGAAGCGCGTCCTGGGGATTCATGGAATCACCTCAAGGGTTTACTTGTTGTTGGACGAATTCAGCGCCGAGAGTCGCTGAGTCAGAAAGTTGCTCGTGCTGTTGAGTTGCGCGATGAGCGTATCCATGGCGGTGAACTGCGCCATGTAGCGCTTCTGCAATGACTCAAGCCGGAGCTCCAATGCATCGCGTTGCTTATCGATGTCCTTGATGCTGTTGTTGAGCGACTCGGTGCGCTGGTTCAGGAAGCTATCGGTGCTGAGCCACTCGCTGAGCAGCGTATTGAGTTTGTCGGCCACGCCCCGGGAGAACATGACCGTACCGCGCTCACCCAACGTGTCACCCTGGATCTCGAGCTTCAGGCCCTCGGCCTTGCCGGTGCCCGTGAGATAGCGCCCGTTACCCACCGCCTCCTGGCCACCGATCCTGCCCGCCACGTCCTGTCCGTCGGTCTTGGCGGCGGTGTTGACGGTCAGGCCGATGCTACCGCTGGCCTCCGCGTCCTTGACGGAGAGGATCTCCACGGACGAACCGGCGCCGACACGGTTGGAGGTGAAGGTAAAACGCTGGGTATCCGCGTCGTATTTCACCGTGACCGAGACACCGGCCTTCTGCAAGGCGCTGTCGCCATTGATACGGCTCTGCAGCTCGGCGGCGAGTGCGTCACCGCTGCCGTAATCCTTGTGGGTCAGGGAAATGGTACCCGAGGTGACACCATCCACCTTGATGGTGAAGGTGTCGTTGCTGTCATCCACGACCGTCGAGGACACACTCGATGCGGCGTCGGTATAGGTTCCCGCACTGGCCAGGCGGGTGATCACGACATCGTACTCGCCCTCCTGGGTCTTGGCGGTGGCGCTGTCGAAATGCACCAGGGTATCGCTGGGCTTGCCCGCGGCGGCGAACAGGCGGCCGATGTCCTCGAAGTTCTCGTTGAGCGCCTTGTTGAGCTTGGTCTTGTCTATGGTGAGCGTGCCATCGGCCTGGGTCTTGATGCCGATGTCGGCCAGGGCACGGTAACTGCCCGTGAGGCCAGGCACCGTGCTGCTGAGGACATTGCGGATCTGGCTGGCGATGCTGCGCACCGTGGAATCGCCAATCAGAACACCACCGGTCTTCTTTTCCGCGTCATAGCCCGAGAGGCTCTTGATGGTCCCGTACAGCGAATTGTAGGCGCTGACGAAACCTTCCACGGCCTTGGTCACAGCGTCCTTGTCGAACCCTATGGTCAGGGTGGTCGAGCCTTCCTTGACGAGGTTGAGGGTCACGCCGTCGAGGGCGCCTGTGACGGTATTGGTGGCGCTTTTGACGGTGATGCCGTTGATGGTCACCTCGGCATCCTGCGCCGCCACCTTTTCCTCGAAGTTTTCGTAGGCAAGCGCCGAGAGGCCTTCGCTGACAGTGATGTTGGCGATACTGTTCGCTGTACCGGTCTTTTCGCTGGAGAACACCAGATAGCTCTTGTTCTCCGCGTGCACGATGGAAGCCTGAACGCCAATCTTGGCGGCATTCACGGCATCACGAATACCTTCCAGGGAACCGTTGCCAGGGTTGATGGTAACGGTTTGCGCCGCCTTGCCGGCATCGCCGAAATGGAACGTGAGGGTACCCGTACCTACGAAGGCGGAGCCTGAATCGAAGGCCTGCGAACGCAGGGACTGCGCCTTGGCCAACTGGAGCACTTCGAGCTCGTAGCTGCCGGGAACCGCCTTGCTACCCGCAGTAACGGTCAGCACCTCTGCATTGGACGAGGTGGCGGAACGCTTGTCGAAGCTGCTGACAGACGTCAGCCCGGAAAGCGCGGTTTTGAAACTGGAGAGCGCCCCCTTTAGGGAGCCGAGGGCCGAAAGCTGGGCCTGGTATTTCGACTCCTGCTTGGCGAGGCGGGTAACGGCAGGCTGGGCCTCAGCCGCAACGAGTTGCTCCACCAGGCTCTTGACGTCGATACCCGAGCCGATACCCATTGAGGTGATAGCCATCTTTTCCCTCCGGCGACAATACGCCCCGGCATTATACCTTTGCGGTCAACAAAAGGCCCTTCGCCTGTTCCCCTGAAACCCTGTCTTCCTCTGCCAAACGCGCCAGATGACGGGCCAGGGCCAGCATCTCCTCGGACGGGATCTGCCGAACCACTTCGTTGCTCTGCGCGTCGATGATCTTCACCACCGTACGACCGCTTTCCTCATCCAGGCTGAAGTTGAGATCGCGACGCACGTATTGCGCCACTTCGGCAACGGCCTTGCCCAAGTCCACTTCACGCTCAGGTCTTTCAGACCTTGTTTCGCCGTGCGCTTCTTGCCCGGTGGTCTGCTGCGGAAACAGCGGCACGGACGGCTGCTCGACGGACCTGGACTTTGGCGTGCCTAACGTCGACAGGACCGGAGCACCAACCGGATAGTTGCTACCAATCTCCGTGGGCATGGTTTACCACCTTACGCCACTACGGGAGCGGCCTTGCGGCCGCTCCCGTCCAGCGTTGTTTGCCTGTCTAGCTTACCGCAGGAGCGACAACACGTTCTGCGGCAGCTGATTCGCCTGGGCCAGCATCGCCACGCCCGCCTGCTGGAGGATTTGGGCGCGGGTCAGGTTGGCCGTTTCGGCCGCGAAGTCCGTATCCAGGATGCGGCTACGGGACGCGGTCATGTTCTCGGCCGTGGTGCTCAGGTTCGAGATCGTGGACTCGAAGCGGTTCTGGATGGCACCGAAGGTGCTGCGCAGCGAGCTGACCTCGGACAGGGCGGCATCGATGCGCTGAACCGCCTCGTTCGCACTGTCGATGTCCAGCACGTTGACGCTCCGCAGGTTGCCCGTCACGGAATTAGTCAGAGTGGCGAATTCCGCCTTCCCACCAGCCCCTGTCTGTGCCCCCGAGATCACGATGGCCTCGCTGGCACTCAGCACGAGCTTACCGTTGGACACGGTGGCGGTCACACCGGCCACCTGGGAACTGATGGCATCGGCAAGATCCTGAATGGTGCTGAACTTGCCTTTGACATCCACCGCCTCGCCATCGCCCAACGCAATGCGGAAGTCGCCGGTACCGAAGATGACATCGGCGTGATTGTCGATGGTGAGCGTGCCATTGGAGAAGCTGGCACCCGAGCCGAAGGCGTTGCCACCGGCCCAGCCACCCGGGGTGGTGAAATTGTTGTCCAGGATGATGTCGAAGGCCTTGCCATCATCGCGGATGAACACCAGGCCTCCACCCGCCACCGAGCCGGAGAACTTGATGCCTGCCGCCTCAAGCTCGCTGCGCTTGAGGGCCAGGGCCGCATCCAGATCGGCATCCGTGACCGTTACCTGCGCGCCGGTTACCGAATCGGTCGCTGCAAAATTGGCGAAACCGCCAGGTGTGCCATAGGTGCTGCCCTCCGAGACCGTGAACTGGGCGCCGTCGGCGCGGGTAAAGGTCAGATCGCCGCCGGCAGCGGTGCCGGAGATGGTATAGCCCGCCGCTTCGATGGCGGCCCTGTTGGCGGTGATCTGGGCATCCACGTCAGTCGCCGCGATCGTCTGTCCGCCCCCCGAGGAAGTAAACTCCGCCACCGTGACGGCCTCCGTGCCCATCACGAGCTGGAGTGAGAAGTTCTCACCTTCATCGCCCGATACCGCATTCGTCCACCCACCGGAGATGCCACTGGTCGTGGACTGGGTGGCGGAATAGATCTCGATCCCGCCCACCGTCAGGCTGAAGCGCTGACCAGCCGCGTTCACGCCGGCCGCCTGCGAGGTCGCAGTAGTGAAAGCGCCGGACGCACCGGAGGCATTGCCGTAGATGGCAGAGAGATCCGCGGAGGTGGCCTTCGCGATACCGCCCGCCGCATTGGTACGCATGCTGGTGTTGAGGCCGACGCTGATGGTCTCGCCCACGTTGGCGCCTACCTGGAAGGTGGCATTGCCGAAGGTGCCATCGAGGATGTGCCGGCCGTTGAACGAAGTCTGCGCCGCCACGCGGTCGATCTCCGCCAGACGCTGCTGCACTTCCTGGTTCAGGGCAGCGCGGTCCGACGCGGAGTTGGTGGCATTGGCGGCCTGCACGGCCAGCTCACGGATGCGCTGCAGGTTGTTGGTCACCTCGGCCAGGGCGCCTTCAGCGGTCTGGGCCAGGGAGATGCCGTCGTTGGCATTGCGAACCGCCTGGTTCAGACCGCGGATCTGGGTGGTGAAACGCTCGGAAATGGCCAGACCGGCGGCGTCGTCCTTGGCGCTGTTGATACGCAGACCAGAGGACAGACGCTGCAGCGAGGTCTGCAGGGCGTTCTGGGAGTTGTTCAGGTTGCGCTGAGCGTTCAGCGACATGATGTTGGTATTGATAATCTGAGGCATGACACCTAGCTCCTTTCCTCGTCCCTCACCGCGTCGTTTCCAGGCTCGGTCTGTCGGGACCTGTTGTCATTAGCGGATGTGCGTTTTGTGATGCACTTACCGCTTCCGGGCTATTTATCGTCCGTGCTGACGGAAACTTTAGGACTTGCTCCCCCGGCACGGCCGATAAACATAACTTCCTGACTACATTGCAAAAACTAACACGTTACTCACCTTAATCACCTTAAGTAATTGAACATTGAAAGCCCGTTCACCTTGAGATAGGTCTGCTGCGCGGCCTCGAGGCCGGTCAACTGCATGTGCAGCCGGCTGATGGCCTCGGCGTAGTCCAGGTCCTCCACGGAGGACAGCGTCTCCTGTGCCTGCACCAGATAGCCGTCGTTCACGTACGTCTGACTGTCGATAGCCTTCAGGCGGGCGCCCACCGAGGCGCGCACCGTCAGGATGTTGTCCATGGCGAGATCGATGTTGCCAATGGCCCGATTGACCG
>JBFXES010000043.1:0-17904 GCA_050179875.1 Thiohalomonadaceae bacterium
CATAGGCCGCCGCCGCGAGGATGGCGAACACCGCCGAGGCGACCAGCATTTCCAGCAGGGTGAAGCCGCGCTGGCGGCGATGAAGGTGGCGCAGGCTCATGGCTTGGGCAGGAAGGCGGTCACCGTGTCCAACGCCGAACCGCGCTCGTCTTCGGCGCGCACCTCCACGTCGACGCGGCGCACGTTGGCGTCGAAGGTCTCCGAGACCTTGGCCGTCCACTGCCACTCGCGGCCGGCCATCTCGGCCTTGCCGCGCGTGGTGCCGACCGCCGGCCAGCCGGGCTCGAGCTGGAGTTCGGTGACCTTGTTCATGGCCACCCAGTGGGCCAAGGTCTTGTCGCGCAGGTACACCGCATTGGCCGAGTTGCCCGCGCCGGTCTTCAGCAGCGCCCCCAGGGCGATGGCCACGATGGCCAGCGCCACCAGCACTTCGAGCAGGGTGAAGCCGCGCTGGCGCTTCATGGCCGCTCCGCCGCCGCAGCCACCTGCAAATCGCCCAGGACGGGCGCGGTGATGCGGTAGCGCACGCCGTCGATCACGCCCAGGTCCACCTCGAAGGCGGTGCGCTCGCCGTCGGACAGCAGGAACACCTGGGGCTCCGGCTTCTCCTTGGGTTTGGCGATATCCACGGGCAGGCCGTCCACGGACAGCCGGAGGGAGAAGCCTGCGGGCAGGGTGCGCGGGCGGAACACCTCGTCGTTCAGCGCCACCCACGCGTTGTCGTCGCCGAGGGCGAGGAACTGGTAGCCCTCGGCCGTGAAGGCGATGCCCATCTCGCGGGATCGGAGCACGGCTTCCTCGCTCGCCAGGGCCATGAGCGCGCCCAGGCGGCGCGCCTCCAGCTCCACCTCGCCCTCGCCGCTGCTGCCCACCGACAGCACCGCTATGCTGGTGACGATGCCGATGAGCACCAGCACCACCAGCAGTTCGATGAGGGTGAAGCCGGCGCGCCGGGCGGCCGGGCCCGCCATGGTTCAGTCCAGATTCCAGTTGCCGATGTCCGCGGCCACGCCTTCGCCGCCGGGACGGCCGTCCGCGCCCAGGGAGAAGATGTCGATCTCGCCGCGGGTGCCGGGGCTCAGGTACTGGTAGTCGTTGCCCCAGGGGTCCTTGGGCAGGCGATCCACGTAGCCGCCGGTCTTCCAGTTGCGCGCCTCGGGGCTGCCGGACGGGCGCTCCACCAGCGCCATCAGGCCCTGGTCGGTGCTCGGGTACAGGTAGTTGTCGAGGCGGTACAGGTTCAGCGCGCTCTCCAGGGCGCGGATGTCCTGCTTCACCTTGGTGATGCGTGCGGTGTCCGGGCGGTCCATCACCTTGGGCACCACGATGGCCGCCAGGATGCCGAGGATCACCACTACCACCATGATCTCGATGAGCGTGAAGCCGCTGGCGCGGCGCATGTGCAAGGTCTTCTTCATGTCGCTTTCCGTGTATCGGTTTCTCTCAAAACAGGTCCTGTCCCTGTGTGGCGGACGGGACCGATTATCGTCACCCCTGCGTCGCCTGTCTCGCCCAAAGCGCGCGCCTGCGCATCACTTCACGAGCTGGTTCAGGTCGAAGATGGGCAACAGGATGGCCAGTACGATCACCAGCACCATGCCGCCCATGGCGAGGATGAGCAGCGGTTCGAACAGCCCCATCACCGCGGCGATGGTGGTCTCCAGCTCGCGTTCCTGGTTCTCCGCCGCGCGCTCCAGCATCTCCTCCAGCCTGCCGCTGGACTCGCCCGAGGCGATGAGGTGCAGGGTCATGGGCGGAAAATAGCCGCCCTTTTCCAGGGCGGCAAACAGGCTGCTGCCCTCGCGCACGCGCGCAGCGGCGTCTTCCACCGAGTCGCGCATGGGCAGACTGGACAGCACCTGGGCGGCGATGCGCAGGGCCTCCAGCACCGGCACGCCGCTGGCGGCCAGGATGCTGAGGGTGCGCGCGAAACGCGCCGTGTTCACGCCGCGCTGGAGCCGGCCGATGAGCGGCAGCCGGTGCAACAGCGCATGGAAGCGCCAGCGCTGGGCGGGCGCGCGCAGGATGCGGTTGACGGCGATCACCGCGAGCACGATGCCGAGCAGCAACCACAGGCCCCAGGCGCGCAGGAAATCGCTCACCGCGATCAGGCTGCGCGTGAGCCAGGGCAGTTCCTGGCCGATGCCCTCGAACACCTGCACCACCTCCGGCACCACGTAGGTGAGCAACCCGACGGTGACGACCACGGCCATGAGCGTGAGCAGTGCCGGATAGAACAGGGCCAGCTGCACCTTCTGGCGCAGCTGCTGGCGCTTTTCCGCGTAGTCCGCCAGTCGGTCGAGCACCGCCTCCAGATGGCCCGACTGCTCGCCCGCCGCCACCGTGGCGCGGTAGAGCTCGGGGAAGGCGCGCGGGAATTCGCCCAGGCCCACCGCCAGCGGGTGGCCTTCGGTGACGCGCGAGCGCACCGCCAGGATCATGCTCTTGATGCGCGCCTTCTCGGTCTGGCGCGCCACGGTACGCAGCGCTTCCTCCAACGGCAGGCCGGAGCGCACCAGGGTGGCCAACTGGCGGGTGACCAGCGCGAGATCGGTGGCGCCGATGCCGCGCCGCGAGCCGAGGCCGCCGACGCGCTTGCCTTCGCGCTCCACCACGGCCTGCACCGCGAGCGGCACCATGCCCTGCTCGCGCAGCTGCTGGCGCACCTGGCGGGCGGTGTCGCCCTCCATCACGCCCTTGCTTTCGCGGCCCCGGGCATCGAGCGCGGTGTATTCAAAGGCGCCCATGGTCAGTGATCGCCGGAGGTGAGGGACAAGGGATGGCAGACAAGACGCGGCGCACTACCGGCGCGCGGCGAGTGTTCCGCGGCGCCCGGGGTCGCCCGTATCACGCCCGCCTCAGCTTTCATGGGTGACACGCAGCACTTCGGCCAGCGAGGTATGCCCGGCGAGCACGCGGCGCATGCCGTCCTTGCGGATGCTGGGCGCGAACGGGCGCACGTAGGCCTCCAGTTCGGCCTCGCTGGCGCCGTCGTGGATCATGCCGCGCAGGGTGTCGTCCAGCGGGAACAGCTCGTAGATGCCGGTGCGGCCGCGGTAGCCCAGGTTCTTGCAGTGGGAACAACCCACCGGCGCGTAAATGGTGGGCGCGTCCGCGGCCGGTACGCCGAGCAGCTCGCAGTCGCTGGGTGAGGCCGTGTAGGGGCGCTTGCAGTGGTCGCACAGGATGCGCACCAGGCGCTGGGCCAGCACGCCCAGCAGGCTGGACGAGAGCAGGAACGGCTCCACGCCCATGTCGCGCAGGCGGGTGATGGCGCCGATGGCAGTGTTGGTGTGCAGGGTGGACAGCACCAGATGGCCGGTGAGGCTGGACTGGATGGCGATCTCCACCGTTTCCAGGTCGCGGATCTCGCCCACCATCACCACGTCCGGATCCTGACGCAGGATAGCGCGCAGGCCGCGGGCGAAGCTCATGTCCACCTTGGCGTTGACCTGGGTCTGGCCCACGCCGTCGAGGAAATACTCGATGGGGTCCTCCACGGTCATGATGTTGCGGCTGCGATCGTTCAGGCGCGACAGCACCGCATAGAGCGTGGTGGTCTTGCCCGAGCCGGTGGGGCCGGTCACCAGGATGATGCCGTGGGGCTGGCCGATGAGGTGCTCCATGCGCTCCAGCGTCACCGGGTCCATGCCCAGGTGCACCAGGTCGAGGCGGCCCGCCTGCTTGTCGAGCAGGCGCAGCACCACGCGCTCGCCGTGACCCGAAGGCAGGGTGGAGACGCGCACGTCCACCGCCCGCCCGGCCACGCGCAGGGAGATGCGGCCGTCCTGGGGCAGGCGCTTCTCGGCGATGTCGAGTCTGGCCATGACCTTGATGCGGGAGGCCAGCAGCGGCGCCAGGCCCTTCTGGCTGCAACACCTCGCGCAGCACGCCGTCCACGCGGAAGCGGACCACCAGGCGGTCTTCGAAGGGCTCGATGTGGATGTCGGAGGCCCCTTCCTTCACCGCCTCGGTGAGCAGGGCGTTGATGAGGCGGATGATGGGCGCATCGTCCTCGCTCTCGAGCAGGTCCTCGGGCTCGGCGATGGCCTCGGCGATGTGTGCGAGATCCAGGTCTTCGCCCAGGTCGCCCATCATCTGCATGGCGTCGCTGGAGGTGTTTTCGTAGGCTTGGCGCAACAGGGCGTCGAAGCGCTCGGCGGGCACCTGCTCCAGCGCCGCCGCGCGGCCCATATGGCGGCGGACTTCGCTGAGCGCCTCCAGGGTCACGCCCGGGCGATAGAACACGCAGGGCCCCGCCTCCGTCTCGCCGACGAACACGCCGTGGCGCTTGGCGAACTGGAAGCCGAGCCGCGGCACGCCGCCGGCCTGCGCCCGGGAGGGCGGTTCCGGCGGCGCTTCCGGCCCGGGCACCGGGGTGTCGTCGAGCACTGCGGACAGGTTGCTCATTGCGCGGGTTCTGTCTCCTCCGCGCCCTCGCCGAAGGGTTCCTGGAAGGGCGGCGGCAACACCAGCATCTCGTTCAGTTCCGGCAGCAGCGGCGAGACGTCGTCGCGCATGAGGGCGACGCCGTTTTCGCGCACCTCCTGCTGGCGTGCACGAATGTAGTTGTATTTCTCGCCGGATACCGCCGCGTTCTGCGTCTCGTCACGCAGGATCACGGGCCGCAGGAAGACCATGAGATTGCGCTTCACCTTGGTGGTGCGCTTGTGGCTGAACAGCCAGCCGAGCACCGGGATGTCCCCCAGGATGGGGACGCGCTGGTCGCTCTCCTGCAGGTCGTCGTCGATGAGACCACCCAATACCACGACCTGGCCGTTGTCCACCATCACCGAGGTCTTTAAGGAGCGCTTGTTCGTGATGATGTCCGCAGCGCCGCTGGCCCCCGCGCTGATGCTGGACACCTCCTGCTCCACTTCCAGCCGCACGGCGCTGCCCTCGTTGATCTGCGGACGCACGCGCAGGGTGAGGCCCACGTCCTGGCGCTGGATGGTCTGGAACGGGTTGGTGGGCGTGGTGCCGGTGCCCGTGCTGGCGTAGGAGCCGGTGATGAAAGGCACGTTCTGGCCCACCACGATCTCCGCCTCCTCGTTGTCGAGCGTGACCACCGACGGCGTGGACAGGATGTTGGTGTCACCATCGCCGGCCAGGGCGCGGACGAAGGCGGCAAAGCCGGTGAACTGGCCGTTGCTCCTTTCGGTGACATCGCCGACGCCCAGCAGGGCGCCGTCCGGCAGGGTCGGCGGGGTGCCCGTCGCCGCGCTCAGGGCCAGGTTGCCGATGCCCACGCCCGAGCCGCCGAAATTGATGATGCCCACCGGCGCATTGGTCTTGGGATTGAAGTAGGCCCACTGCACGCCCAGCTCCTTGGACTTGGTGGAGGACACCTCGGCGATGACGCCTTCCACCAGCACCTGGGCACGGCGCACGTCGAGGCGCCGGATGACGGCCTTGAGCGAACGCATCACGTCGGGCGCGGCGCTGATCACCAGGGCATTGGTGGCCTCGTCCGCCTGGATGGTGGCGCCGTTCGCCCCGGCCGCCTGGCCGGCGGGCTTCCCGTCCTTGCCCACCAGCGAGCCACTGATGCCCGACAGCACGGTGGCCATGTCCGCGGCGTTGGCATAACGCAGGTAGATCACCTCCGTGTTGCCGCCGGAATCCAGCGGGGTGTCGAGTTGGGCGATGATGCCCCGCAGCCGCAGGCGCTGGGACGGACCGCCGCTGATGAGGATGCTGTTGGTGCGCTCGTCGGCCACGATGGTGGGCTGACCCACGGGCGGCTGGTCCTTCTCCACGGCCTTCTGCAGCGACTGGAGGATCTTCACCACCTCGGGCGCGGCCGCATGGGAAAGGGTGATGATCTCCATCTCGGCATCGCCGGTGATGTCGATGCGCTCGATGAGCTTGACGATGCGGTCCACCACCGCCGCCTCGCCCGAGGCGATGAGCACGTTGCTGGGCGGATAGGCCGCCAGGTGGGCCTGCTGGGACAGCAGCGGACGCAGGATGGGCACCAGTTGCGGCACGGCCACGTTGTCCACCTGGATCACCCGGGTCACGTACTCGTCGCCCTTGCCCGGCGCCTTGGCGGTGACGGTGGGGATGGCGTCCTGCTTGGCGTTGACCACCGGGACGATCTTGGAGGCGGCCTTGCCCGGCACCACGGCGAAACCGTGCACGTTCAGCACCGACAGGAACACCTGGTAGACCTCGTCGGCGTCCAGGGGCCGGGAGGACACCACCGTGACCCGGCCCTTCACGCGCGGGTCTACGATGAAATTCTTGCCGGTGAGTTCCGCCACCGTGTTGATCACGGCGCCCAGATCGGCCTCCTGCAGGTTGAGGGTGATGCGTTCGCCGTTTTCCAGGGACTTGGCCGGTTGCGCGGGCGCCTGCTTGCGCGGCGTGGTGGTGCGCGGCCGCGGCGCGGGCGGCAGTGCTGCGCCGGCCGGGGGCGGCACGGACTGCACCACGGCGGAATCGTCTTCCTCGGAGTCCGGGTCCTCCTGGGCGTGCGCCGGCGAAAACGCCGCGAGGGCGAGAACAAGGAAGCCAAGCGTCAGGTAACGGGGCGCGCGGCGGCGCCGCCGCTCAAGGGGGCAAATGTGCTGCAACGTCCTTTTCCTTGTTTATTGGTTTATTGAAACGGTACGACCACGGTCTCCTGCCGCCCGTTTCGGTCCAGTGTCAGAACGAGTTCACTCGACGTGGTGAGCTGACCGAGCACCTCCCCCACCATTGCCGGGTCATCGAGCGAGATACCGTTCACGCTGGTGACGACGTCGCCGGGCCGCAGCCCGAGCTGCCGGAACAGCTGCTTTTCTTTGTTGGGCGACAGCTGGTAGCCCTTTAGCTTACCGCCTTCCATGACCGGCTGCACCCGGGCGAAGCTGAAGGCCTGGGTGGGGTCCTCCATAATGCGTTCGCGCACCTCCCGGAGCCGGACACCCGTATCGGGCATGGCGGTCGACCTGCCGGCGGCAACATCCTGGCCGCCGAACCGCTGCAAGGAGGATGCGCTGACGGATTCCATGTCCTTGGGCAGGTACAGCGCCTCGAAACGGCCCGCGCGCTGCAGGATGACGCGGTCGGCCAGTACCTGATCGAGGGTGGCGCCGCCCGGCAGGTTGTCACCTACCCGATAGCTGCGTTCCTCGCCGCCTGCGGCACTGATGATGGCGCGCGCGAAGGGCTGGGCGCCCGTGGCGAGCACACCGCGCAGGGTGAGGTTGAGCCGGGTCTCGGGGGCGTCCACCGGGCCGCCGGCCACCACCGCTTCGACCCGGCCGAACAGGGAGAGATCGGCCACGGGCGCCAGCCGCGGCGCGGTACGCGTCTGGCGCACCTGCGGCGCCGGTGCGGCGCGGCCCACCTCCGCGGCGCCGCCGGGCAGGACCAGCCAGGTGAGCTGGGCCAGGCTCCAGGCAACCGCCAGCGCCATGAGCGCCGTGACAGCACGCGCCCAGCGCTCCATCGGTATCTGTTGCCACCATGCCGCGCCCACGTCCTCACCCTTTCGATTAGTCGAACCGACCCACCAGCATAGGCCCACTGCGGTTGGCCACATTAGCCGAACAAGGCACCCGCCTCAATCACGAAATCGAGGTGACGTTTTTGGTCACATCCCGGACCGGGCTGGTCACCTGCCGGTCCTGACGTGCGACAAGAGAGGCTCAAAGCGAAGTCGCCGGCACCCGCCGGATGCGAGCACCTTCACAGGCCTAACGGGATCTACGTCACTCTTTGCTTCCCGCCCTGTCCGTATCATGCCGCTGGCACGGGGCGTGCTTTACAAGAATCGACTCCCGTCACGGCCGCGAGGCCCCAATACCACATAGAAGGAGAAACGCAATGAAGGCTCAAAAGGGC
Source organism: Thiohalomonadaceae bacterium (assembly GCA_050179875.1). GTDB lineage: Bacteria > Pseudomonadota > Gammaproteobacteria > Thiohalomonadales > Thiohalomonadaceae > JALOAT01. The sequence continues at coordinate 7,834 of JBFXES010000043.1, forward strand.
TTTACCCTTATCGAACTGATGATCGTGGTCGCGATCATCGGCATTCTGGCGGCCGTGGCCATTCCCGCTTACCAGGACTACATCGCGACGGCACGCGCCAATGCCCACGTGGGTAACTTCGAAGCCGCCACTCGCCTGGTGAAGAATGAAATCGTGAAGATGGCTGCCGGTGGAAACTGCACCACGAGCCTGATCACCATTCTGAACGACGGCGGCCGCAAGATGGCACCCGGCACGGATGATCAACCTGCATTCGTGGACAACGGTGCCGGCGCCGGTCAGGTCCAGATCACGGGTCTCGTCAATGGCTGCCCTGACCTGGCAAACGGCAACAACCCCATCACCATTACTGCGCCTACCGCGGCCCTTGGCACGACTGCAGCGGACCATTATCCGGACGGTCAGATGCCTGCTCCTGCATCGTATGTTCCCAACGACCTGATCTAAGTCTCCAAATCAGCCGGAAGGGGGCCCTTGGGCCCCCTCCGTCTTTGATTCAACAGAGGAAAGCAAGTCAGTGAACACCAAGTCAGGGCATGGCTTCACGCTCATCGAACTCATGATCATCGTGGCGATCATCGGCGTTCTCATAGCCTTGACCCTGCCCGCCTACGACGAATACATCAGCACCGCCCGCAGCGGAGCGGCCCGCCAGAACATGGAAATGCTGGCCATCGCCGAAGAGAACTATTTCTACGACAACAACACCTATCTGGCGGGTACCTATGACCCGAACGGGGACGACGACCTCCGCGGCCCCCTGGGATGGAACCCCGATGGCGACGACGGACAATTCGTCTATACCGTGTCGCCGTGCGCTGGCGGGACCATCGCCGTCTGCATGACCATCACCGTGACGGGTTTCGACGGCGCGGCTGTCGTCAGCATGGAGCGCATCCGTCCGTAAAACCCGTGGTCCCCGTCACACCGGGCCGCTCACGCCGTTGCACCGGGACGCCCAAAGTCCGTAGACTTCCCGAGACTTGCCAAACAGTTAGTCGAGTTCATCGGGCCGTCGACGACAGGGCCTCGCGGGAATACAAGGACTATGGCCACACCCTCCACCAAGGTACCGCTCAGCGGCCTCGCCCGGCGTCTGATTCGTGACGGCCTGTTGTCCGAACAGGACGCGGAAAAGGCACAGGAACTCTCGAACAAGAAGAAAATCCCCTTCGTCACCTGGCTGGTGGAAAACCAGCTGGGCACGCCGCGGGACATCGCCAATGCGGCGGCCCAGGAGTTCGGGGTCCCGTTGCTGGACATCAACGCCTTCGAGATCGATCGCGAGGTCGTCAAGCTGGTGGACGAGAAACTCGTCCGCGGCCATCACGCCCTGCCGCTTTACAAGCGTGGCAACCGTCTGTTCGTCGCCGTCTCGGATCCCACCAATCTGGCGGCCCTGGACGAGATCAAGTTCCACGTGGGCGCCAACACCGAGGCGATCCTCGTCGAAGAGGACAAGCTCACCCGGACCATAGAGAAGGCCCTCGAAGGCGCAGATGCCGGCCTGAGCGGTTTCCAGGACAGCGACCTGGATGATTTGGATATCAGCGCCGAGGAGGAAGACGGCGGAAGGCCGGGGGTCGATGCGGCCGAATCGGAAGTGGACGACACCCCCGTGGTCCGCTTCGTCAACAAGGTACTGCTGGATGCCATCAACAAAGGGGCGTCCGACATCCACTTCGAGCCCTACGAAAAGACCTATCGCGTGCGGTTTCGCCAGGACGGCATCCTGCGCGAGGTGGCCACGCCGCCGGTGGCGCTGGCCACGAAGATCGCCGCACGCGTGAAGGTCATGTCGCGGCTCGACATCTCGGAGCGCCGCGTGCCCCAGGACGGCCGTATCAAGCTGACCCTGTCCAAGAACAAGGCCATCGACTTCCGCGTCAGCACCTGCCCGACCTTGTACGGCGAGAAGATCGTGCTGCGTATCCTCGACCCCTCGAGCGCGAAACTGGGCATCGACGTGCTCGGCTACGAGCCCGAGCAGAAGGCCCTCTATCTGGAGGCCTTGTCCAAGCCGCACGGCATGATCCTGGTCACCGGCCCGACCGGCAGCGGTAAGACCGTGTCGCTGTACACGGGTCTGAACATCCTGAATACACCGGAACGGAACATCTCCACCGCGGAAGACCCGGCGGAAATCAACCTGCCCGGCGTCAACCAGGTGAACGTGAACCCCAAGGTCGGTCTCACCTTCGCCTCGGCGCTGAAGGCCTTTTTGCGCCAGGACCCGGACGTGATCATGGTGGGTGAGATCCGCGACCTGGAAACCGCCGAGATCGCCATCAAGGCGGCCCAGACCGGCCACCTGGTGCTTTCCACCCTGCATACCAACGATGCGCCGCAGACCATTGCGCGCCTGGTGAACATCGGTGTGGCGCCGTACAACATCGCCTCCGCCGTGGCCCTCATCATCGCCCAGCGCCTGGCCCGCCGCCTGTGTCCGCACTGCAAGGTGCCGGAAGACGTGCCCCGCGAGGCCCTGCTCAAGGAAGGCTTCAAGGAGGAGGACCTGGCCGATCTCAAGATCTTCAAGGCGGGTCCCGGATGCGACAAGTGCAACGGTGGCTACAAGGGGCGTGTTGGCGTCTATCAGGTCATGCAGCTCTCGGAAGAGATGCAGCGCATCATCATGAAAGGCGGAAACGCCCTCGATCTGGCGGAACAGGCCAAGCGCGAGGGGATCCCGGATCTGCGTGAATCGGGACTCAAGAAGGTCAAGGACGGCCTTACCAGCCTTGAAGAGATCAACCGCGTCACGAAGGAATAAGCCATGGCCGAGAAAGCAGCATCGGTTGAGCTGAAGGTCTTCACCTGGGAAGGAACCAACCGCAAGGGGCACCGCGTCAAGGGCGAATCACGGGCCGCCAACGAGGCCATGATGCGCATGGACCTGCGCCGGCAGGGGATCAACCCGCTGAAGGTCGCCAGGAAGTCGGCAGCCAAGTCACGCGGCAAGAAGATCACGGCCAAGGACATCGCCGTCTTTTCCCGTCAGCTTGCCACCATGATGTCCTCTGGCGTACCCATCGTCCAGGCGTTTGACATCATCGGCCGCGGTCACGAGAAGTTCTCCATGCGCGACCTGCTCCTGACCATCAAGGGCGACGTGGAAGGAGGCGCGACCCTTGCCGACTCCATGCGCAAGCATCCCCTCTACTTCGATGCGCTCACCTGCAATCTGATCCACGCCGGTGAACAGGCGGGTATCCTCGAAGCCCTGCTGGACAAGATCGCCACGTACAAGGAAAAGACCGAGGCGATCAAGGGAAAGATCAAGAAGGCATTGTTCTATCCCACCGCCGTACTGATCGTTGCTTTCGTGATCACGGCAGTGCTGCTCATTTTCGTCATCCCGCAGTTCAAGTCGTTGTTTTCCAGCTTTGGCGCCGATCTGCCGGCCATGACCAAGTTCGTCGTACGACTCTCGGAATTTTTCCAGGTCTGGTGGTGGGCGGTTTTTGGCGGCATCGGCGTTGTGGTGTTCGCACTCGTGCAGGCCAAGAGGCGGTCGCGGGCATTTGACGAGGGCCTGGACAAGTTTTCGCTGAAAATACCCGTGATTGGCGGCATCCTGACGAAGGCCGCCATTGCACGCTTTGCGCGCACCCTGTCCACCATGTTTGCCGCGGGTGTGCCGCTGGTGGAAGCCATGGACTCGGTGGCCGGTGCCGTAGGCAACGTGGTCTACGCGAAAGCCGTGTACCGCATGCGCGATCAGGTCGCAACAGGCCAGTCGCTCACGGCCTGCATGCAGGAGACCGGGCTGTTCCCCAACATGGTGGTCCAGATGGTGGCCATCGGTGAAGAAGCCGGCTCCATCGATACCATGCTGGCGAAGGTGGCCGATTTCTATGAAGAGGAGGTCGATAACGCGGTGGACGGGCTCAGCAGCCTGCTGGAGCCGCTGATCATGGCCTTCCTGGGCATCGTCATCGGTGGCCTGGTGATTGCGATGTATCTGCCCATCTTCAAGATGGGTGAAGCGGTGTTGGGGTAAGTGTGTTGGACGAACTCGCCTATTTTTTTTCCGATCCTGTCGTCTACACGCTCGCTTCCGCCGTCCTGGGCTTGGCCATCGGCAGTTTCCTCAACGTGGTCATCTACCGCCTGCCCGTCATGCTCAACCGCACCTGGCAGAACCAGTGCGCGGAACTTGCCGGGGGCGAGGCCGCCGTTGCGGACGAACCGTTCAATCTGGCGGTGCCGGGGTCCACATGCCCGCATTGCGGCCACCGGATCCGCCCGTGGGAAAACATTCCGGTGCTCAGCTACGTGCTTCAGCGCGGGCGCTGCACCGGCTGCGGCGGAAAGATCAGCCTGCGTTATCCCGTCATCGAGAGCGTCACCGCCCTGCTCACCGCCGCGGTGGCATGGCACTTCGGCTTCGGCTGGCAGGGGCTCGCCGGCATGACGCTGACCTGGGCGCTCATCGCCCTCACCATGATCGATTTCGATCATCAACTGCTGCCGGACGACATCGCCCTGCCCATGCTGTGGCTCGGTCTGCTGCTGAGTCTGTTCGGCGTTTTCGTGGACACCACGGATGCGCTCATCGGCGCCATGGCCGGGTACCTCAGCCTGTGGTCGGTTTATCACCTGTTCCGTCTGCTCACCGGCAAGGAGGGCATGGGGTACGGCGATTTCAAGCTGCTGGCCCTGCTCGGCGCCTGGCTGGGCTGGAAGATGCTGCCGCTCATCATCCTGCTGTCCTCGCTGGTGGGCGCCGTGGTCGGCATTACGCTGATCCTGGTGCGCGGCCACGACCGGAACGTCCCCATCCCCTTCGGACCCTATCTCGCCGCTGCCGGCTGGCTGGCCCTGATGTGGGGCGACGAGCTGACGGGGCTCTATCTGAACTGGCTCGCCTGACGTGCTCAGGGTTGGGCTGACCGGCGGCATCGGCAGCGGCAAGTCCAGCGCCGGCCGTCTGTTCGCGGAACTCGGGGTACCTGTCATCGACGCCGACCAGGTGGCGCGCGACGTGGTGCGGCCGGGGCAACCCGCATGGCAGGCGGTGCGCGAGGCCTTCGGTCAAGAAGTGATCGGGGCCGACGGCGAACTGGACCGCGCCCGGCTGCGCGAGCGCGTGTTCCGCGACGCCCGCGAACGGGAACGGCTGGAACAACTGCTGTACCCGGCAATTCGCGAGGCCATACGGCACCGAATCGCGAAGCTGCAGGCCCCGTATTGCATCATTGCCATCCCGCTGCTGGTGGAAAAAGGATGGCAAGGCGAGGTGGACCGCGTGCTCGTCATCGATGCCCCCGCCGAGCTTCAGGTCGCGCGCACCGCGGCGCGTGACGGCATGGTGCCGGAGGACGTGGAGAAGATCCTCGCCGCACAGGCCACGCGCGAACAGCGACTGGCCGCCGCTGACGACGTGCTCCATAACGAAGGCGACCTGAATGCATTACGGGAACAGGTTACACTACTGCACCAACGCTATTTACGCCTGGCCGGCGCAGCCTGAATCGTGCGCCCCGGCCCTGGAGAACGTTCCGGTGCACCCATTCGTCGTCTACGAGCACCCGCTCAATGAGCGTGTGCGCAACCTGCTGCGTCTCGAATTCCTCTTCCGGCAGTTGCAGCACTGCCAGTCGGGCAGCACGCTCTGGGACAGCCGTCTGTTCATCGCCACGCTGCTCGACGTCCTCGCCCTCCTGAGCCGTTCCGATCTCAAGACCGAACTCATCAAGGAACTGGAGCGCCACATTTCCACCCTGGGGCGGCTGGGAGAAAACCCCGATGTGGACCAACAGCAACTGTCCACCATCCTCAAGCACCTCGAGCAGTTGCGTGGCGCCCTCCACGGCACCAGCGGCCCGCTCGGGCAGGATCTGCGCGACAGCGAGTTCCTGAACGCCGTGCGCCAGCGCAGCAGCATCCCGGGCGGCACCTGCGATTTTGACCTGCCGGCCTACCATCGCTGGCTGAGCCGCCCCACCGAACAGCGCAAGGCGCAGCAGCAGCAGTGGCTGGATTCCCTGCGGCTCACCCGTCAGGCCGTGGAGCTGCTGCTCAAGCTGGTGAGGAACACCGCGGCCCCCACGCACGAAGTAGCCGCCGCCGGCGGCTTTCAGCGGAACCTCGACCCCGAACTGCCGTTCCAACTGATCCGGGTGGCCATCGACTCAGAGCTGCCATACTACGCCGAGATCAGCGGCGGCAAGCACCGCTTCACCATCCGTTTCCTCGAACCGACCGAGGGCGCGCGCCCGCAACAGGCCACCGTGGACGTGCCCTTCCGTCTATCCTGTTGTGCGCTATGAAAGTGAAATGCCCCACCTGCGGGAAGCCCGTGGTCTGGGCCCCCGAGCAACGCTGGCGCCCCTTCTGCAGCGAGCGCTGCAAGCTCATCGACCTGGGCGAATGGGCCGCCGAGCGCCATGTCATCCCGGGCCCACCAGCCCCTGCCCCCGACGAACCCGACAACGACCGAGGATGAAAAAAGATTTGACCACGGGGAACACGGGGACACCGGGGGGGAGAAAGGATTGCGCGTAGGTCCGTTGCGAAGCTACGTGACATTCCCGGGGCCGTTGTCATGTAGCCGCTACGCGGCAACGTGACCTACGGGTCAAGAACCCCGTGTTCCCCGTGTTCCCCGTGTCCCCCGTGGTTTGGCTTTCTTGCCTTCCTACCCGCCCGTGCTGAAAGGAAACCGCGCGCGGTAGCGCGTGCCGTCGGCGCTGAAGGTGACGTCGGCCACCCAATCGGCGCGGCCCAGGGTGCAGACGGGCAGGACGATGGTGGCGGTCCAGCTGCCGTCTTTGTCCGCCATCAGGCGATAGCGGTTGTCGCCCATGTCCATGCCGATCATGGACAACTCCAGCACCGGGGAGGCGATCGCCTTTCCGGTGACGTTCACGCGCACCTGGAACGGCTTGAGGGGTTCGGGCGCCGGCGGCACTTGCAGTTCCACGCGCAGGCCGTCCAGGGTCGCCGCGCACGGGCCGGCGGTCACCGCACACCCCGGCGGCGCAGTCAGCACCGTGACGGCTCCATGGTCGGGCTCGCCGCCGCAGGCAACGAGCAGCGGCAGCATCATCACCATCATGCGTTTCATGTCAGCATCCCGTCGTCGAACCACAGCCCGCGAATGGCGGCGATACCCTGCGCCCCATGGCGGCACGCCTGCGCCAGGTCGGCCGGTCCCAGACCGCCCAGGGCGTACACCGGAATCCGGCTCAGTTCCGTGAGCGCGTGAAAGGCCTCCCAGCCGAGCGCCGGCGCGCCCGGGTGACTGGCGGTGGGCTGCACGGGCGCGAGCACGGCGAAATCCACGCCGATGGCTGCCGCGTGGGCAAGGTCCTCGACGTCGTGGCAGGAGGCCGCCACCCAGTACCCGGCAGGCAGCGGCCTCGCGCCCAGCGCGCGCAGAGCAGCGCTGGTGAGGTGCACGCCGTCGGCGCCCAGCGCCAGCGCCTGTGCGGGCTCGCCATTGAGCAGCAGCCGTGCGCCCTGCCCTTGCGCGATGCGCACGGCCTCGCGCGCAAGGGCGGCGAACGCCGCACCGCTGCGTGACTTGCAGCGCAACTGGACCAGGCGCACGCCGGCGCGCAGACGTTGCTCCAGGCGCACGAGAAAGGCGTCGTCGTTCCCGGGCTCGGGGGTGATGAGATACTGCCGCGGCAGGCGCGCCGCGGTGATGATGGGCAGATTGGCTGCCGGGAAGGAGAACGCAGGCAAAGTCTCCGCATCCACCCAGCGCACCGGCTGGCCTTCGCGTCCGTGCGGCTCGCCCGCGAAGGCGCTCACTTCCCACACGTCGAGCAGGACGTTGCGATCGGGATAGCGGTGGCGCACGCGGATGAGCGGCGAACACGCCCGCACGGCAATGCCCAGTTCCTCCTCCAGTTCCCGCGCCAGCGCCGCGCGCACGTCCTCGCCGGGCTCCACCTTGCCGCCCGGAAACTCCCACAGCCCGCCCTGATGCAGATGTGCGGGGCGCTCCGCGATCAGCACCCGCCCCGCGCCGTCGCGGATCACCGCGGCAGCCACGTGCAGCCAGTTGTTTACGTCACCCATTTCGATCACATGAAGTCCGCGAATGAACGCAAAAGAGAGCGTCTGTGGCTGCGAATTCCGCCCTGTAGGTCACGTTGCGAAGCTACGTGACAGGTTCGGGCCACGAATGGTCACGTAGCCGCTGCGCGGCAACGTGACCTAAAGCAGGCGGATAGTTGCGTTCGTTGGCGTTCATTCGCGGACCCTCTCCAATCAGGTACGGTATTCGGCGTTGATGCGCACGTAGTCATAGGAGAAATCGCAGGTCCACACCCGCTCGCGCGCCGTGCCGCGTTTGAGGTCGATGCGGATGGTGATCTCTTCCTCCTTCATCACCGCAGCGCCCTTGGCCTCTTCGTAATCCTCGGCGCGGCCGCCGCCGCGCACGATGCACACATCGCCCAGGTGAATGGTGATGGCCTGCAGATCGAGGTCGGGCACGCCGGCGCGGCCCACGGCGGCCAGGATGCGGCCCCAGTTGGGGTCACTGGCGAAGAAGGCGGTCTTCACCAGCGGGGAATGGGCCACGGTATAAGCCACGTTCAGGCATTCGTCGGCGTCGCGACCGCCGGCCACGTCGACGGTGATGAACTTGGTGGCGCCCTCGCCGTCACGCACGATGGCCTGGGCGAGGTGCTCGCAGATCTGCGCCACGGCCTCGCTGAACGCCGCGAGTGCCTCGCCGCCTTCGATGCGCACGCCGCTGGCGCCTGTGGCGGCCAGGATGCAGGCGTCGTTGGTGGAGGTGTCGCCGTCCACGGTGATGCGGTTGAAGGAACGGTTCACCGCCGCCTCCAGGCAGGACTGCAGCAGGGGCTGCGCCACGCCCGCATCCGTTGCCACGAAGCAGAGCATGGTCGCCATGTCGGGCCGGATCATGCCCGCGCCCTTGGCGATGCCGGTGATGGTGACGGTCTTGCCGCCGACGGTGAGGCGGCGCGATGCGGCCTTGGGGACGGTGTCGGTGGTCATGATGCCGTGCGCGGCATCTTCCCAGGCGTGCTCGGAAAGCGCGGCGACCGCCGCAGGCAGGGCCGCGACGATCTTGTCCACGGGCAGCGGCTCGCCGATGACGCCGGTGGAAAACGGCAGCACCTCGGCGGGTGCGCAGCCCACGACCTGCGCCAGCGCATCACAGCAGGCACGTGCGTCGCGCATGCCGCGCTCGCCGGTACCGGCGTTGGCGTTGCCGGTGTTGATCAGCAGATAACGGGGGCGTGCCTTTCCGCGGTGTTCGCGCGCCAGCACCACGGGCGCCGCGCAAAACGCATTGCGCGTGAACACGGCCGCGCACTCGGTGCCCGGCGCCAGTTCCATCACCACCAGATCGCGACGTCCCGGCTTCTTGATGCCGGCGGAGCCCACGCCGATGCGAAATCCGGCCACCGGCAACATCTCGGGCATCCCAGTGAATCCCACAGCCATTGCAAATTCTCCCAGGAAATCAGAATCGAAAACGGGCCCGATGAGCGGGCCCGTTTGCGGGGACATGAAACCTGCCAGGGCGTTCGCTCAATCGAGCCGCCCGTGGCACTGCTTGTACTTCTTGCCGGAACCGCACGGGCAAGGCTCGTTGCGGCCCACCTTGCGGGTCTCGCGCACGAACGGCTGCTGCGCCGCCGCCGCCATGGCAGGCGCCTCTTCCACGGCTTCTGCATCCGCCGTCGCGGCATAGGAAGCGGCGCTGGCATGCTCGTACCGAACGGCCGCCGGGGCGGCGCGGCGCTGTTCCTCCACCGCATTCACGTCCTCGGGGGCACGCACCTGCACGCGCGAGGTGATCGCCACGACGTCGTGCTTGATGCGTTCGAGCAGTTGCTGGAACAGGGCGAAGGCCTCGCGCTTGTATTCCTGCTTCGGGTTCTTTTGCGCGTAGCCGCGCAGGTGTATGCCCTGGCGCAGGTAATCCATGGCGGCGAGATGTTCCTTCCACAGGCTGTCGAGCACCTGCAGCATCACGGCCTTTTCGAAGTGGCGCATCACCGCAGCGCCCGCCATCTCCTCCTTCGCCTTCGCGACCTTCACCATCTCGTCGAGAATGCGCTGGCGCAGGGTTTC
>JBFXES010000044.1:0-17604 GCA_050179875.1 Thiohalomonadaceae bacterium
GAAGGTTCATGAGCGCGATGTTCGAAGCCATGGAGGGTTTGTCCTGGGAAATCCAGCCTTGCGAGCACCCGGCCGCTGTCGCTCAGGATCGGGAGCGGAAAAGCACGCCACCGCCTGCACGTGGCGACAATGAGCACGCCGGATCCTGCGGCGCACGCATCGTCATCGCCCGGCGCGAGGTGACCACCGCGCCCCGCCGACCGTGGCGGGTTATCGGGTCCGCGGCGTTTCTCGCGGCACTGGCGACGTCCGGATGGGCAGGCCTTAATGAAGGCCGGGGCCACCACGCCGAGCAGGCGTTGCAGGCTGTGGAGGTCAGTTACACCCCTCCGCCCGACGCGCAACTGCCCCGCATGGCGGGCGACGCCCGGGCATCTGCACCGGCGCCACGACCCGCGCCGCCGCCAGCGCTTCCGGCCTTCAGCCTCGAACGCACGGTGTCGCACGACGTACAACGGGCTGCGCGTTTGTTCCTGCGCGGCAACGACCTCGCCGCACAAGGACGCTGGGAGGAGGCCGGCGCGGCCTACGCCGAGGCATTCGCGCTCGATCAGCGGCCCGACTACGCCTTCAATCTCGCCGTGAGTCTGGAACGCCTGGGCCGGCGCGAGGACGCCCTGCATCACTACCGCGTCGCGCTTGCCGCGCGCGACGGCGCGCACCGGTTCGACACCCGCGTTGCGAGGCAGCGCGTCCTCAGTCTGTCGCAGGAGGGTTCGTCATGAAGCCGGTTGCCATCGGCGAGGTGCTGTTGGCGCGAGGACTCGTCACCGCCGACCAGTTGCGCATTGCGCGTATCGAACAGGGCGATGGCGACGCGCCCTTGGGGCGCGTGCTGGTCGAACTCGGCTTCCTGAGTGAAGCGGGCTTGCGCGAGGCGCTCGGAGAGGCCCTGTCACACCCGAGCGTGGACCTCTCCGTGGTGCTCCCCGATCCCGAAGCCATCGCCCTGTTGCCGCTGGCATTGGCCCGCCGTCATCGCGTCGTCCCCGTGGCGTACGATCGGGAGGCGCGCCGCCTTCAGGTCGCCACCAGCGATCCGTTCGATCTGATGATGCTCGACCAGATCGGCGCGCAACTGGACCGAACAGTGACGGTGGAAACCCTGCTTGCCGGCGAGGCGGAGATCGCCCGCGCCATTGAGCTGTTCTACGGCTTCCGCCATTCCATCGAAGGCATCCTGGACGAACTGGAGACCGGCGGACAGACGCTCGGCCCGGCGGGCGACTCGGATGCGCGCCATCCGCTGGTGCGGCTGGTGGATGCGCTCATCGCCGAGGCCATGAAACAGCGCGCCTCCGACATCCACCTGGAGCCCGAGGCCAGTTTCCTGCGCGTGCGCTATCGCATCGACGGCGTGTTGCGCCAGGCGCGCAGCCTGCACCGCAAGTACTGCGCGCCCATTGCGGTGCGCGTGAAGGTGATGGCGGGCATGAACATCGCCGAGACGCGCGCGCCGCAGGACGGACACATCGCGCTGGCGCTCCACGGCCGCCCGCTCGACCTGCGCGTCTCCACCCTGCCCACGCTGCACGGCGAGAACATCGTGCTGCGCGTACTCGATCGCAGCACGGGCATCGTGCCCATCGACGGCCTGGGCCTGGGTGACGAGGCCGTGGCCACGCTGAGACTCATGCTGGCCCGACCGGAAGGCCTGCTGCTGGTGACCGGCCCCACGGGCAGCGGCAAGACCACCACGCTCTATTCCCTGTTGGGCGCCCTCAACACCGAGCGGGTCAACATCATGACCCTGGAAGACCCGGTGGAATATCCCATCACCGGCCTGCGCCAGTCGGCGGTGGGCGAGGCCTCGCGGCTGGATTTTCCGGGCGGCGTGCGCGCGGTGCTGCGCCAGGATCCAGACGTGCTGCTCATCGGCGAGATCCGCGACCGCGAAACCGCGGAGATGGCGCTGCGCGCCGCCATGACGGGCCATCAGGTGTTCGCCACCCTGCACGCCGCTTCCGCCCTCGCCGCCATTCCGCGCCTGGTGGATCTGGGCCTTTCGCCCGCGTTGCTCGCCGGCAACCTCATCGGCGTGGTGGCGCAGCGCCTGGTGCGCCGCTTGTGCAATCACTGCCGCGAGTCCTATGCCGCCGGCGCGCGGGAAACGGCGCTCCTCGGTGCGCAACCGGGCGTGACCCTGTGGCGCGCCGCCGGGTGTGCATCGTGCGGCCACACCGGTTTCCGCGGCCGGCTCGCAGTGATGGAACTGGTGCGCTTCGACGCGGTTCTGGACGAGCTGACGGCGCGCGGCGCCACCCTGAGCGAGCTGCGCCATGCCGCCGCTGCGCGCGGCGTCAGGACCCTCGCCGACGACGGCGCGCAGCGCGTGCTGGCGGGCGCGACCAGCCTGGACGAGCTCGCGCGCGTGGTGGATCTGACAGCGCGGATGGCGTGAGCATGCAGTACGCCTGGCGCGCCATGGATGCCGACGGTCACCTGCATCGGGGCCGCTTGCAGGCCGCGAGCGGCGACGAGCTGGAATCGCAGCTCGCACGCCGGGGCCTGGACCTCATCAGCTACCGCCCCGCACGCGGGGAACTGCGTCTGCGCAGGCGCGCGAAACGGCGCGACCTCATCCACTTCTGCTTCCAGTTGCAGCAACTCGTCGGCGCGGGCGTGCCGCTCTCACAGGCGCTCCACGAGATCCATGCCGGCATGGACCACGCTGCGCTGAAGGATGTGATCCTCGCACTCATCGAAGGCGTGGAGCATGGCGAAACCCTGTCGGCGGCCATGGCGCGCCACCCGCAGGTTTTCGATCAGGTGCTGGTGGCGTTGCTCGGCGTCGGCGAGCGGAGCGGTCGTTTGCCAGAGGCGCTGGAGGACATCACCGCCATGTTGCGCTGGCAGCATACCCTCGCCACGCGCGCCGTGCAGGTGCTGGCGTATCCGGCCCTGGTCGCCCTGGTTATGACGGGCGTGCTGGCGTTTCTCATGGGCCACGTGGTGCCGCAACTGGTGAGCTTCATCGCGAGTCTCGACGGCGAACTGCCGCTGGCCACCCGTGCCCTCATCGCAACCTCCGCCTGGCTGACCGCCTACGGTCCGTGGATGCTGATGCTCGTTGCCACGGCCACGGCAATGGCGGCGTTCGCTGCGCGGCGCGACGTGCACTGGCGTCGGCGTATCGATGGCTGGTCGCTGCGCCTGTGGTGGGTGGGCGCGGTCCGTCATCAGGTCGTGCTGGCGCGCATGGCACGTGTCATCGGGCTCATGTACCGCGCCGGTGTGCCGGTGCTGGACGGCCTCGCGGTGGCCGGCACAGCGACGGGCAACGAGGCGGTGTCCCATGCCCTCGCGCAGGCGCGCGAGGCGGTGCTGCAAGGCGCGCCGCTCGGCCGCGCCATGCAGTGCTCGGTCCTGTTTCCGCCGCTGGTGCGGCGCATGGTCGCCATGGGCGAGGCCACCGGCGCCCTGGACACCGCGCTGCTCAACCTGAGCGACTGGTATGAGCATGAGGCGCGTGCGCGCATGGAGCGGCTGGAGCGCGCGCTGGAACCGGCGGTTACCCTGGTGCTCGGCGTGCTGCTCGGCTGGATGGTGCTGGCGGTGCTGGGTCCCATCTACGACCTGGTAGGGAGCGTGACATGAGTGCGCTCGCGCAGGTATTCCTGCTGTCCCATGCCGGTCTCACCGCCTTCCGGCTGTGCGTGGGTCGCGTATGCGAGGCCGTCCACTTCGACGATTCGGAGGCCGGCCGGCAGGCGTTCGCGCGTCACCTGGCTGATGCGCCCGCCCTGCCCGCGGCGCTGCTGGTGGATCGGGCGGACGAGGAATACCGGATCGAGACAGTCCCCCACATCCTCCGCGATCGCGCCGAGCTGCTCGCCCGACACGGTGCGCGTCTGTTCGGCGATACGCCGTTTCGCAGCGCACGCGTACTCGGGCGCGAGGCCCACGGGCGTCGTGATGATCGGGTGGTGTTCTCTGCGCTGAGCCGTCCCGAGGCGCTGCGTCCCTGGCTTGCCTGCATGGGGGAGGCGCGCGTGCCGCTGGCGGCGATCGAATCGGTCGCCGCCGTGGGCACGCAGATGCTTCCGGCGCTGCGCGCCCGTGGCGTGGCACTGCTGGCGGTAGTGGGCACCCATGAGCTGCGGCAGTCCCTCTTCGAGAATGGCGTGCTGCTGTTCAGCCGTCTTGTGCCGCTCGCCGGCCACGACCCGGAGGCGAGGGCGCAGGCCCTGCGCGCCGAACTCGCGCGCACCCTCCACTATCTACGGCGCCAAGCGCTGTTCGTCAGCGAGCGGGAAACAAGCACGCACGTAGTGGCCGATGAAGTGCTCGCGCGGGAACTCGAACAGCAGGACGGGACGGGCTTGGAGATCACCGCGCTGCCAACCTTGGCCGCGGCCCTCGCGTGCAGCGCCCATGCGGCGCACGACCCTGGTGTGCTCATGGCCGAACTCATGGCACGCAAGGTTTCCAATCGCTATGCGCGCAAGGAGGAGCGGCGCCACTACCTCCACTGGCACCTGGTGCGCGGCGTTGCCGCGGCATGCTGGGCCGGGGCCGCCGCAGCGATGATCGGGACGGTATACGATGTGGGGCTTGCACTGGGCAGCCATGCCATCGCGCAGGTCGCACGCGCCGAGGCCGCGCAAATGGAGATGCAGGTCGTCGACGACACACTGGTGATCGAAGCGGCGCGCATGCGCGCCGAGGTGGAAGCGGCCGATCGTCTGCTGGCGGGAAGGCAATCCCATCGCGTCCTGCTCGAACGCACCGGCGCGGTGCTTGCTGCCTTCCCCGAGATCGAGCTGGATGCACTCACCTTCGCTCAGCCCGCGCTCACCGAATCGCAAACGGAACTGGCACTGCGTGGGCGCATGAACGGGCCGGGAGTGCGCTTCGATGCCTTCGTCCATACACTCAGGTCGCTGCCGGACCATCCCGAGGTGCATATGGAGACATCGCCGCGGGGAGAAGCGGCGGCGTTCGCGCTGATGCTCAAGGTGGTGACGCCGTGATCGCGTGGATTGGATCAGATTCCGTGCGCAGGGCGCTAACGGCATTGGTGGTCGCGATCGTTGCATGGGGCGGCAGTCACCTGTGGGCACGTGGGGCATTGCAGTCACGCGCTGACGGCTTCGCCTTGCAGGAGGAGGCGCGCACCCGGCAGTACACGGTCGCCACGGCGCAGCGCACGGTGGCGGCGTTCGGCGCGCGCCACGCGCAACTGCGGGCCCGCGGGATCGTCGGGCCGGGAGCGCCAGGCTGGGGCGAGGCAATCGAGTCCATGGCACGGGCGCGCGGCTTCTCGATCGATCGGGCAACGCCGCAGGTTGCGCGCATCGACGCACACGTCATCGCCGATGTCTATCCGGCGGACCTGAGACTCACGACACGCCACGAAGGGGAGTTCCTGGCGTTGCTCGACGAGCTGGCACGGGTCACACCCGGCGTGCTGTACGTGCGC
The DNA here is from genome assembly GCA_050179875.1 of Thiohalomonadaceae bacterium. Lineage (GTDB taxonomy): Bacteria > Pseudomonadota > Gammaproteobacteria > Thiohalomonadales > Thiohalomonadaceae > JALOAT01. Next base: position 5,423 of record JBFXES010000044.1, read on the forward strand.
ACGTGCACCCTGGCGCGCGCGGCGCACGGCCGCGGGCTCACTGCACATTGCCGCCTCGAACGCCTCGTGGTGCGGGCGGAGGAGGAGCAGACATGAAACACTTCGCGCTCCTCCTTGCGCTTTGCTGCACCGGGGCGGTCCGTGGCGAGGACGGCCTCGGACGGCTGTTCACCACACCCGAGCAACGTCGCGCCCTGGATCGACCGACGGAAACCGCAAGCCCCCCGAACGTGGAGGTGCAGGCCGTTTTCCGCCGGGCGGGCGCGGAACCGGTCGTGCTCATCGGCGGTGAGCCCGTGCGTGCGGGGCAGACAACGCGCGGAGGCGCCCAGGTGCTCGCCATCGACGACACGGGCGTGGAGCTGCGTGTGCCCGGGCGTGCGCCCATGAAGCTCACGCCGGGTGCGGTGTTACCTGCACAAAAATCAGGGGCGTCGCCGTGAGTAATCAACGCGGTGCGGCCTTGTTGCTTCTCATGGCCCTGCTGCTCGCCGGGGCCGCTGCGTTTTTCGTCGCCAGCGGTGCGGGCGAACAACGGGTGCTCGGGCGTATCGACCAGGATGCCGCCGCACTGGCGCACGCCCGCGACCTGATTTTGGGCCATGCCCTCGCCAATCCGCGCCGGCCCGGCGAACTGTCGTTCCCCGACAGGCGCGCCGACGGCAATCACGACGGCAACGGCGATTGCATCCCCACCTGGGCGAACGTGGACCCGTCGCACCTGCTCGGCCAACTGCCGGCCTTCGTGGAACAGGGCTGCGGCCCGGATCGGCCCGCCTTCGGCCTGGCGCTCCGCGACGGCGGCGGCGAGCGGCTGTGGTATGCCGTGTCGCGCCACCTGCTTTACCCGGCCCCGGCGCTGAACACCGCCGTCGCAGGCCAGTGGCTCGAAGTGCATTCGGTGCACGGCGTGATGCAGGCGGCGTTCGTGGTGTTTGCGCCCGGACCGACCGTCGGTGCGCAGCAACGCTCCGCAGGCGCGGCGGCGGACGCTTACCTCGACGGCATCGAACTCGACGGCACCGCCCATCACAACGGCGATGGCGATACGCGCTTCGTTATCGCGCCGCGGCAAGACGATTTCAACGATCGCCTGCTCGTGGTCAGTCGCCGCCAATACCTCGATGCCCTTGCCGGGCGCGTCGCCCGCACGCTGCGCGTGGCGCTGGAGAACCACCGCGCCGTGCATGGCGACTATCCCCACGCCGCACTCGCGGGTGGCGCCTGTAGCGCGGGGCTGGCCGACGGCTTTTTTCCCATCGGTCCGGGCAACTGTGCGGCGGCGCCGATCACGCCTGCGTGGTTCGCATCGGACTGGGTCGGCATCACCCATTACACCCGGCTCGCACCGTCGCTGGCGCGGCTGCGCTTCGACGGCTGCGCCCGCGAGTTCATGGTCACGCCCGCCGGCGTGTCCTCCTCTGCAGGAAGTTGCGTGTGACACGGCAGGGCGGATTCTCGTTGCTGGAGCTTGCCGTGGTGCTGGTCATCCTGGGGCTGGTGATGGGCGGATTGCTGACGCCGCTCGGCACATCCATGGAGCAGCGGCGCGTGGCCGCGACCGACGCCGCCCTTTCCCTCGCGCACGAGGCGCTGCTGGGCTTCGCCCTGGTGCAGGGTCGCCTGCCCTGCGCCGATCAGGATGGCGACGGCAGCGAAGACTGTCCCGCCAGCGGCGAGGGCGATCTGCCCTGGCGGACCCTCGGCCTCACCCACGCACGTGGGCGCGACGCCTGGGGCAATCCCTTGCGCTACCGGCCCGATGGCGCCTTCGCAGGGGCGAGCCTTGCCGACCCGCCCGACACCGTGGACGGGCTGCGGGTACAGGAAGCCGACGGTACGCCGCTCACGGCGGGCAATCCGGACGCACCCGTGGCCGTGGTGTTCGCGCCGGGCCCAGACGGCTCCGGCAACGGCGAGAACGCCGACGGGGATGTCGTGTACACGGACACCGCCTGGTGCAGCGCCGGCTGCATCCTGCATTTCGACGACAGGCTGGTGGTGCTCGCCAGGAACGTGTTGATCGCGCGCCTGGCCGCGGCCGGACGGTGGCCGTGATGTTCAGCTGTGACAAGAAGGGAAGGACGCATGGACAAGCAAACCGGTTTCACGCTCATCGAGATCGCCATCGTGCTGGTCATCATCGGCCTGCTGCTCGGCGGCATCGTCAAAGGCCAAGAGATGATCGACAACGCGCGCATCCGCAACCTGCGCGCCGATTTCGAAGGCATCGCCAGCGCAGTGCACGCCTATCGTGATCGCTACCAGCGCCTGCCGGGCGACGACGATCGGGCGGACCGCTGGACAGGTGCCACCGCCGGAGACGGCGACAGTTACCTGGAAGACCGCAACGACGCCTTCGACGTAGGCCCCATGGGCGCTCACGAGCGGCGCTGGTTCTGGCAGCACCTGCGCGTGGCGGGACTGCTCAAGGGCGATCCCGCCGACGCCAACCATCCGCCGCACGCCTTCGGCGGGCAGCTCGGCGTGGTATCGGGCAACGGCAACAACCCGCTCGGCCTCAACGGCCCGGTGGTGCTGTGCGCCTCGCTGGTGCCGCTCAAGGCCGCCGAGGCCCTCGACATGCAACTGGATGATGGCAACCCCGCCACCGGCACGGTGCGCGCCCAGGTGCAGACCAACGCCGGCGCCGACCCCGGCAATGGGGGCGCGGTCGCCGCGCGCTACGCCGAGGCGGTGGGCGCCACCTACGCCGTGTGCCAGTCGCTCTAGCAGGTCTTCCCGGCACGAAAACCATTCAACGCAGAGGCATGGCCGGCGCAGGGAAATGACGATTCCTGCGCACGTCGTCTGTGCCTGCATTGCCCTTGTCTGCCAGGGCCGGAAGGGCCGCGCAGGCTGATTCCCGCGCCGGCGCTGGCGCTATTCCGTGGCGCTTCGCCTGTATACTTCTGCGTTCGCGACGAACCGGACGAATTTCATGAAGCATTATGACCTCATCGCCATCGGCGCCGGCAGCGGCGGTTTGTCGGCCGCGGAGCGCGCGGCCATGTACGGCAAGAAGGCCGCGGTGATCGAAATGGGCCGCCTCGGCGGCACCTGCGTCAACGTGGGCTGCGTGCCCAAGAAGGTCATGTGGAATGCGGCCGAGGTGGCGAGCGCCATCGCCGACGCGCGCGGCTACGGCTTCGACGTGAAGCTGGAGCGTTTCGACTGGTCCGCCCTGGTGGCCGCCCGCGAGGCCTACATCGGCGCCATCAATTCCTGGTACCAGGGTTATCTCATCGACTCCAACATCGACACCATCGTGGGCCGCGCCCGCTTCGTGGATACCCGCACCGTCGAGGTCAACGGCGAACGCTACACGGCCGAACACATCGTCGTCGCCCCGGGCGGCAGCGCCGTGGTCCCGGCCATTCCGGGCGCCGAACACGGCATCACCTCCGACGGCTTCTTCGCCCTCACCGAGCAGCCCCGACAGGTAGCGGTGGTAGGCGGCGGCTACATCGCGGTGGAACTGGCGGGACTGCTCAAGGCCCTGGGCAGCGACGTGGACCTGCTGCTGCGTCGCCAGCACTTCCTCAAGGGTTTCGACGCCATGCTGCGTGAAACCCTCATGGAGGAGATGATCGACAGCGGCATGAACATCCTGCCCAACATCAGCGTGGAGCGCGTGGAGAAAGGGAGCGACGGACGCCTCACGTTGCACTGCCAGGGCGGTCACGTGCTCACCGGCTTCGACGCGCTCATCTGGGCCGTCGGCCGCACGCCGAACACGGCGGAGTTGAACCTGGAGGCCGCCGGCGTGGCGGTGGACGAGGCCGGTTACATCGTCACCGACGCGTTCCAGAACACCAACGTACCCGGCGTGTACGCCGTGGGCGACGCCACCGGCCGCGTGCAACTCACGCCGGTGGCCATCGCCGCCGCGCGCCGCCTGTGCGACCGCCTGTTCAACAACCAGCCCGAACGCCGGCTCGATTACAACGACGTGCCCACGGTGATCTTCAGCCACCCGCCCATCGGCTCGGTGGGACTCAGCGAGGAAGAAGCGCAGGCCATCCACGGCACGGAAGCGGTGAAGGTATACACCGCGCGCTTCACGCCCATGTACCACGCCCTCACGCCCCGCAAGGCGCGCACGGCCATGAAGCTGGTGTGCGTGGGCGCGCAGGAAAAAGTGGTCGGCTGCCACGTCATCGGCCGCGGCGCCGACGAGATGCTGCAAGGCTTCGCCGTAGCCATCAAGATGGGCGCCACCAAGCGCGATTTCGACAATACTGTGGCCATCCACCCCACCAGCGCCGAAGAACTGGTGACCATGCGGTGAATGCAGTCCGCAAATGAACGCAAATAAACGCGAATGCTGTAGGAGCGGCCTGAGGCCGCGATTGCTCACCAGCCCGACGGCGGATATCACGGCCTGAGCCACTCCTGCATTCGGGAAAGGTGGCTATGCATTGCCCTTTATTTGCGTTCATTCGCGGACTCGTTCCCAAAGAGATTGATGCCCATGCCCGTACGTCCGTTCAAAGACAAGATGCCGCAGATTGCGTCCGGTGTTTACGTGGATGAGTCGGCGGTGGTGATTGGCGACGTGGTCATCGGCGCTGACAGTTCCATCTGGCCCGTGGCGGTGCTGCGCGGCGACGTGAACTCGATCCGCGTGGGTGCGCGCACCAGCATCCAGGACGGCTCGGTGCTGCACGTGACCCATGACCATCCCGATGTGCCCGGCGGTCATCCCTGTGTGGTGGGAGATGACGTCACGGTGGGCCACAAGGTGGTGCTGCACGGTTGCACCATCGGCGACCGTTGCCTGGTCGGCATGGGCGCCATCGTGCTCGACGGCGCACGGCTGGAACCCGAGGTGCTGCTGGGTGCGGGCAGCCTGGTGCCGCCCGGAAAGGTGCTCGAAGGCGGATATCTGTGGCTCGGCGCGCCGGTGAAGCGCGTGCGTCCGCTCACCGATGCCGAGCGCGAGAAACTCCGCTATTCGGCGGCGCACTACGTGCGGCTCAAGAACGCCTACCTCTAGCGCGCTTGCCGGCTTTGGTCTCGGGGCGCCCGCAAACCCCTTGGCGGGCTTGCATTACCGCCACCATAAGCAACACTTGATACAAATCCTTTCGGACGACGCGCGATGGAGATCTTCATCGGGAATCTGCCGCGCTATGCCGCCGTGTCCCATCTCAACCGGTTCTTCAGGGGCTACGGACACGTCGCCCACTTTCGCATCCTGGAGAAGGTGCGCGACGACGGCGAGGTGGAGTGCTTCGGCCACGGCGTGATCGAGCCGGATCTCGCCGCGCGGCGCGCCATCGAACACCTGAATGGCAAGCGGCTGCTGGGCCAGCCGGTGGTAGTGCGGGAATACGTGCACCGCAGCGAACACGACCGGCGCACCGGGCCACGCGCCAAGCGCGCCAACGGCGAGGCCAAGCGCGAGGAGGAACGACGCCGTCGCGGGCGCTTCCGGCCCGCGCCGCTCACCTGGCGCTGAGCGCCTCCCGCAGGGCGGCGATGACGGGCGCCGTCTGCGGCCGCACGCCGCGCCAGAGGAGGAAGGATTCGGCGGCCTGCTCCACCAGCATGCCCAGGCCGTCGCAGGCTTGGGCGCCGCGACTCGTGGCCCACTGCATGAAAATCGTGGGCTCTGCGCCGTACATCATGTCGTAACACCACGCCCCGGGCGCCAGGACGCCTTCGGGCAGCGGCGGCAGATCGCCTTTCAAACTGGCCGAGGTGCCGTTGATCACCACATCGAACTGCCGGCCTGCCAGGGCCTCGAAGGCGCTGGCGCGCACATCGCACAGCCCGGCGAAGGACTGCACCAGTTCGGTCGCGCGCGGCAGGGTGCGGTTGGCGATCACCACGCCGGCCGGTTTCTCGTCCAGCACGGGGCCGAGCACGCCCCGCACCGCGCCGCCCGCACCCAGGATGAGCACGCGGCGGCCGGCGAGCGGCACGCGGTGATTGTCCCGGAGGTCGCGCACTAGGCCCACGCCGTCGGTATTGTCACCGTAACGGCTGCCGTCGGGGCGGAACACCACCGTGTTCACCGCGCCGGCCAGTTCCGCGCGAGCGCTGCGCTCGTCCATGAGCCGCCAGGCCTCTTCCTTGAAGGGCAGGGTGACGTTGCAGCCCTTGCCGCCATGGGCCTGGAAGTTGCCGAGGGCCTGCTCGAAACCGCCCAGGTCCACCAGCATGGCCTCGTAGGTCATGCGCTGGCGCGTCTGGGCGGCGAACAGCGCATGGATCTGCGGCGACTTGCTGTGGCCGATGGGATTGCCCATGACCGCATACAGGTCGGGCCTGGTGTCGAAATCGAGCAGCGACATGTCAGCCGAAGACCAGCCTCAGGATGTAGAAGAACACGACGGCGAAAAACGCGCCGGCGGGGAGTGTGACCACCCAGGACATGAAGATGTTGCGCACCACCTCCAGGTTCAGCGCGGCGATACCGCGCGCCAGGCCTACGCCCAGGATGCCGCCCACCAGGGTGTGGGTGGTGGAGATGGGCAGGCCCGCCGCCGAGGCGAATACCACCGTGCCCGCGGCGGACAGCGTGGCGGCGAAGCCGCGACTGGGGGTCAGTTCGCAGATGCCGCTGCCCACCGTCGCCATCACCTTCTGGCCGAAGGTCACCAGGCCGACCACGATGCCAATGCCGCCAACCAGCAGGATCCACGGGGGCATGACGGTCGTGCCGTTCACCACCCCGGTCTGAACCACGCCAATCACGGCTGCCATGGGACCGACCGCGTTGGCCACGTCGTTGGAGCCGTGGGCGAAGGCCGTGGCACAGGCGGTGACCAGCATGAGCACACCGAACACCTTCTCCACATTGGCGAAATGGAAGTCGATGTCCGCGCTCGGGTCCAGGCGCATGCGCATGATGGCCAGGTTGCCGATACCCATGAGCAGTGCACCGAAACCCAGGGAGAGGAGGTAGGTCTCGGTGGTATCGATCTCCAGGCCGACGTGCTTGAGGCCCTTCTGCAAAGTGACCAGTCCGATGACGAAGGCTGCGATGAACATGTAAACGGGCACCCAGTGCTTGGCTGCGTGCAACGGGTTGTCAGCCTCCAGGATCAACACCTGCACACTGCGGAACAGGGCGAAGCCCACGACACCGGCCATCACCGGTGAGATCACCCAGCTGGCAACGATGGAGCCGATCTTCTCCCAATGCACTGCCTCGACGCCGATACCGACAGCCGCGAAGCCGACGATGGCGCCGACGATGGTGTGGGTGGTGGAAACCGGCCAGCCGTATTGCGAGGCCACCAGCAGCCACAGCCCCGCCGCGAGCAACGAGGCCAGCATGCCGAACACCAGAAGCTCCGGCGTGCCGGCAAGCACTTCGCTGTCGATCATGCCGTTGCGGATGGTCTCCGTGACCTCGCCGCCGGCCAGCACGGCGCCGGCGAACTCGAAGATGGCGGCGATGATGATGGCCTGGCGGACGGTGAGGGCACCCGAGCCCACCGACGTACCCATGGCGTTGGCCACGTCGTTGGCGCCCACGCCCCAGGCCATGAACAGGCCGAACGCACAGGCGAGCACGATGTAAACGGTTGCGTACTCCACGGGAACCTCCTCAGCGGGCCAGCATCAACTGCAGGCGGCTACCCACACGCTGAGCGAGATCTCCCAGATCGCCGATCCCTTCGATGACCCGGTAGATGAACATGACGTCGACCGGGTGGAGTTCCTTCTCACGCGCAAACACCTGTGCGCGCACCTCGACCTGCAATTTGTCAGTGTCGCTTTCAATGGCATCCAGCTCCTTGAGCATGGACTCCACCAGCTGCACCTCGCCACCGCGGAAACCGGTCTCGACCAGTTCGTCCAGCTCGTCGATGGCGCGCTGGGCCTGGGCGGAGGCATCGACGCTGCGTTTCACGAAGGCGAGCAGCAGCGGCTGCATATCCTCGGGAAAAGTCATCCTGCGGCCGAGTACCAGGCCGGCGATGTCCTTCGCCTTGTTGGCGATCTTGTCCTGCACCGACAGCACCTCCAGCACGTCGCGGCGCGACATGGCCATCATCCAGCCCGAGGGCAGGTGCAGGCGCAGGTCTTTCTTGAGGGTGTCGGCCTCGTTCTCGAGGTCGGAAATGCGGTGCTGGATGCGTTCGGCTTCGGCCCAGTCGCCGGCGAACACCGCCTGAAAAAAGGGGATGAGTTCGGCAATGGTCACCTGCACCTTGGCCATGTGATGCTGCAACGGCCGGATGGGCGAGGCGCCGAACAGGCTGAAGATGTAGCTCTTCGGCATACAGGTTCTCTTGGTCCTAGAAGGGCGGCGATTATACCGCCCGCCCCGTGCCGTCGCCTACAAAGCGTGACCTCGGACACATTCCGGACGGAATCATGAAAGCGTGGACCACGGGGGACACGGGAAATCCGTTTGTCGTCGGCCCGTAGGTCACATTGCGAAGCTATGTGACATCTTCCGACCGCGCATCGTCACGTAGGCGCTGCGCGCCAACGTGACCTACAGCGCTGCGGGGCCGAGGGGAATGGATTTTCCCCCGTATTCCTCGGCTTTTCTTATCTCCGTGGCCTCCGTGGTTTCCGTGGTTTCCGTCTTTACCCCCGCAGCCAGCGCGCCGCGTCGCGGGCGAAGTAGGTGAGGATGCCGTCGGCGCCGGCGCGCTTGAAGGCGAGCAGGGCCTCGAGCACCACGGCGCGCTCATCCAGCCAGCCGTTCTGGGCAGCGGCCTTGAGCATGGCGTACTCGCCGGAGACCTGGTAGACGAAGGTGGGCGCGCCGAACTGGTCCTTCACCCGGCGCACGATGTCCAGGTAGGGCATGCCGGGCTTCACCATCACCATGTCGGCGCCTTCCTCCAGGTCCAGGGCCACTTCGCGCAGGGCCTCGTCGGAATTGGCCGGGTCCATCTGGTAGGTGTACTTGTTGCCCTTGCCCAGGTTGCCGGCGGAACCCACGGCATCGCGGAACGGGCCGTAGAAGCTGGAGGCGTACTTGGCTGAGTAGGCCATGATGCGGGTGTGGATGTGGCCGGCCGCCTCCAGGGCGTCGCGGATGGCGCCGATGCGCCCGTCCATCATGTCCGAGGGGGCCACCACCTGGGCGCCGGCCTCGGCGTGGGACAGGGCCTGCTTCACCAGCACTTCCACAGTCTCGTCGTTCATCACGTAGCCCGTGTCGTCGATCAGCCCGTCCTGGCCGTGGGTGGTAAAGGGGTCCAGGGCCACGTCCGTCATCACCCCCAGCTCCGGGAACTCCTTGCGCAGGGCGCGCACCGCACGCTGGGCCAGACCGTCGGGGTTGTAGGCCTCGGCGGCGTCCAGGCTCTTGGCCTCGGGCGGCGTCACCGGGAACAGGGCCACCATGGGAATGCCCAGCGCCACCAGTTCCTCGGCCGCCTTGAGCAGCAGGTCGATAGAGACGCGCTCCACTCCGGGCATGGAGGCCACCGCCTCGCGCTGGTTGCGGCCCTCCAGCACGAACATGGGATAGATGAAATCGTCCGGCGTGAGCGTGGACTCGCGCATGAGCCGACGTGAGAAATCGTCGCGGCGCATGCGACGCATGCGGGTGCGGGAGAAATTGCCACGGGAGGTTTCAGGGCGGCTCATGTGGACGAGGACTCCGTGTGATTGCCAATGGCGGGTTACGAAAATCGCAATTTACCACAGGCGCCATGGATGCATCGCGGAAGGACCCGTCCATGCTTTGCCCATGAACGGCGGACAGTGGCTGACGATCGACGGCGCCTTCGGTGAAGGCGGGGGGCAGATCCTGCGCTCCGCGCTGGCGCTCTCCCTGTGCCTGGGCCGGCCGTTCCGGATCGTGAACATCCGCCGGGCGCGGCGCCGGCCCGGGTTGCGGCCACAACACCTGGCGGCCGTGAAGGCGGCGACCGCGGTGGGCGAGGCGGAGGTTTCCGGCGCCGGAATCGGGTCCGCCGAGTTGTCGTTCAGACCGCGGGCGCTGCGCACGGGCGAGTTCCACTTCAGCACCGGCACCGCGGGCAGCACGACCCTGGTGCTGCAGACCGTGTTGCCGGCACTGCTCACCGGTGGCGCTCCTTCGGAGCTGGTGCTGGAGGGCGGTACCCACAATCCCCTCGCACCTCCCTTCGATTTCTTCTCCGAGGCCTTCGTGCCCCTGCTCAATCGCATGGGACCGCACATCGAGGTGCGCATGGAACGGCCGGGGTTCTATCCGGCCGGCGGGGGCGTGGTGCGCGTGCACGCCACGCCTGCGGCACGGCTGCAACCGCTGCAACTGCTCGAGCGCGGCAAGGTGCTCACCATGGACGCCCGGGCGTTGACGGCGCATCTGCCCGAGCACATCGCGCTGCGGGAACTGAAGGTCGTTGGCGCGGCGCTCGGTCTGCCGGCGGACCGCCTGGAGGCCATCACGGCGGACGCGCCGGGACCAGGCAATGCAGTGATGGTGCGGGTGCGCAGTGAGCACGTGACGGAGGTCTTTACGGGTTTCGGCGAACGGGGCGTGCCCGCCGAAAAGGTGGCAAGCGGGGTGGTGCGCCAGGTGCAGCGCTATCTCAGCGCAGGGGTGCCCGTGGGAGAGCACCTCGCCGACCAGTTGCTCCTGCCGCTGGCGCTAGCGGGCGGCGGCGCCTTCGAAACCTTGCGCCCAAGCCTGCATCTTCGTACCAACGCCGAGGTGCTGCATTGGTTTCTCGGCACGGAGGTGACCCTGCAGGAGCTGGGGCCTGATCGATGGCGGGTCACCGTCGGATGATGACGCGGAGAAATGGACTGCGGCCCGCCGCCGGGTAACACCTGAAGAATTCAACGCAGAGACACAGAAAACACGGAGACGGTGCATTCCCCATGCCGCCGCGGCGCGCGAAAGAACCACAGCGGCCCCTGCACCCGCCTTTGTAGGAGCGGCCTCAGGCCGCGATAAACACAGCATGCCGAGGCTATCGCGGCCTGAGGCCGCTCCTACAGGCGATCGCCGGGATTTCCTCTGCACCTATGCGGTGTTCTTGCATTCATTTGCTGACCCTCCCTCCGCGTTGTCCCACCACTGTGCCTATGCGGCCAGTTCGGCAAAGACGGCGCCGGTGAGTCGGGCGAGGTCGGCGGGGGCCAGTTCGATTTCCAGTCCGCGGCGCCCCGCGCTCACGTACACGGTCGGGAACTGGCGGGCGGAGGCATCAATGAAGCTCTTCAGCCGCCGCTTCTGGCCCAGCGGACTGACGCCGCCGAGTACGTAACCGGTGATGCGCTCCACGTCCTGTTTGTCGGCCATGGCGGCCTTCTTGGCGCCGGCCGCCTTCGCCATCAGCTTCATGCTCAGCTGGGCCGCCACCGGAACGATGCCGACGGCGAACACCTTGCCGTCCAGCTGCACCACCAGCGTCTTGAACACCCGGTTTGGCGCCACGCCCATTTTCTCGGCGGCCTCCATGCCATAGGCGGCGCACGAGGGGTCGTGCTCATAGGCGTGCACCGTGTGGGCCACGCCGGCCTTCTTCGCCGCGTCGATGGCCGGTGTCATGCCGTCTCTCCCGCGAGATGGCGCGCCAGGAGGCTGTAGCGATGATCGAGCACGGGCAGGGGAATGCGTACGCGCCAGCCGCCGCCCGGCGCCTCGGCCAGGGCGTTGCCGGCGAGGTCCTCCATGTGTTCCACCCACAGTGTCCGGGAACCTTCGGGGTGGATCAGTTCCAAGCGGTCGCCCACGGCGAACTTGTTCTTCACGTCGATTTCCGCGAGACCGCTGGGCGCATCGTAGGCCACCACCTCTCCCACGAAACGCTGCACCTCGCTGTCCGAACGGCCGCTGTGATAGGTCTGGTAGTCCTGCGGCGCATGGCGCTGATAGAAGCCACTGGTGTAGCCGCGGTTGGCGAGGCCGTCGAGGGACTTCATCAGGCCGGGATCGAACGGGCGGCCTGCGCAGGCGTCGTCGATGGCGCGCCTGTAGATCTGCGTGGTGCGCGCCACGTAGTAGTGCGACTTGGTACGGCCCTCGATCTTCAGGGAATCGACGCCGATCTCCACCAGGCGCGCCACGTGTTCCACGGCGCGCAGGTCGCGGGAATTCAGGACGTAGGTGCCGTGCTCGTCTTCCTCCACGGGCATGAACTGGCCGGGGCGCGTGCCCTCTTCGAGCAGATACATCCCCTCCGCCGCTGCGTGCCGGTGCAGCACCACGTCGCCGCTGACGTCCTGCCCCGCCGGATGGACCTTGTAGTCCCAGCGGCAGGCGT
>JBFXES010000045.1:0-17526 GCA_050179875.1 Thiohalomonadaceae bacterium
ACTCTCTCATCGCACGCGTTTTCGATGACGGTCTTTCGGTATAAGACGCGGCTAATATGCTGATAAAACCCCGAAAGGAACGACGCTTGCCATCGGGTCGTCGTTAGGTATTCTTAGCGCGTGTCACTCTCGGGTGGACGCTATCCCCTCCGAGAGATAGCCCAACAATAACATCACACATATCTTGAACGACGCACGGCACGAAAGTGCCGGTTGAGCCAACCAGGAGGATAGGAATGCGGAATCCCGCTCAACTCATCACCGCGGCGAGTGCGGTAGCGACCCTGCTGGGTGCGCTCACCGTGTCGATGCCCGCGGCTGCTGCGGAACCTTCGGTTCTCGAGCAGGGCAAGGCCATCGCCTTCGACAACAAGAAAGGAAACTGCCTTGCGTGTCACCAAATCGAAGGTGGCGACCTTCCCGGCAACATCGGGCCGCCGCTCGTTTCCATGAAGGTTCGCTTTCCCGACAAGGCGAAACTGCGTGCGCAGATCTTCGATTCCACGCAGAGCAACCCCAACAGCATCATGCCGCCCTTCGGCCGGCACCAGATCCTGACGCCGGATGAACTCGACAAGGTTGTCGAATTCATCTACAGCCTCTAACCGGCATCTCATTTCAGAACAGTCAAGGTGGTTCATATGAAGCGCAGAGTATTTCTCAAGGGCACCCTGGCCAGCAGCGCCGTTGCCGTCGCTGTAGGCGCCGGCCTCCTCAACCCGCGCCAGGTCCTGGCCGCATGGCCGAAGCCGGCCTTCGAAGCCAAGACCATGCAGGAAGCACTGAACGGTGCCCTGGGCAGTGACCTGACCGATCCCAGCGATGCCATCCAGATCAAGGCTCCCGAAATCGCCGAGAACGGCGCCGTGGTGCCCGTGACCGTGTCCACCACGCTGCCCAATGCGGAATCGATCTCCATCCTCGCCGATGGCAACCCCACGCCGCTCGCCGCCAATTTCGTGCTGGCTGCCAATACCAAGGGTTCCGTTTCCACCCGCATCAAGATGGGCAAGACCTCCAACGTGGTCGCGGTCGTGAAGTCCGGCGGCAAGCTGTACAGCGCCCGCAAGGAAGTGAAGGTCACCATCGGCGGCTGCGGCGGCTAATACACACGAGATTTCGAGGAAAGACTCATGGCTCAAGGTACTATCAAGATCAAGGCGAACCTCTCCGGCGATACGTGCAACGTGAAGGCCCTCATCAAGCACGTCATGGAGACGGGCCAGCGCAAGGACGCCAAGACCGGCAAGGTGATTCCGGCCCATTTCATCCAGGAACTGTCCTGCACGCATAACGGCAAGCCCGTTCTGAACGCCAACTGGGGCACTGCAGTGTCCGCCAACCCGTACTTGTCGTTCGATTTCTCGGGCGCCAAGGCTGGCGACAAGCTCGTTCTGAGCTGGACCGATAACCAGGGTGACTCAGATTCCCAGGAAGTCACCATCGGCTGACGCGCCAACCACCAGGCGAGGATGGAAGGAGTCATATAATGAAAAAATACGTGACGATGGCTGCCGCCGTCGCCCTGCTCGCGGGCATGCCGCTCGCGAGCCAGGCCACGCCGGAAGACGATCTGAAGGCGTTTCGCACCTTCTACATGAAGCGTTTTCCCGGCGTTCCCCTCGAGGAGTTCGCCAACGGCGTTTACGCCATCGACGCCGACGCGCGCAGCTCCTGGGAGGCAATCGAGGAGTTTCCGCCGTACGAGGACGAACTGGCAAAGGGCAAGAAGCTGTTCAATACCCCGTTTGCCAATGGCAAGACCTACGCCAGCTGCTTCCCCAATGGCGGTATCGGCATCCGCCAGAACTATCCGTACTTCGACGCGAAGACCGGTGAGGTGAAGACGCTCGAGCAGGAAATCAACGAGTGCCGCGAGAAGAACGGCGAGAAGCCGCTCGGCGCCAAGAAGGGTGACATGGCGGCCATTTCGGCCTACATGGCTTCCACGTCCAACGGCAAGAAGCTGGATATCAAGATCCCCAACGATCCCCGTGCGCTCGCATGGTATGAAAAGGGCAAGGCGCATTTCTTCATGAAGCGTGGCCAGCTCAACATGTCCTGCGCCAACTGCCACATGGACAACTCTGGCAACCGCATCCGTTCCGAAGTGCTGAGTCCGGCCCTCGGCCATCCGACGCACTTCCCGGTGCATCGTCTGCAGTGGGGCGAACTGGGCACCCTGCACCGCCGCTACGAAGGCTGCAACGAGCAGGTGCGCGCCAAGGGCTTCAAGCCCCTGGGGTCGGAGTATCGCGCACTGGAGTACTACCACACCTACATGAGCAACGGCATCCCCGTGAACGCGCCGAGCACACGCAAGTAACAGGCGCTATCAGAAAAAAAGAAAACCCGGCTTCTGCCGGGTTTTCTTTTTTTTACATCGCGCCACCGGCATAGTTCACCGGGGCATCACTGCCGGGATTGGCTGAGAGAGGCGGCCTGGTCTCAGAGGAGATGGATCTCGAAAATCTGGCGCTCAGGCCGCCATCTTGCGGGCGATGAATTCGAGACTTTCGCGGCTCTCGAGCACGGTGCCAAGCGCCGCTTCCGCCTGGATTTCGTCGAGGCCCGTGGCTTCCAGCAATGCGGGCGGGACCTGCAAGGTGTCCGAATCGCCGATGCCGTGCCGCTTCAGCAACGCGTTGGCGATGTAGACCAGATTGGCATACACGGCGAAGTCGCCGCGAAACTCCGGGTTGTGATGCTCGCGCACCGCATCGATGATCTCCCGCGGCATGCCCCAGGCTTCCATGAGCCACAGGCCGAGGTCGGTGTGGCTGATGCCCAGCACCTCATGCTCCAGGTCGGTGATGGGACGATCGGGTTGTTCCGCCACGGCCTTGTTGATGCGCGCAAACTGCTCAGGAAACAAATGCCCGAGCAGCAGGAAGCCGAAGTTGTGCAGCAGGCCGGACAGGTAGGCGATGCCGGGCGACGGCCGGCGCATGTAGGGGACACGCAGGCACAGGGCCTGGGTCAGCGCGGCGGTGTAGGTGGCGTGCTGCCAGAAGTTGTTGAGGCCGAGCGGGCCGCCCGTGGGATTGCGGAAGGACTTGCCCAGCGACAGGCCAAACGCCAGGTCCATGACGAAGTCCATACCGAGCACCCGCGCGATGGCCATGGCCACCGAGTCCACGCGCCCCTGGTAGCCGAAGAACGGCGAGGAAGCGTAACGGATGATCTGGGCCGACAGCGAGGGGTCCTGCTCGACGATGGCCGCCAACTCGCTGACGTGCGAATAGGGGTTGTTGCGCAGCTTGAGGATCTGCATGGCCATGCCCGGCATGGACGGCAGCTGATGCAGTCTGCGCACGCGCTCGCGCATGGATGCCACACCGACGTCGCCGCTCGCCTCGACAGGCTCCTCGCGCCGCTTGCTCACGGCGCGCTGCCAGCCGCCTTCCGCGAAACGGGCCAGGTCGGCGCCGTTGGCGCGAATGAACACGCCCAGGCGCCCGCCCGAAAAATAGACGTGCTCCGCCGCCGCGAGCGCCGGATCCAGGATGACCTTCATGCCGAAGGCTTCGGGCAGGGGCGGAATGGCCTGCGGGTCGCAATCGGGACACAGGCGGGTGAGATCCTGCAGCGTGGCGCGGCTCAGCGGCCGCTTCACCATGTCCGCGACCCGCGCAATGTCGGGTTCGTGATCGGCGGGATGGACGATCATGAGGGCGGCCTTGCCCGTGGTGAGCACCGTCGCCTCGGCCACCAGCGACGGCGACAAACGCGCCTCGGCGATGGCTGCCTGCAGGCTGTCACCGCCCTGGCCCACGCGCGCCTTGTACTGGCCGCCCTTGCGGCGCAGGTACTCGCTGACGATGGTTGGAATGCTCATGGCGTTGTACGGGCGGACTCGTCCTCTTTGGGCAAGAAACTAGCCGATCGGAACCACGGTCACCGCGGCTGGCTTCACAGAAGCGATGATAAGGTGGGCACGAAGATGCGCAAGTGTGAGCATGCTCACGCTTGTCCGCGTCCGCGGCGGACCCTGGCCGCGCCGCCGCGGCTCAGGGCCTGTGGTCCGAAGCGCGCGCGGATGCTGTCGGTGACGGCATCCAGCCTGGCATTGCCCGCCGGCGCCGCGGCGATGAGGTCACCCTGGGATGGGACGTCCTGCTGACCGAAACCGCTCACCCCCATGCCGAGCAGGCGCACGGGCGGCAGGCGTGCAGGCAGGCGCGTCTCGAACAGTTCCCGCGCCGCCGCCCACAGGACGTCGGTGGCGTCGGTGGGCGCCCTCAGGCTGTGGGCGCGCGTCACCGTGCTGAAATCCGCGTAACGCACCTTGATCTGCACCGTACGTCCCGCCAGTCCGTGGGCGCGCAGGCGGCTTGCCACCTGATCGGTGAGATCCAGCAGCCAGGCGAGCAACACCTCCCGGTCGCCGATGTCGCGGGCGAAAGTGGTTTCATGGGAGATGGACTTGGCCTCACGCTCCGCCTCCACTTCGCGATCGTCGCGGCCGTGGGCGAGCGCGAGCAGATGGTCCCCGGCATTGCCGAAGTGCTCGCGAATGAGTGCGGGCGGCCAGGCGCGGAACTGGCCGATGGTGCGTATGCCCAGGCGTTCGAAGGTCTTCTCGGTCACCTTGCCCACGCCCCACAGGCGCGTCACCGGCAAGGGGTCGAGAAAGGCCTGGACCTGTTCCGCTTGCACCACACAAAAGCCGTCGGGCTTGTCGATGTCGCTGGCGATCTTGGCGATGAATTTGTTGGGCGCCACGCCCACCGACGCCACCAGGCCCAGTTCCTGGCGGATCTCGTCCTTGATGCGCCGCGCGATATGCTCGGCCGGACCGAACAGCCGCTGGCTCGCGGTGACGTCCAGGAAGGCCTCGTCCAGGGACAGCGGCTCCACCATGGGCGTATAGCGTTCGAAAATGGCGTGGATATCGCGCGATACCTGCGCATACAAGCGGTGGCGCGGCGGCAGGAACACACCCTGGGGACACAGGCGCCGCGCCGTGGCGGCAGGCATGGCGCTATGGATGCCGTAGCGACGCGCCACGTAGTTGGCCGCGCACACCACGCCCCGACCCTCGGGCGTGCCGCCCACGATGACCGGCCGGTCCGCCAGTTCGGGCCGTTCGCGGATTTCCACGGACGCGTAGAAGGCGTCCATGTCCACGTGCAGGATGGCGCGCCCGGCGCGCTCCATGGTTCTACCTCGGCGTGATGGGCTCGATGGCGACGATGCTGTAATTGCGGCCGTCCTCGGCCTGCAGGCGAAAGCGCACGTGCATGCCGGGTATCAGGCCGTTGGCCAGAGCCTTGGGTTTCAGGCGCAGGTCGCGGGTCATGGTGCTCCAGCCGGCGAAGGCCACCGGCCCGTGGGAAATGTTGATCACGCCCACGCCCCGATCCACGCGATTGAGGATCCCCTCGCCGTGGAATTTCGGTTGCGCCGGAAAATCGGCAAAACCCTCGGTCGCCTGCACCGCAGGTACCGCGAGAGTGGCGGCCAGCAGGAACGCTCGTCGTCTCATTTTCGTTCTCCTCACCGGCGGACTATACCGGAGCCCGCCCGGATGCGCCCACTCAGGCCGGCAGCGGCAGGGGCGGCTCCGCTTCGGGGCATTGCGGCGGCTCCAGCGGCGGCAGGCCATGGGCCGCGCGTGCCTTGTCGCACTGCGGACTGGGCTCGCCCGCCACCCAGGCCGGCATCAGATCGCGGCAGGGTGTCGGCCGCTGGCTGTAGATCCCGCAGGCCACCGACTGGCCGATGGTACCCTGCAAGGCCACGCAGCGCGCCGGCCGCGACTCGGTGCCGCGCATAGCCGACAGGTGGGGATTCAGTTTGGTGGTGAGTTCGGCGGGGACAGTTCCGCCCAGAAAAGGCTCCGCTTCGGCCCAGTAGAAGGACACGCGGAAAAAGGCGCAGCACGCGCCGCAATCGAGACAGGGATTCGCCATACACCGCCGAGGCTGCCACGGAGGCGCGAATTCTAGACCGGCGCGGGGCGGGCGGAGAAGACAGGGATTCAACGCGGAGAACGCGGAGGCGCGGAGGAAATGAAATGCCCACGTGTTCTCAAACAGAGACGCAGAGCGTACGGACAATGCAAGAGCAGCCAGCGCTCTCCCGCCCCTGCTCTTCTCCGCGTTCTCCGCGCCTCCGCGTCCTCCGCGTTTCTACTTCTTGAGGCGCGCGAAGGCCTCGGCCATGGCGCCCATGGGCTGCGAGCCCTGCGACTGGCGCGGCTTGCCGCCCTTGGGGCCCGGGCCGCGGTCGCGCGGCATGTCCTTGGGCTGATCGCGTGCGTCGTCGGTGAGACGCATGGACAGGCCCACGCGGCGGCGTTTCACGTCCACCTCCATGACCTTCACCTTCACCAGATCGCCCGCCTTCACCACCTCGTGCGGGTCCTTCACGAACTTGTCGGCGAGCGCGGAGATGTGCACGAGGCCGTCCTGATGCACGCCGATGTCCACGAAGGCGCCGAAGTTGGTCACGTTGGTAACCACGCCTTCCAGGATCATGCCCGGCTGCAGGTCCTTCAGGTCCTCGATGCCTTCCTTGAAGGTGGCGGTCTTGAACTCGGGGCGCGGGTCGCGGCCGGGTTTTTCCAGTTCGGCCAGGATGTCCTTGACCGTGGGTTCGCCGAATTTCTCGTCGGTGAAATTGGCGGGCTTGAGGCCCTTGAGAAATTGGCCGTCGCCGATGATGTCGCGGATGCCCCTGCCCGTGACCTCGATGATGCGCTGCACCACCGGATAGGCCTCCGGGTGCACGGCCGAGGCGTCGAGCGGGTCGTCGCCGTTCATGATGCGCAGGAAACCGGCCGCCTGTTCGAAGGCCTTTTCGCCCAGGCGCGGCACCTTCATGAGGTCCTTGCGGGTCCTGAAGGCGCCGTGCTGATCGCGATAGGCGACGATGTTGTTGGCGAGCGTGGCATTGAGGCCGGAGATGCGCGTCAGCAGCGCGGGCGAGGCCATGTTCACGTCCACGCCCACGGCGTTCACGCAGTCCTCCACCACGGCATCGAGCGTGCGCGCCAGGCGGGTCTGGGATACGTCGTGCTGGTACTGGCCCACGCCGATGGACTTGGGATCGATCTTCACCAGTTCGGCGAGCGGGTCCTGGAGACGGCGCGCAATGGACACGGCACCGCGCAACGACACGTCCAGGTCCGGGAATTCCTTCGCCGCCAGTTCCGAAGCGGAATACACCGAGGCGCCCGCCTCGCTCACCATCACCTTGGTGACCTTGAGTGCGGGATAACGTTTGATGAGTTCGCCCGCCAGCTTGTCGGTCTCGCGGGAGGCGGTGCCGTTGCCGATGGCGATGAGCTCCACGTTGAATTTCTGGCACAGGGCCGCGAGCGTGGCGATGGATTCGTCCCAGCGGTTCTGCGGCGCGTGGGGATAGATGGTGCCGGTGCCGAGCAGCTTGCCGGTGGCATCCACCACGGCCACCTTCACGCCGGTGCGCAGCCCCGGGTCCAGGCCCATGGTGGCGCGCGCGCCGGCGGGCGCGGCGAGCAGCAGGTCATGCAGGTTGCGGGCGAAGACCTTGATGGCCTCTTCCTCGGATAGCTCGCGCAGCTGCGCCTTCAGTTCCGTGTCCAGGTGACTGAGGATCTTCACGCGCCAGGCCCAGCGCACGGTCTCCAGCAACCAGCGGTCCGCGGCGCGGCCTTCCGCGCGGATGCCCACGTGCTTGGCGATCATGCCTTCGCACACGGACGGGTCGGTGGGCTTGCGACCTTCTCCTTGGTCCGCGGGGATCACCAGCTCCAGGTTCAGCACGCCCTCCTTGCGGCCGCGGAACAGGGCCAGGGCACGGTGCGAAGGCACGCCCTTGAGAGGCTCAATGTGGTCGAAGTAGTCGGAAAACTTGGCGCCCTCCTCCTGCTTGCCCTCCACCACCGTGGACTTGAGGTGGGCGTTCTCCCACAGGTAGGTGCGCAGCAGGCCCACCAGTTCGGCGTCCTCGGCAAAGCGCTCCATGAGGATCTGGCGCGCGCCGTCCAGGGCCGCGGCCACGTCGGCCACGCCCTTGTCCGCATCCACGTAGGCCGCAGCCGCGACCTCGGGGGTGAGCGTCGGATCGGCGAGCAGGGCGTCGGCCAGCGGCTCCAGCCCGGCCTCCTTCGCGATCTGCGCCTTGGTGCGGCGCTTCTGCATGTAGGGGCGGTAGAGGTCTTCCAGCCGGACCTTGGTATCGGCGGCCAGGATGGCGGCCTTCAGCTCCGGGGTCAGCTTGCCCTGTTCCTCGATGCTCTTGAGCACCGTGGCGCGGCGCTCCTCCAGCTCGCGCAGGTAAGTGAGCCTTTCCTCGAGGGTACGGAGTTGGGTGTCGTCCAGCCCGCCCGTCACCTCCTTGCGGTAACGGGCGATGAAGGGCACGGTGGCGCCCTCATCGAGGAGGCGCACGGCGGCCTCCACCTGGGCGACGTTGACGGCGAGTTCTGTGGCAATGCGCTGGAAAATCGACATGGCGCCTTCGGAAAACGATGAACGGAGGGCAGGCATTGTAGTGCCCGGGGTGCGGATGCAAAACCCGGGCGACGCGATGGGACGTCCCCATGGGTGCAACAGCGGGCTCTCTTGCCGCAATACCGGGATTCGACCGCGTCCCGGCCTCGCATCCTTGTCCCGGGGTTTACTGCCTGGTGCTCTCCCTGTTAGGCAAAACCCCTACTCAGCATGTGGGTGAATGGGCGGCATGGACGTTGGTTCCCGTCCTGTGCTACACAATGCCCCACGTCCACGCGGGATCGGACGTACAAGAACCCTAACAAGAGCGTAATGAGGAAGGAATCGTATGAAAAAGATCGCATTCTCCGCCCTGGCCATCGCCCTCTCCACCGGCACCGCCATGGCCCAGCAGAACAACGTGGGTTGCGGCCTGGGCTCCATGGTGTTCAACGGCCAGCGTGGCGTAGCCCCGCAGGTGCTCGCCGCCACCACCAACGGCATCTCCGGCAACCAGACCTTCGGTATCTCCTCGGGCACCCTGGGCTGCACCCAGGACGGTGTGGTGAGCTCCACCGCCAAGCTCTCCATGTTCACCGGCTCCAACATGGACAAGCTCGCTGCCGACATGTCCAAGGGCCAGGGTGAGACCCTCGAGACCCTCGCCGACCTGATGGGCGTGGAAGCCGCCGACAAGGCCGCCTTCTTCTCCGCCACCCGCGACAACTTCAGCAAGATCTTCGACAGCAGCGACGCCACCGCCGAACAGGTTCTCGCCAACCTGAAGGACGTGCTCGCCGCCGACGCGAAGCTGTCCCGCTACGCCGCCTGAGCGACGTCTGATCCAAGGCGACACCCGGCAACGGGTGTCGCCTTTGTCTTGCATGCGATCCCGCCTTCTCACTGTCTTCGCGCTGCTGCTTTGCGCGCTGCCCGTACGCGCCGACTACCTTCAGGACCTGCAGGCCGCCGCCCGCGCCGCAGGGCTCGCCCAGACCGATGAATGGCTCGCCCTGGGCCACTGGCGTCCGGACCTGCTGCCGCCTGGTCATACCAGCCTCGCGGACGCACCCGCCTTCTTCAACGCACCCGACGGCAAAACCAATCCGCAGGCGGAACTCGACGCCACCCTCGCCGCCTTCTTTGCCGAGGGCGACGAAACGCCTGACTGGCAGCACCCGCAATGCCGCTTCATCGCACGCTATGGCTGGCTGAAGCAGCGACTGCAGTTCGATCCCGCGCGTCTGCCCGAGAAGACCTGCACACGCTTCGAAAACTGGTTCGCGGCCATCGCCCCACGCCAGCTTACCCTGGTATTCCCGGCCGCCTACATGAACAATCCCTCGTCCATGTTCGGCCACACCCTGCTGCGCGTGGACAACACCGCCCAGTCCGAAGGCACGCGCCTGTTCTCCTATGCGCTCAACTATGCGGCCGAGACCAACGACACCAACGGCATGATCTTCGCCGTGAAAGGCCTGCTCGGCGGCTACCCGGGCTACTTCTCCATCACGCCCTATTACGAGAAGGTGAAGGAGTACAACGATCTGGAGAGCCGCGACCTCTGGGAGTACGAACTGGCCTTCACGCCCGAGGAGATCCGCCGGCTGCTGGAACACGCCTGGGAACTGGGCCAGGTCAATTTCGATTACTTCTTTTTCGACGAGAACTGTTCCTACCAGTTGCTCGCCCTCATGGACGTGGCGCGCCCGGGCCGTCATCTCGCCGCGCGCTTCCCTGTCTGGGCCATTCCCAGCGACACGGTGCGTGCGGTGCTGGAGGAGGAAGGCCTGCTCACGGCCGTGCGCTTCCGCCCTGCGCTCGCCACGCGCATTCGCCATCACGCCGAACTGCTGGGTGAAGGGGACGGCGAACGGGCACGCCTCCTCGCCGACGCGCCCGAAGAGAGCGCCACGGCGCTGGCGGGCGTGACGCCGGAACGCGCGGCCCTGGTGCTGGACCTGGCCTACGACTATCTGCAATTCCGCACCGCCGACGAAGAACTGCCGCGCGAGTACGTGGCGCCGCGCGCCCTGGCCCTGCTGCGCGCGCGCAACGCCCTGCCCGCGGCAGACACGCCGGCGCCGCGCCCGCCGCAAGTGCGGCCGGATCAGGGCCATGGCACGGCGCGCGTGGCGCTCGGCGCCGGTGCGCGCGAGGGCATCGGCTTCGCCGAGTTGCGCATACGCCCCGCCTATCACGATCTGGTGGACCCGCAGGCGGGCTACAGCGAAGGCGCGCAGATCAATTTCTTCGATATGGCCGCGCGCTGGTATGTCAGCGAGGATCGCCACGAGCTGCGCTGGTTCCGCTTCGTGGACATCGTCTCCCTGAGCCCGCGCGACGCCTTCTTCAAGCCCCGCTCCTGGCGCTTCGCCGCCGCCTTCGAACGGCACGCCGTCGCAGGCGACGAACTGGTGTTCTCCGTGAACGGCGGCGCCGGCGGTGCCTGGCCGTTGCGTCCGCGCCTGCTCGGCTTCGCCCTGCTCGAAGCAGACCTGCTGGCCGACGACGATCTGCCCGAAGGCTATGCCGTGGGTGCCGGTCCACTGCTCGGGCTGTACGGCACGCCCACGAATGACCTGGCCCTGGTCGCGGGCGCACGCGCGCGCCGCTACACGGGGCTGTGGACCCACGAGGCCGAGACCTTCCTCCAGGCCGGTTACGCCCTCGACCGCGATCTCGCCGTGCGCATGGAACTCACATCCACACACCTGGAGCACGATCGCCTGTTTGACGGCAGCATCACCCTGCACTGGTATTTCTGATGATCGCGCGCGTCGCCCTTCTGGTCTTCACGCTCATGCTCGGCGGTTGCACCGGACTCATCTTCCAGCCCATGCGCCAGCACGCCCTGGTGCCGGCGGAAGTGGGCGTGGAGGCGCGCGACGAATGGTTCACGGCCGCGGACGGCACGCGCCTGCACGCCTGGTTCCTGCCGGCCAGGGGCACGGCGCGCGGCACGGTGCTTTTCCTGCACGGCAACGCGGAGAACATCAGCACCCATCTGGCGAGCGTGTACTGGATGCCGGCCTACGGCTACCAGGTGCTGCTGTTCGACTACCGCGGTTACGGGTATTCCGAAGGCAAACCCTCGCTGCCCGGCATCCACCAGGATTTCGCCGCCGCCCTCGAGTATGTGCGCACGCTGCCCGAAGTGGACCCCACGCGCATCGTCGTGTTCGGCCAGAGCATGGGCGGCGCCACGGCCATCACCGGGCTCGCCCATTCACCGGCGCGCGCGTCGGTGCGCGCCCTGGTGGTGGAAGGCGCGCCCACCAGCTATCGCAGCCTCGCGCGCGAACTGCTCTCCAATTCCTGGCTCACCTGGCTGTTCCAGTGGCCGCTGTCGCTCACCATTTCCGACGACTACCGCCCCATCGATGCGGTGGACGGCATCAGCCCCGTGCCGCTGCTGGTGGTGCACAGCCGCGACGATGAGGTAATCCCCTCGCATCATGGCGTGGCCTTGCACGCGGCGGCGCGCGAGCCGCGGGAACTGTGGCTGGTGGACGGCGCGCGCCACATCGCTGCCTTCACCACGCGGGAGCGGCGTGAACGGCTCGTCGCCTGGCTGGACGCGCGCTTGTCCGCGGATGCGCAAGCGCCATAATGGCGCCATGCGCCGCCTGTTCACCGCCCTGCTCCTACTACTGCTGCCCGCCTTCGCCGCCGCCGTCGAATCCCACGCGGTGGTGTTCATGTATCACCGCTTCGGCGAGGAGCGTTATCCCAGCACCAGCGTGCGCATCGACCAGTTCGAGGCCCACCTGGACTGGCTGGCGGGCCATGGCTATACGGTGTGGCCGCTGGAGCGCATCGTCCGGCACCTGGAGACGGGCGAGCCCATGCCCGATCGCACCGTCGCCATCACCGTCGACGATGCCTACCGCTCGGTTTATCGCCATGCCTTTCCACGCATGGTGGATCGCGGCTGGCCCTTCACCGTGTTCGTGAACACGGATTCCGTCGACCGGAAGCTGCCCGATTACATGACCTGGGAGCAGATGCGCGAGATGCAGGCGCGCGGCGTGCGCTTCGCCAACCACGGTGCGGGACACGCTGCCTTGTGGCGCCGGCAGGTGGGGGAATCGGAGGGCCAATGGCGCGAACGGGTGCGCGGCGACATCGAGCGGGCCCAGTCGCGCCTGCAGGCCGAACTGGGGACGCAGACCAATACCGCGCCCGCGCTGTTCGCCTATCCCTATGGCGAATACACCCTGGCGCTTGCCGATCGGGTGCAGGCACTGGGTTACGTGGGCTTCGGTCAGCATTCCGGGGCCATAGGCGCCACCTCGGATCGCCGCGCGCTGCCCCGCTATCCCATGGCGGAAAACTACGCCGCGGTACAGGAATTCGCCCTCAAGGCCGCATCGCTGCCGCTGCCGATCGCGGCGGTGGAACCCGCCGAGCCGCTGGTACGCAAGAATCCGCCCCGACTGACGCTCACGTTGGCCGACAGTGCACCGCCCTTGAATACGGTCCGTTGTTACGCAGGCGGCGCGGCCTTGCCCATCACCGTCCTCAGTGAACGACGCTTCTCCGTGTCGGCCGAGCATCCCCTGCCCCGCGGCCGGAGCCGCTACAACTGCACCGCGCCGGATGCGGGCGGCACGCGCTACCACTGGTTCAGCCAGCCCTGGTTGATTCCATAACGGCCGCGGCCGGCTACGGGACCAGGCCCGGCAACGGCTCGAATTCGGGGGTCCCCAGCCTGTCGAGACCGTTGTCGCGGATCATGCGGACGATCTCCGCGACGTACGCCTCCCCGCGTTCGGAATAGCGTTGCAGCGTGCGCGCCAGCGCCTGGGCGTCGGGAGTAACGCCCGTCGCGCGCGCCTGTGCGCGCAATCGGCGCAGGCCGTCGTAGGCATGGCCTGTGTTCAGGTTGTGCAGATAGGCGCGCACGGACGCCTGCAGATCCGGATAGGCACGCACCTGATGGCGCGCACCGGCCGCGCGGCGCAGCGGTGTCATGCCCGTATCCGCATTCCAGGTCCATTGCCCGAACAGCGCATTGCCCTGCAAGGCGAAACGCGACGTTCCCCAGGCGCTTTCGTTGGCGCCCTGCGCGAGCACCAGGCCGAGCGGGAGCGTGTCCACGCGCTCCAGCAGGCGCGCACGCACGGCGGGATCGTTGAGATCGCCCTTCACGCCGAAGCTGCCCGCCAGCCGCTGCACGAAGCGCCAGGCATGGGTACCGCGCCAGAGGGCGCCGCCGGCCAGCGCCTGCTCCAGCCGTGTGCGCAGACGCGCGAGGCGCTCGTTCTCCGCCATGGCGAGGGGCAGCAGGATGCGGAAGAAAAGCGACTTGCGCTCGGCGACGCCGAGACTGGCGATGTCGGCGGGCAGGGATGCGAGGCCAAGCCGCGGCACCGCCGCCTCCGGCGGCCACAAGTAGCCGCGCGCGTCCAGTTCGGCCGCGAGTTGCGAGGCGGAGCTGACCGGGCGGTCCTGCAGGATCACGTTGCAGCCACGCGCATCGCGCAGCGGTTCGGCCACGTAGATGTCCAGGCACCAGGCCAGCAGCACCGGCGCGATGAAGGCCAGCGCATGCAGGGAACGGGAAAGCAGGCGTTTGCGGGAAATCATGGGCCTGGCCATTATGCCAGAACGCCCGCGGCAAGCCTCGAACCTCAATGCGCGGCGAGATAGGCCGCCAGGGCCTCGGAATCGCCGATGTGCTCGCCGCCGATGAACACCTGCGGCGTGACGTCCGTGCCGCTGAGCGCGCGCAGGCCGCGTTCGCTGATGCCCACGCCAAGCACCAGTTCATCCCAGCCATAGCCGCGCTCCTCCAGCATGCGGCGGGCGCGGGCACAGTACGGGCAGCCCTCGCGGGTGATCATGGTGATGGGCGGCGGCTCGCGCGCCTCCGGATTGATGTAGCGCAGCAACGTATCGGCATCGGAGACCTCGTAGGGATCGCCCTCCTTCTCGGGCTCGATGAACATCTTTTCGATCACGCCGTCGCGCACCAGCATGGAATAGCGCCAGGAACGCCAGCCGTAGCCCAGATGGCGCATGTCCACCAGCATGCCCATGCCCGCGGCGAAATCGCCGTTGCCGTCGGGCAGCATACGTACCCGGTCGGCCTTTTCCTGTTTCTGCCATGCATTCATCACGTGCGCGTCGTTGACCGAGATGCACACGATCTCGTCCACGCCGTTGGCGCGCAGCAGCGGCGCCAGTTCGTTGAAGCGCGGCAGATGGGCCGAGGAGCAGGTGGGCGTGAAGGCGCCCGGCAGGGCGAAGGCGGCAATGGTCCTGCCGCCGAACACCTCGGCGGTGGTCACATCCACCCAGCGATCATCGTGCCGGGTCTTGAAGACGACGTCGGGGACGCGCTGGCCTTCTCGGTTCGCGGGCATGAGGGCCTCCATCCATATCCGAAGTCTAATCCAGCACGGCTCTTCTCTCAGGGACTAGAGTTGGGAAAGGACGTGACCGCCAGAGGGATCTGGCCCTGGAGCCGACCATGGCGCGAGTTCACGATTCCATCGAGATCGCCGTTGAGCCTGAAACGGTATATGCCTACTGGACCCAGTTCGAGGCCTACCCCGAGTTCCTGACAGGGATCGAGGAAGTGCGTGATCTGGGTGACGGTCGCCTGCACTGGCGCGGTTTCGTCAACGGGAACCTGCGGGAATGGGAAACCGAGGTGGTGGAGGTGGTTCCCGACACGCGCCTGGCGTGGAACGGTCCGCAACACGTCAACGATATGGTGGTGGACGTGCATCCCACCGACTTCGGCTCCACCCGCATCACCATCGAGGCGGAACTCGAACCTGCGGAGCCCACGGCAGACGCCGTCGCTTACCTGGAAGCCGCCACGCGCCGTCTGCACCTGGATCTGGAACGCTTTCGGGAGCGACTGCTCCACGAACTGCCGCCAGCGCGCGAGGAAGCAACGTCACCTCCGCCGGCCCACTGAACGGCGGGCCCCTTCGCTCGCGCCGCGGTTTTGCTAATTTTCAAGACACCACCGGTGCGTCCACGAGGGACCGATGAGCCGACGCGCTGTCGCGGCATTGCTCGTGCTGGCGCTCGCCGTCGTTGCGGGCGTGGCCTGGTGGCAGTGGCGCCCTGCGCCCCGTGAGGCGCCCTTCGCCTCGTTCGCCGCCATGCCGCCTCGCGTCACCACTGCGGAAGTGCGCACGCTTCCGTTCGAAACCACCACGCGCGCCGTGGGCACCGTGGAGGCCGCGGAGCAGGTCACGGTCACGTCACGCGCCACGGGCATCGTGGCACGCATCCTGTTCGAGGAAGGACAACGGGTGGTGCAAGGCGCACCGCTGGTCGAACTCGACGCCGGACAGGAACAGGCCGCCCTCGAAGCCGCCCGTGTGGAAGAGAACGAGGCGGCGCGCCAGGCGCGGCGGCTGCGCACCCTGCGCCGCCAGCAACTGGTGGCGCAGTCGGAACTGGACGAGGCCAACGCGCGCTGGGAAGCCGCGGCGGCACAGCGCGCCCAGGCCGAGGCCGCGCTTGCGGAAAGGCGCATCGTGGCGCCCTTCTCCGGCGTGCTCGGCCTGCGCCGGGTGAGCCCGGGCGCGCTGGTGGAACCGGGCACGGCGGTCACCACCCTGGCGACGCTGGAACGCCTGCGTGTCGCCTTCCGCGTGTCTTCCGAACTGTTGCCGCAACTGCGGCGCGGCCTCGCCGTGCAGGTGCACGCCACGGGCTTTGACGCGCCGTTCACGGGCACGGTCACGGAGATCGACAACCAGGTGGATCCCTCCGACCGTTCCATCGCGGTCGAGGCCGAACTGTCCGGAGCGCCGGCGCTGCGGCCGGGCCTGTTCGTGAGCGTGGACGTGGTGCTGTCCAGCCGACGCTCGCCGTCGGTGCCGGAATCGGCCGTGTTGTATCAGGGGCGTGCCGCTTTCGTCTACGTCCTCGAGGGCGACACCGCACGACGGCGCGACGTGCGGCTAGGCGAGCGCCGGCCCGGCCTGGTCGAGGTGCGCGAGGGGCTTGCGCCCGGCGAACGCGTCATCGCCTCGGGCTTGCAGAAGGTGGAGGAAGGGCGGCCCGTGCAGGCCGCGCCGGGGGCTTCATGATCCTCTCGCGCGTCAGTATCGAGCGGCCGGTGTTCGCCATGGTGATCAGCCTGCTGCTGCTCGTGCTGGGCCTCGCCGCCCTCGTGCAACTGGGCGTGCGCGAATACCCCGACATCGATCCGCCGGTGGTGTCCATCACCACCGTCTTTCCCGGCGCATCCGCGGAGGTGATCGATCGCGAGATCACCGAGGTCATCGAGGAACAGATCAGCGGCATCGAAGGCATCCGCACCATCGACTCCACCAGTAGCGACGAGGTATCGGAGGTGAGCATCGAGTTCGACCTGCGTCGCGACGTGGATGCGGCCGCCGCGGACGTGCGCGATCGGCTCGGCGCCGCCGTGGCCGAGTTGCCCGACGAGGCCGACCCGCCGGTGGTGGCCAAAGTCTCCGCCGATGCCCAGCCGGTGCTGTGGATCTCGCTCACCAGCGATGCGCGCTCGCAACTGGAGCTGACGGAGTTCGCCGAGCGCTATCTCACCGAGCCGCTGTCGGTGCTGCCGGGCGTCGCGCGCGTCATCGTCGGCGGTTCGCGCCGCCGCGCCATGCGCATATGGCTGGACATGGATGCCATGGCGGCGCGCGGTGTGACGGTGACCGATGTGGTGAACACCCTGCAGGCGGAAAACGTGGAACTGCCCGCAGGCCGCGTGGAAGGTCGCACGCGCGAATTTTCCGTGCGCAGCCAGACGCGCCTTGCCACACCGGCGGAATTCGCCGCCCTGGTGTTGCGCAGCGAAGGTGGCTATCAGCTCACGCTGGGCGACGTGGCGCGCGTGGAGATCGGCCCCGAGTCGGAGCGTTCCGCAGTGCTCCTGAACGGCGAGAATGCGGTGGGACTGGGCGTCGTGCGCCAGTCCAAGACCAACACGCTCGCGGTCACGCGCGCCGTGCGCGAGGAGGTGGCGGCGCTGCAAGCGGTGCTCCCCGCCGACATCCGCATGGACGTGGCCTACGACGAATCCGTCTTCATCGAGGAGTCGTTGCGCGAGGTGGTGATCACCATGGTGATCACCGCGGCCCTGGTGGTCGCGGTGATCTTC
>JBFXES010000046.1:0-17496 GCA_050179875.1 Thiohalomonadaceae bacterium
CCTGCCCGACCTGCCGGACCTCAGCGTTCCCAAGCCCGGGCCGGACGGCGTCGCGACAGCCGCGGTGACGTTCTACAAGTGGCGTGACAAGGATGGTGTCTGGCAGCTCGACAGCAATCCGCCGGCCCCCGGCATCCCGTTCGAGGTCATCACGGTGGACCCGGGCGCGAATGCGATGCAGGGCATCAGTGCAGCCGCGCCGGAGGCGGAAAGGCCTGCGGCGGCGCTGCCGCCCTCGCTGACCGACACGTATTCGCCGGGGCGTATACAGGAAGTGCTCGGCAAGGCGCACGAGGTGCAGTCGCTGATGAATCGACGCGCTGCGGAACAGGCGTCGGTATTGCGCACGGATTGAGGGCAGCAATTTTTTCGCGGATGCACGTGCCGCGATACTGGCGTATCATCCACGTGCACTGATTGCATTCGTATCGCCGGAGGCTGGGTGGACCTTGTCATCCGCGCCGGCCTGCAGCGTCGTTAAGCTGCGGGTACGGCCATCTCAACACGGGTTTTCCGTCCGAAGGGGCGGCGCTTGCTTGCGCCGTTCCATCCCTGGATTCGTTGAGAGGATGACACCATGTTTCCGGATTTTTCACCGTTGCTGCCGCTGGGCTGGCACAACCACTTCCTTGCCCAAATCCCCCTGGAATCGCTCGCTGACGTCCGTCCTGCGCGTGTGGTCGGCATGGTGCGGGAACGCTTTCGCGTCGACTGCGGCGATGGCGCGATGACCGCCACGCTGGCGGGGCGTTATCGGCTGGAATACGACGCACCGCCCGCGGTGGGCGACTGGGTCCTGCTGGAAGCGCAGGACCCGGTAATCATTGCACGGCTGTCGCCCCGCACGGTGATCGCACGGCGCATGGCCGGCGGCCATGATGTCCAGGTCATCGCGACGAACATCGACCTGATGATCATCGTCGGCGGCCTGGATGCGGAGTTCAACGTGCACCGCATCGAACGCTACCTGGTCATGGCCGCCCAGGCGGAGGTCACGCCGCTGGTATTGCTGACCAAGGCCGACCTGTGCGCGGACGTGACGCCCATGCTGGCGGCGCTCCGCGCGCGCCTGCCGCCCGGGGCCGAGGTCCTGGCAGTCAACGCCTTGTCGGACCCGCTGGCTGAGCGCCTGGCGCCATGGCTGCGCCCCGGCACGACCCTGGTCGTGGTGGGTTCGTCAGGCGTGGGCAAGTCCACGGTGGTCAACAATCTCCTGGGGCACGCACTGCAGGCCACGGGGGCGACCCGCAAGGATGCCAAGGGTCGGCATACCACCACCTCCCGTTCCCTGATCCGCCTGCCCGGCGGCGCCTGCATCATCGACGTCCCGGGCATGCGCGAGGTGGGCCTGGCGGGCGAGGGCGGTGTGGAGCGGCAGTTCGGTTCCATCACTGAATTCGCCCGTGCGTGCCGTTTCAGCGATTGCTCCCATCAGGAGGAACCCGGGTGCGCGGTCAGGGACGCGGTCGAGCGCGGCGAGATCACGCCTGACGCGTGGCAGCATTACCTCAAGCTGATCGCCGAGGAGCGCCACAACGTCGCCGAGCACGAACGCCGGCAACGGGAGCGGGCCTTCGGTCGCATGGTGCGCAATGTGCTGGCCTTGAAGCAGGACAAGCGAGGTTAGGACCGTTGGTCGCGTGGGGGCCCGAAGCGGCCCTCACGCGACCTCGGTATTCGTGCCTCTGCAAACCGGCAAAGCCCGCTCACATGACAGGCCCCAATCGCCCCGCGAGTACGGGCAGGTATTCGGCATAGGTGGGGTGGATATGTTGCAGAGCGTGCAGGCCTGAGGCGGTGCCGCCCGCCTCCATGAAGTCGAGCAGGGCGTGTACCAGTTCCGCTGCCTCGTAGCCCACCAGAGTGGCGCCGAGGATGCGGTCGGAATCGGTTTCCACCAGCAACTGGAAGAATCCGGATTCCTGGTTCCATTCAACGGCGCGCTTCATGCCGGCCACGTCCATGCGCGCCTCGCGTACACGCAGTCCCTTGGCCTTCGCCTGTTCCAGGCTCAGGCCCGCGCGCCCGACCTGCGGTTCGGTGAAGACCGCATAGGCGAGTATGCGATCGCTGCGCGTGCGCGGACTTCCGTGCAGTGTTGCCAGCAGGCGCCGGTGATCCTCCCAGGAGACGTGGGTGAACGCCGGTTGTCCGGCGACCTCGCCGATGGCGTACACGCCCTTGCGGGTGGTTTCCAGCGTGTCGCTGACCACGACGTGACCGCGTTTGTCGAGCATGATGCGGGCCGCCGCGGCGTTGAGCGCCTCCGTGTTGGGGCGCCGTCCCACCGCCATAAGCACCGCATCGCCTTCGAGTGTCTGCCCGCCATCGAGCACTAGCACGAACTGGTCGTCGGCTTTACGGCGTGCCTGCGCCACCTGCGCACCGCGGTGAAACCTCACCCCGTCGCGCGCCAGCGCCTCCTCCAGCACTGCGCTGACCTCGGCGGATTCGCCCGTCATCAGCCGGTCGCCACGCAGGATCAGGTGTACCTCGCTCCCGAGGCGCGCCAGTCCCTGGCCGAGTTCCACCGCCACATAGCCTCCGCCGATGACCAGCGTGCGTCGCGGACAGGTCGTGAGGTTCCAGAAGTTGCGATCGGTGAGATAGGGAATGTCGTCGATGCCAGGGATGGGCGCGACCGCCGGCGAACTGCCCGTATCGATGACCACGGTGTCCGCCGCGAACGTGTATCCGCCTCCCTGCACGTTACCTTCCGGCGTGAACGAGGCCTCGGCATCGACCAGGCGCACGCCGGCGTACAGGAGTTGCTCGCGCGTGGACTGGGCGAAACCGTCGCGAATGCGGCGCACCCGCTCCATCACCGCGGTGAAGTCGACGTGCACGTCGCAGCGCACGCCGAGTGTGGCCGCGTTGCGCGCGCGGCCCGCGGCATGGGCGGCGGCGAGGAAGGCCTTGGTCGGCGTGCAGCCCCAGTTGATGCAACTGCCGCCGTAGCGTTCGCGCTCGAACAGCACCACGCGTTTGCCCGCCGCGGCGAGTTTCACCGCAAGCGGAACGCCGCCCTGGCCGCTGCCGATGACGACTGCATCCACCTGCTCCATGCGCGATCCTCCTGCGTGGCAGTTCGCGTCTTCCGCGGGTGCAGAGGCTTCCGGCCCTCAGGCAAGTTAAGCAGCAACCGGCCAGGTAGCGCCACGTAGCGCCGGACTTCGCGCCCATGGTGCTCATGATCGGCAATGTCGGGCAGGCGCCTGGCGGTAAACACTGCCTGTGGATGACGGCCGGCCGCCGACGCAAGGAATCATGCGTCAGGAGGAGCCCGCCGCAGGCACCTGTCGATCACCGTTTTCCGGGAACAGGCTGTCCAGGTGGGGCATGGTGCTCAGGCCGCCCATGCCGTGCAGTTCGGAAAGGCTGGTGAGGCCCGCGGCCACCTTCTCCAAGCCGTCGTCGATGAGAAAACGGTGTCTGCGCTGCGCCAGTTGCCGGTAGAGGGTGCGGCGATCGGCGCCGTCGAGGATCAACTGATATTCCTGCGGATTGATGCGCCATACCTCGAACACGCCCGTGCGGCCGTGGTAACCGGTGAAGTTGCAACGCTCGCAACCCGGCGCCTCCCACACCCGTGACGGCGCCGGGCGTTCGAGTCTGGCCAGCCAATGGAGGTCATGGTCGGTGGGCTCTACCGATCGCTTGCAATGGGGACAGAGCTTGCGCACCAGGCGCTGCGCAATCACCAGCACCAGGGTGGATGAGATCTCCTGTCCATTGAGGCCGTAGTTTCGCAACGTGTCGACCACGCCCACGGCATCACGGCTGTGGAGGGTGCCCATGAGCGCGCGGCCGCTGGTCGCCGCGATGATGGCGGCTCGCGCGGCCGCAGGCTCCCGGATCTCGCCGAGCATGAGATAGTCGGGGTCGAGCCGCAGCATGGCCTTGGTGCCGGCGGCGAAGTCGAGTCCATGCCGCGTGTCCACCTGCATCTGGTTGATGCCGTTGATCTCGTATTCCACCGGATCCTCGATGGTGACCACGTTGCGCTCGTGCAGTTTGAGTTTGTGCAGCAGGCTGTAGAGCGTCGTGGTCTTGCCACTCCCGGTGGGGCCGCACACGAGCAGCATACCCGAGATGTCGCCGAGCCATTCCTGGATCTGCTCCAGGCCTTCCTCGTGCAGGCCGAGGTCTTGCAGGTAAAAGGCCTTTTCGATCGACTGGAACACGCGGATGCTGAGCTTCTGGCCGCGCAGCGTGGGTGCGTAGGTGAGGCGCAGATCGACCGCGGTGTCGCCGATGGTGTAGGTGAACCGGCTGTATTCGGGCACGAAGCAGCGCTCGGTGTTGAGCCGCGCCATGGTCTTGAACTGGTTGATGACGCGTAAACCACGTTCCTGGCTCAACAGCACGCAGTCCAGCATGCGGCCGTCCACGCGCAGGCGCACCAGTACGCCGCTGGAGTTGGCGTCGATGTGGATGTCCGTGGCGCGCTCGCGCCTCGCATCCAGCAGCAGCGCCTCGGCCTCAAGGACCTGGCGCTCATCCTCCTCGCCCTCTTCGAGGCTTTCCGCACCCTCGGCGAGCGCCACGGCGCGAGACAGTTCCCGCGTCATGTCGCCATGCAGGGTCCGTGGCCAAACCTCCCCGGCATCCAGGGGTGTGCCTTCATCGATCGGTGCGTCGTGACGCGAATCCATGGTCGGTCTCCATTGCCCGCAGCGAATGGCTCCATATTAAACCTTGCCGGGCTGCGATCCGCGATCCGCATATCCCTCCGCGAAGAGGCGTCTTCAAACCCTGGGGAGGGTGCCGCTTGCTACGTTGGGCTACTGTAAATTCAAAGGCTTATCGGATTTCCGTTGGTGTGGGCAGGACGTCGTTGACGCCCGTCGGGGTTTCCTTGGCAAGCGGCTGAAAAACCGGATTCGGCCTGCCATGCCCGTTGCGGGCCTTGTTACAATCGGCCCACGTTTTTGCCAGCCCCGGGCCAAGGTTCGCGCGACGCACTCCTGCCCCGGTCAGGCCCGCGATTCACGCAAGGAGCCCATATTGTCTACCGTCACCACCAAAACGGCCGAGTCCGCCGACGCCCCCGCCGTGCCCCGCAGCCGCGTGGTCATGGCCAGCATGGTGGGCACCACCATCGAGTTCTACGACTTCTACATCTACGCCACGGCCGCCGTCTCGGTGTTTCCGTTGCTGTTCTTTCCCAAGTCGGCGACCGGCACCGAACTGCTCGCCTCCATGGCGACCTTCGCCGTGGCCTTCGTGGCCCGGCCGCTCGGCTCCATGGTGTTCGGCCACTTCGGCGATCGCCTGGGCCGCAAGGCCACGCTCATCGGTTCGCTGCTCACCATGGGCATCGCCACCTTCCTCATCGGGCTGTTGCCCACGTTCATGCAGATCGGTCTATGGGCGCCCATCATGCTCACCATCCTG
Organism: Thiohalomonadaceae bacterium; assembly: GCA_050179875.1. Taxonomy (GTDB): domain Bacteria; phylum Pseudomonadota; class Gammaproteobacteria; order Thiohalomonadales; family Thiohalomonadaceae; genus JALOAT01. The sequence goes on from JBFXES010000046.1 coordinate 5,398, forward strand.
CGCTTCTCCCAGGGCCTCGGCCTGGGCGGCGAGTGGTCGGGCGCGGCCTTGCTGGCGACGGAATACGCCGAGAAGGGCAAGCGTGCCTGGGCCGCCATGTGGCCCCAACTGGGAGCGCCTTTCGGTTTCATCCTGGCCAATGGTTTCTTCCTGCTGCTCACCCGTTGGTTCGAGTACAACTCCGCCACGGCGGGTTTGCAGGAGGATTTCCTCACCTGGGGCTGGCGCATTCCTTTCCTCGTCTCGATTGTGATGGTGGGCCTGGGCCTGTGGGTACGCGTGAAGCTGGAGGAGACGCCGGTGTTCGCGCGCGCCGTGGCGCGCGGCGAAAAGGTGAAGGTGCCGCTGGCGGAGGTGTTCAGGAAGAATTTCAAGGAACTGGTGCTGGGCACCTTCATCATGGTGGCCACCTACGGCGTGTTCTACCTGATGACCACCTGGATCCTTTCCTACGCCATCGGCAGGGTCGAACTGGGCTTCCTCGGCATCAGTTACCACGATTTCCTCATCCTGCAACTCATCGCCGTGCTGTTCTTCGCGGGCACCATCCCCGTGGCCGGTTTGCTTGCCGACAAGTACGGGCGGCGCAGCTTCCTGCTGGTGATCACCGCGGCGATCATCGTGTTCGGCGCCACCTTCAACCTGTTCCTCGATCCCGCAACCATGGGCACCGGTGCGAACGCCAATCAGGGGTTGATGCTGTTCTTCCTGTGCACCGGCATGACGCTCATGGGGCTCACCTTCGGCCCCATGTCGGCCATCCTGCCGGAACTCTTTCCCACCAACGTGCGCTACAGCGGTTCGGGCATTGCCTACAACGTAGCCTCCATCCTGGGCGCGGCGCTCACGCCGTTCGCGGCCGTGTGGCTGGCGAAGAATTACGGCGTGGGTTACGTGGGGCTCTACCTGTCCGCCCTGGGCACGCTGACCTTCATCGCGCTGTGGCTTTCAAAGGAAACCCGCGACCTGAGCCTCGACAATTTCGAGGATGAGCGCGTGACCATCGGTGTGGAGAGCACGTCGCCCTGACGAACATCGAGCCGCGGCCTTCCCAAGAGAAACCATGGAGGCCACGGAGGCCATGGAGAGTCACGGAGAGTCACGGAGAGTCACGGAGAGTCACGGAGAGTCACGGAGAGTCACGGAGAGTCACGGAGAGTCACGGAGAATGCGTGAGGGAGTTGCCTTTCCCTGCGTAGGTCACGTTGGCGCGGAGCGCCTGCGTGACGATGCGCGGTTCGAAGGTGTCACGTAGCTCTGCAACGTGACCTACGGCCCCGGCACGAAGCAGATTGCACCGTGCTCCCCGTGTTCCCCGTGGTTCGAGCTTTTTCTTCAGCGCCACTGGTCGCGCACTGTACGAAGACGTTCACGTAGGCGCTGCTCCGCCTCGGACACGGCGAGCATCACGAACAGCGGCAATCCCACGTGCACGATCGGGAACAGCAGGCAGGCGCGCAGCGAGCGTCATGGGGCCGCTACGAGCGCGAACAATCCTCCGTTGGCGTCCACCACGTAGAGCTCGCCGACGTTGTCCTCGGCGAAGGACACGATGCGGAGGTCGCTATCGAGGAACTGTGTGAAACGCGCGGTGGCGGGATCGAGCGCCCACACGCGCCCGCTGCAGTAATCGCCGAAGACATAGCCCCCGCGCAAGGGCGGGATGGCGCTGCCGCGGTAGACGTAGCCGCCGGTGATGGAGCAGCCGAGCTCATGGCTGTACTCCGCGACCGGATCGATGAGTCCCGAGGTGTTGCAGTCCGCGGCTTGAAAGCAATGGGCGCCCTCGCGGATGTTCCAGCCGTAGTCTCCGCCGCGGTCGATCACGTCCACTTCTTCCCACTGATCCTGTCCCACGTCGCCGAGCCACAGTTCGCCCGTGCCGCGATCGAAGCTGAAGCGCCAGGGATTGCGCAGTCCCCAGGCCCAGAGCTCTCCGCGCCCCGCGGCGCCGACCAGCGGATTGTCGGGCGGGATTGCGTAAGGCATGGCGCCATTCACGTCGATGCGCAGCAGGGCGCCGAACAGGTTGGCGGTGTTCTGCGCGTCGTCGCCGCCACCGCCGCCGTCACCGAAGCCGATGTACAGGAAACCGTCAGGGCCGAAGGCGAGGTGTCCACCGTTGTGATTAGTGGATGGCTGTGCCAGGGTCAATACGGTCTGCTCGGAGGCAGGGTCGAGCGCATTGCCGGCACGCCGGAAGCGCGCAATGCGCGAGGTGAGCGGCGCGCCGGGTGACGTGTAGGAGAGAAACACCTGTCCGTTGCCGGCGAAGTCCGGATGGAACGCCATGCCCAGCAGTCCGCCCTCGCCGCCGGTAGAGACCCGATCGCTGATATCGAGGAACACGTCGGCGGAATCGATGTCCGCCTGATTGGCGAAGCTCCAGATCCGGCCGCCGCGCTCCAGCACATACCAGCGCGTGTTGTCGCCGGGGGCCTGCAACATCGCCACGGGGAAATCGAAACCGAGTCCCTCGAACACAGGGACCAGGGCCACATCGCCCTGCCTCACGCGGGGAGAAACGACGCCACCGTTGCCACTGCCGCCGTCACATGCGCCCAGGGCGAAGAAGACGGCGAACAAGACGCCCGTTCGCATTCCCTGCAGGCATCCCATGGTCGGTCTCCAGGAGGCCCGATAAGGCAAGTCTAGCCAGCCGCCGCTTCGTGCGGGATAGCCGCGCCTGGAGTGCGGATTTCCAGCCTTCACGTAGTGCGAAACCGGGCAAACGCGGTTGGCGCGCGGGCGCATGCACACGATGTCGAAAGTCGATGTGCTCAACGGACCGCGGCCAGCGCGAAGGCTTGCGTGACGGCCCGCGACAGCGCACGCGCGGCGGAATGTGTTTCGTCGTCCAGCGCAGGGTTGTAGATGGTGATTTCCATGCCCACGACGCGCGGCGAGGCGAGCGCCGCAGCAAGCACCTCGATCAACTCCTCCTGCCACAGGCCGTCGGGGATGCGGTAGTCCACGGCCGGCATCACGTCGTCGTGCAGCACGTCCGCGTCCAGATGGATCCAGAAGCCTGCCGTGCGCGCATGTTCCAGTGTGGACAAGGCGGCGCGGGCCGCTTTGGCGGCGCCCATGGCGCGCACCTCGGCCAGATCGAATGTCTGCATGGATGTGGCGCGCACGTCCGGGCTGCCGTATTCGCAGGCGGAATCCGCATCGCGAAAGCCCAATACCACCACGTCCTCTTCGCGTACGAGCGGGCACAGACCGTCCGCATCCGTGAGTGTCGTAGGGCCGTGCCCCGTCACCAGGGCGAGGTCCATGGAGGCCACCTCACCGGCGGGCTCGGCCTCGGGCGAATAGAAGTCCGCGTGGCCATCGATGAACAGCAGGCCGAAGCGCCCGCGGCGGCGCAGGGCCAACATGCTGCCGAGCAGGATGCTGCAGTCGCCGCCCAGCACCAGGGGAAAACGGCCCAGGTCCAGGGTGAAGGCGATGCGTTCGGCCAGGCGGCGGCTGAACACAGCGATGCCTTCGCCATTGAGCACGCCGGAGGCGGCATCAGGCGTCGGATCATGGGGCGGGACCGCAACGCGACCCGCCCAAGCGGCAGCCGGCAGACCTTCGAGAATGCCGGCAGCGCGCAACGCCTCGGGCAAGCCTGCAACCCCTGTCGGGCGCAAGCCCAGGTCGGACGGCGCATCGATGACGGAGCACGTCCTGGTGAACACCACCGCTCTCCGGCTCTCCGGTTCCCGTGAACATAGCCGACGTCCGTGAGCCGACACACCTGCGGTATGACCGAGCATATCCCTGCATTCATTCCGTTTTTCGCCGTGCCTTCCATCGCTACACTTGCGCCACACAGAACGGAACGCTCCATGCCCACGCCCACCATCCTCACCTTCGCCGCGACCCTCGGCTTTCCGCGTCTTGCAGAGCTCTACGCGCGTCTCGGCCTGGAGGAAACGGCGGTGGATTCACTGCGCAATGCGCTCGCCGCGGTGAAGCGCGCGCCGCCCGATTTCATCCTGGCGGAGTTCGTGTACGCCTGGGGCAACAATTACGCCAGTTGCCACATCGGCAACCTGGATTCCCTGCTCGCCAGCCTGCCCAAGTACGCGCCGCAGGCGCGCGTCATCGTGCTGACGCAGAAGACCGAACTGCAACATGCGCAACGGCTTGCCGAGGTATTTCCACTGCACGGCATCGTGACCATGCCGGCGGGCGAGGGTGACATCGAAGCGCTGCTTCGTCGCTGACCGCCGAAAGAAAACACAGCAAGACGCAGAGGCGCAGAGATCACGGAGCAAGCAGGAGGTGGGTCGCCGCCCCGCGCGCCTGATCCATCGCCTATATTCCTCATTCCTCTGAAACGGATTCCAGGGAAGGGATACGCGTGAAACAGCTGCGTGGCGTGTTGGGGATGCTGCTGGTCGCATTGGGCCTTTCAGGGTGCGTATACATGCACACGGATACGCCGGGCGCCCTGCAGAGTCTCACGTCCTATGAACTCTCCAGCGGCGACTTCAAGGTGATCGGACCGGTGAGCGCCACCGGCGAGGTGACGCTGTGGTTCGGTGCGGTGATGACCGGAGGCAAGGGGTATCAGGCACTGTTGGACGAGGCGCGCAGGCTGGGCGGCGATGCGATCATGAATTACTCGTTCGACTTCGAGCAGGAGTCGGTGCTGCTGTTCATCTGGGCGAAATACCGCTGGAAGGCCGAGGCGCTGGCCGTGCGGCTGGCGGATGATCTGAAACTGCAAGGGAAGAGCCGGAATCCATAAGGTGCTGATGACAGCACGGGATCCCGGCCCCAGGGGAACAGACGGCCGTTACCGCTGCTTCGTTCCCGGCATCCTCACGTCCGGGATGCCGTCCAACGGCGCCTTCAGTCCGCGGCCTCCCGCACGCCCACGGCGTACATGACGCGCGTGGGTGCGCCGTCGGCGGCGTGCAACCAGGCGAGATGCAGACGGCCGCGGTGATCGAAGGCGATGGCGGCGTTGTCCTGACGGCCCGGGCCGTGGGCCGGTGTCACGGCGAGGTCGTCACTCCAGCCGTCGTCGCGCCGTTCGGAAAGCCAGAGGTCCGGATTGCCGTCGCGCGTGTCGTCCCACACCGCAACGGTAGTGCCGTCGGCGGTTACGGCCACGGCCGGGTGCCACTGCGGCGTGTTCTCGCCGAACATGTCCTGCACCTTCTCGTTGGGACCGAAGCGGCAATCGCTGCCGAGCACGGCGCCGTAGGTGTCGTAGCCGCCCTGGAAATCGCGTTTGTCCATCCACACCGCCGCGAGCGCTCCACCGTTGCCGGCCAGCGCCACGCGCGTGACGCCGCCGCCGCGGCCGAACTCCGGGTTCTCCACCGGCGGATGCTCGTTGAGCGGGACCGGTGTGCCGAAGCGCAGCGCGTCCAGGGGCGAACAGGCGTAGTGCAGACGGGTGTGGCCGGCGCGCCGATCCTCCCAGGCCACCACCACCCGGCCGGCGGCGTGGGCCAGTGCGGGATAGAGCTGCTGGTCCGTGGGCGGCGCCGCGTCGGCGGGAACGGCCTCGCCCGCGCGCAGCATCCCGTCCGCGAGGGTCAGCGGCGCCACCATGATGCGCCCGAAGCGGCCCTGCCGTTCCACCCAGGCGGCAAACAGGCGCTCACCGGCGGCGTGCAGTGTCACCTGCGCGGCGCGTGCGCCGCCCAGGGGCTGCACCGGGCCGGGGCCCTGCGCGCCGATGGCGCGCATGCGCAGGCCGCCATCCTGTTCCCAGGCGGCGACGAAGGCGTCGCCGAAGGCAATGACCGCGGGCTCGTAGGCCTTTTTGCCACTGCTCAGCGGCAACGGCGGCTCGAAGGGCGCGGACGCCGACGGTTTCAGCGCCAGATAGGCCCGGGGCGTGCCGCTGCGGTTGTCTTCCCAGACGACGGCGACGCGCTCGCCCTGCACGGCGATGGCGCGGCGCCCCGCCGGTTCCAGATGGGGAAAGACGCCGGCGGCAGTGTCACCGCTCACCGGCTCGGCCTGGGAAAACGTCCAGTCCGCCGCGGCGGGCGCGGCGATCAGCCACAGGCTGGCCAGCAGGCGTCTCATGAGCGGGTGCGCAGGAATTCGAGCAGCGACCGTTCCCGGTAATGACCGCCGCGCACGTAGTCGTCGAACTGGAGAAACTCCTCGGCGCTCTTGTAGCCCGGCACCTTGAGCAGGGTGCGGCCGTCGGGCGCCAGCCAGGCGAACACCGGCGTGGCGAACACGTTCATGCGCGCACCCAGTTCCATCTCGGTGATGCGCTCGCCGTCGGGCAGGGTGAGGCGGTCGCCGCTTTCCGCATCCACGTACACCAGCACGTAGTTGTCCGTGTAGCGCTTCTTCACGGCGGCATCGGCGAAGGATTCCTTGTTGGTCTTGTCGCACCAGCCGCAGCCGTAACGGCCGAAATAGAGGAACACCGGCTTGTCTTCCGCGGCCGCGCGGCGCAGCCCTTCGTCGTAGGTGGTGAAGGGATAGCCCTTGGGCGGATCGGCGTATCCCGGCAGCGCCATGAAAGCGAACGACACCAGCGCAACGGCCTTGAGCAGGCGCATGTGATTCCCCCCTTTGGATGCGGTCCGAAACGGATTGTGACCGGCGGTTTCCCCGGCTTCAACCCGAAGGCAGTGCGCTCGTGCGCGGCAGGTTTTCGCCCCGCAGTTTTCCACAGTGACTGTGGATAACTCTGTGGACGTTTTGGGAGCAAGCGGCGCAAAGCCGCGTAGCCATGTGCTTTGTGTTAGATTGGCGAAGAAATAATCAGCGATAAAAAAGCACGTAGAATCAATGGGTTGATGCTATGTGTCTGATCTTCCTGGAAACGCGGAAAATCCTTCGGAAGGGGCTTGTCACGGGCGCCATGATGTGTGTGTAAGCGTGCGTGAATGCCCACCAACCGGCGCCGGGGCATGGGACCGTTCGGGGGAGGGCATCGTGCGGCTCGGGGACCCGCCGGCGCCGGGCCCCGATTGCCGGTTGTTGTCACGACCGTCCCTGTTCCTCTATTGTCCGTTAGGATTCATCCGACTGATTCATCCCGGCCGGAGCGCCGGAACCCGGCGCTGACGCTCGACGTGTTACCGGATCTCCGCCGGCACGGGAATGGCCGGATCGATCAGCCGAGTTTCCTCAGCCAACGAATAACAAGAAGGAGTGGGCAGTGGCCGGATATCTCAGAACTGCGGTAGTTCTCGTTGTGTTGTCGCTGGCAGGCTGCGCTGCGGGGCCAAGCCGCGACGTGGAACTCAACGACCAGGGCTATTACGCCATGCAGGCCGGCGAGATGCAGAAGGCCGAAGACCTGCTGAAACAGGCGCTGGCGGAGAACCCGGACAATCCGCAAGCGCTCACCAACCTGGGCGCCCTGTACCAGAACACCGAACGCCCCGAGATGGCGCGTCCCCTTTACGAGCGGGTCATCGCGCTGGCGGCGGAACGCGGGGACGCAAGCAGTGAAGAAGGGCGGGAGCTTTCCCGTCTGGCGGCGGTGGCGCGGGCAAACCTGCAGATGATCGACCGCCAGCAGGCGGAGCGCGAGGCGGCAGAGCAGCAAGCGGCCGCACCGGAACCGGAGGTCGTGCCCGAGCCCGTCGTGGAAGCGCCGGCGCCCGAACCCATGCCCGTCGGCCCCGAGTTCCGGGCGCAAGTCGGCGCCTTTTCCTCGCAGGCCAATGCCGAACGCATGCGCGCCATGCTGATGGAGCGCCATGGCGAAGTCGTTGCAGGCAAGGAAGTGCACGTGATCCCGGTGGACGGTCTGGTCAAGGTGCAGATCGGGCCGTTCGGGAGCATGCGCGAGGCCAACCGGGCCTGCCGTGCCTTGAAGGGCGCCGGCATGGATTGCTTACCTTCCCGGCCGTAAGCCGCTACGGGACGCCCTGTGGTTTTGCGCCATAGGGCGGGCCGTGCCCGCCGTCGGTTTCGCCCGCCAAACTTCGCCGCTACAGCTCATTCTGTCCTCTCCCGGAGGGAGAACGGCGCCATTGCCGGTGAATACGAAGTCCTGCGTAGATCACGTTGGCGCGCAGCGCCTACGTGACAACACGCGGCTTGAAGATGTCACGTAGCTTTGCAACGTGACCTACGAGACGCATTTCCTGCGCTCGTTGGTTGCGAAGCCTTGCGTAGGTCACGTTGGCGCGTAGCGCCTGCGTGACGATGCGCGGTCTGAAGATGTCACGTAGCTTCGCAACGTGACCTACGAGACTTTCGACGCGAAGCTTTTGGTTTTCCCTTACACGCGGAACACGGCCACCATGCCGTTCAGTTCCTCCGCAAGGCGTGCGAGTTCCGTGCTGGAGGAGGCCGTCTGGGTGGAGGCGGCGGCGTTCTGGTCGGACACCTGGGCGATCTGGGTGATGTTGCGGTTGATCTCCTCGGCCACCACGGACTGTTCCTCGGCGGCCGCGGCGATCTGCGCGCTCATGTCGGCGATGGTGTTCACCGAGCGGGTGATGGATTCCAGCGCCTGACCCGCGCGCGCGGCCATGGACACGCCCTCGTTGGTGCGGCTCTCGCTGGTTTCCATGGCCTGCACGGCCTCGCGCGCCCCGGCCTGCAGCCGCTCGATCATGGCCTGGATCTCCTGGGTGGACTTCTGCGTGCGGCCCGCCAGGGTGCGCACCTCGTCGGCCACCACGGCGAAGCCGCGGCCCTGCTCGCCGGCGCGGGCCGCCTCGATGGCGGCGTTGAGGGCGAGCAGGTTGGTCTGTTCGGCAACGGCACGGATCACATCCAGCACCTTGCCGATGTCCTCGCTGTCCTGCCCCAGCGTGCGCACCGCGCCCGCGGCGCTGCGCATCTCGCCGGCGAGGGCGTTGATGGTGCGCACCGTCTCCTGCACGACGTCGTGGCCTGTGTGCGACTGCTGCTGGGCGTCGCGCGTGGCCTCCGAGGTGGAGGCGGCGCTGCGCGCCACTTCCTGGACGGTGGCGCTCATCTCGTTGATGGCGGTGGCGATCTGGTCGGTCTGAGCCAGCTGTTCGTTGATGCCGTGGTTGGTCTGCTCGCTCACCGCCGAGAGTTCCTCCGCCGCCGTCGCCACCTGCTTGGTGGAGCGCAGCACCTTGCCCACCAGCTCGCGGAAGCGGGCGGCCATGGCGTTGATCTGCTCGCCGATGTAGCGCATCTCGTCGCGGGCCTGCAGCACCACCTGCACCCTGAGATCGCCGTCGGCCATGTGCTGCAGGGCGGAGCGCAAATCGGCGATGGAACCCAGCACGGCACGGTAGAAGCAGGCGAACACGTAGAGCAGGGTGAGCAGCACGGACCCCAGGATGCCGAGGGCGGCCAGCCTGAGCCATTCATACAGGGCGATACGCTGTTGCAGCAGTTCGTCCAGCGCCGGGACGATGGCATCGAACAAGCCGAACACCGCATCGATGGCGCGCGTGCTGCGATCGAAAATGTCCACGGCGGCGACGCGCACCTGCTCCTGCGCCAGCATGCCGTCGACCAGGGTCACGTAACCGGCCACCGTGTCCGTGGCCTGCGTCCCCGGGCGTTGCAGGCGATCGGCCAGTTCAGGGTTCTCGCGGCTGGCGGTGGCGAGGCCGTGGCCCAGCGCCTTCTGCGCTTCGCGGATGCGATCCACGCGCATGGCCAGTTGCGCCCAGGTCTGCGGCGTGAAGCTGCCGCGCGCGGCGATGCCCGATCCGATGGCGCGGGACTGGCCCATGCCCTCGGTGAGGGCGGGCAGGCGCGAGACCATCAGGTCCATCAGGTAATAGCTGTCCAGGTCGGTGTCGAGGATGAGGTTGGAGGTGTCGGCCGCATGGGCGATGAGCCCGCGCACCTGCTCGATGAGCGCGGTGTGGCGCTCGAAACTCTGTTGCGGCGTGAGACCCTCGACTTCGCGCTTGAGCGTCGCCCATTCCCGCTCCAGGGCCGCGACCTTGCCGCCGGTCTGGAGCGCCGCGCCGAGGCGCGCGTCCACGGCGCGCAGGGCGGCGAAGTGGCGGTCGATGGCTGCCTGTCGCTGTTGCATGCGCTCGCGGAAGGCGGCGTCGCCATTGAGGAAGGCCGAACTCATGCCGCGGTGCTGCTGGATATCCGCGAGCGGTCCGCGCAGCTGGGCGACGTACTCCACACCGAGGCGTTCCTGTTCCATGAAGCCGATGCGTTCCTGCACCACGTGGATGAGGACGTATCCCATGACCATGAGCGGCGCAAAGAAAAGGATGCCGATGAACAGGAACTTGCGCGTGTAGCTCAGGCGGTTGAGCAGGCCCACGCCCGGTTTGAAGATGCCGTTCATGCCTCGCCCTTCTGGTTTGTGAAGGAATGCGGGGAAGGGCCGCACGCAAGCATACGGCGGCCCTTTGGAATTGGTCTATGTGGATAATGCACGAAGCCGCGGCGAAGTCAACGGGCGCATGGGTGTGAATGCGGCCGCTGGGCAATCCTTGAACAGGTGCGCGACGCATGGTCTGGCACCGATCGCCGGACCACCGACTATGCTCTGCTGATGCCTCCCCCGGCGCATATGACTACCGCCCTGTCATCGGGACTGTGATGCGGTCGCATTCGCGCACCGGCGGGGGAGGCGCAGACTCTTGGCGCTTGCAGGCAGCGCCTGCTGAGTCGGCTTTTCCGGGCGTTGCGCCAACCACGGGATAACCACACGTGCAGCTTTCCGTCAGGGACGTAGCACAGCTTCTCGGCGTGTCCGAGGACACGGTATTCCGCTGGATAAACCAGGGCCGGATCCCGTTCCATCGCATCCATCGCCAGTACCGCTTCGGCCGCGCGGAACTGTTCGAATGGGCTGCGGCGCGCAATCTCGCCTTCTCGCCCGAAGCGCTCGCGCGGCTGCACGGCAGCACCGCGCCGCTGCCGTCACTCACGGCGGCGCTGGAGGCCGGCGCCGTGGTGCACGGCGTGAACACGGCCGACAAGGCGGCGCTGTTGCATGCAGCGGTGGAGGCGCTGGTGTTGCCGGAGGATGCCGATCGGGCGTTCCTGGGCAGCATCCTGCTGGCCCGCAAGGACCTGGTGTCCGTCGACAGCGGCGACGGCATCGCCCTGCCCAACGTGCGCAGCCCCATCGTGCTCAACGTGGAGCGACCCGCGCTGACGCTGCTTTTCCCCGTGCGGCCCGTGGACTTTCAGGTGCGGGACGCACCGGTGCATGCGCTGTTCCTGCTGGTGAGTCCCACGGTGCACGTGCACCTGCACCTGTTGTCGTTGCTCACCTTCTCCACCCGCCAGCCCACTGTACGCGAGGCGCTGGAACGCCGCGCGGCGCGCGCCGCGCTGCTGGCTGCGTTCCGCGCCGCGGAAGACGCACCGCAGCAGTCGGCGGACAGGATGGAGGCGCACGGGGTTACTCGTCGGGCCTGCATCCATGACCTCGTTGCTCCTCGCCGTCGGCGTACTGGTGTGCGCGGGCGTTGCGGCCCTCGTGCTGCCGCGCACGGCGGCGCCCCTCGCCACACGCATCGGCGCGGGCGGCGTGGTACTGGCGGCGGTGCTCGGCCTGCCTCCGGCCCTGGCGGCGCTCGGCGGTGAGAGCTCGCAACTCGTGCTCGACTGGGGCGCGTTCGGCCGACTGCACCTGGGCCTCGACGCGCTGAGCGGTTTCTTCCTGCTGCCGGTGCTGGGGCTGTCGGCGCTCGCCGCCGTCTACGGCGTGGACTATCTGGCGCCCCAGGCGGCGCGCCGGCACATCGGCCTCGCCAGCTTCCTGTTCAACGCGCTGGTGGCCAGCATAGTGCTGGTGATCCTGGCGCGCGACGCCCTCGGCTTCCTGCTCGCCTGGGAGCTCATGGCGTTGTCCTCGTTCTTCCTGGTGGCCTTCGAGAACGATCAGGGCGCGGTGCGCGAGGCGGGCTGGTGAACCTTGGCCATCCGCTGCAACTGAAGTGACGACTGCGGTGCGGGCCGCCTGGCGGCCCGCACCGTTTCATGCGAGGCAGGACGCGAGGACATCATGAACAGGCAAGCACAGTGGATCATGGCCCTGGGCCTGGTGGCAGCGCTCACCCTCACGGGCAAGTTGCACGCCGCCGCGCCCGGCGGGGGCGCGGTGTGGGGCGCAAGCTATTTTCCCGACGTGGAGCTCACCACCCACGACGGCCGCAAGATCCGTTTCTTCGATGACCTCATCAAGGACAAGGTGGT
>JBFXES010000047.1:0-17414 GCA_050179875.1 Thiohalomonadaceae bacterium
CCGGCTGGATGACCACGGAGATCGGGCGCCAACCCTGGACCGTGCAGGGCCTGCTGCGCACGGCGGATTCGGTGTCGCCCGTGGCAGGCGGCAGCGTGCTGGTGTCGCTGCTCGCCTTCCTCGTCGCTTATGCGATCATTTTCGGCTTCGGCACCTATTACCTCGCCAAGATCGTGCGCACCGGGCCCGCGCCGTTCACGCCGACGGGCGAGCCGCAGACACCGGCACGGCCTATTTCCGGCGCAGGCCAGCGCATCGGCCCCGAGGACACCTGACCATGGAGACCTGGCTGCCCCTCGTCTGGTACGTCATCATCGGTTTCGCCGTGTTCATGTACGTCCTGCTCGACGGCTTCGATCTGGGCGTGGGCATCCTGTTCCCCTTCGCGCCCTCGCACGAGGACCGCGACGTCATGATGAATTCCGTCGCCCCGGTGTGGGACGGCAACGAGACCTGGCTGGTGCTGGGCGGCGGCGGCCTGTTCATCGCCTTTCCGGGCGCCTATGCGGCGGCCTTCCCCGCGCTCTATCTCCCGCTGCTGCTCATGCTCATCGCCCTGTTGTTCCGCGGCGTGGCCTTCGAGTTCCGCTTTCGCGCCGATCGCAGCCGGCGTTTCTGGAGCGCAGGATTCTTTGCCGGTTCGCTGTTCGCCGCCTTTGCGCAGGGACTGATCCTCGGCAATTTCGTGGCCGGCATACCGACCGGAGACGGCGCCGACGCCGGCGCATTTCAGTGGCTCACGCCGTTCACCCTGTTCACCGCGCTCGCACTGGTCATCGGCTATGCGCTGCTCGGCGCCACCTGGCTGATCCTGAAAACCGACGGCCCGTTGCAGGCCTGGGCCTATTCGCACGTGCGCCCGCTCACCGTGGGCATGCTCGCCGCCATCGCCATCGTGAGCCTGTGGACACCGCTCATGAGCGACGCAATCGCCGAGCGCTGGTTCAGTTGGCCCAACATCCTGTACCTGTCGCCGGTGCCGCTGGTAACGGCCCTGCTGTGCGTCTGGCTGTGGCGCGCGGAGTCGCACCACGCCGAGGAGGCCCCCTTCCTGCTCACCCTGGGGCTGTTCCTGCTGTCGTTCGTGGGACTGGCCATCAGCCTGTGGCCGAACATCCTGCCGCCCGATCTCACCATCTGGGAGGCCGCATCCGCGCCCTCGACACAGGCGTTCATGCTGGTGGGCGTCGTCATCCTCATGCCCCTGGTGCTCGGCTACACGGCCTATTCCTACTGGGTGTTCCGCGGCAAGGTGCGCCACGGCGTGGGCTATCACTGACGAAACCCGCTATGCGTCATGCCCCCACGGGCGACGTGGATGTCGCACGACACGTTATGACACTCGCTGGACTTGTTATCGCCCCTGAGCTTTTCTTAGGGAACCTCTGCAAAAGTGAGCCATCCGCGGATAGGAGCCTCGCAAGTGATTGAAAACACGCCAACGCCGTTTGGTCGTGAACGTCCCAACCGGACTTTTGCAGAGGTTCCTTAGAAACAACTGATGCACTCCTTGTGCGCGGAGGGCAACACTCATGCCGGGGAGGTCCCGCAGGGTGCAGGCCACGACTGCGGCTCCGCCCGCCGCAGGCGCCCGGCCGCGCCTTGCCCTCATCATCGGCCTCATCGCCCTGGTGCCCATCGCGGGCTACTACTGGTTCACCTTCAGCAAGAATTCCATCGAGGAGCGGCAGCGGTTCCAGTTGCAGGCCATCGCCGCCGACAAGGCGCGGGAGGTCTCCAACTGGCGCTCGGCGCGCATCAATGACGCCGCACGCCTGGCCAAGGCCATTGAGACGCTGGTCGCCGACGACCCCGCCAACCTGCGCGACCCGCCCGCGACCATCACCGGCCTGTTGCACAACACCGTAGGCGGTCCCCGCTTCATCGGCGCCTACCTGGCCGATGCGGACGGCGTCCTGCGCGCCACGGCCGGTGTTGCGCCTTCATCACGCCTGCGGCTCATCCAACATGTGCTCATCACGAAGGATCCCGACATCGCCTTCGGCAAGGCCGATACGGTGTGGTTCGACGTGGCCGCGCCGCTGCTCACGTCCAGCGGGCAGATGCTCGGCGTCGTGGTGCTCCGCATCGATCCCCACCTGGAACTGTATCCGGCCTTGCTGAGCCGGCCGCTGGTCAGCGAAACGACCGAGGTGCTGCTGGTGCAGCAGCGCGAAAACGATGTCGTATTCCTCAGTCCGTTGCGGTTTCGCGAACGGGGCGAAGGCATCGCGCTTCCCCTCTCTACCAACGCCCTCGCCGCCGCCCTCGCCGTCACGGGCATGCACGGTTTCGTGACCGCCGTGGACTATCGCAACGTGGCGGTCACCGCCGCGCTGCATCCCATCCTGGGCAGCAGCTGGGCCATCGTGGCGAAGATCGACCACGAAGAAGAGCTAGCTGCGGTGCGCGATCTCGCGCTGCGCAGCGCGCTGGCCAGCCTGCTGATGATGCTCGTGGCCGCGTTGATCGCGGGGCTGTGGTGGCGCCATCACAGGCTGGCCCATCGCCTGCAAGTGGCGGAACTCGCGCGCGAGCGCCTGGCGCTCGAACGCCACTACGACTACCTGGCCAAGTACGCCAACGACATCATCCTGCTGGCGGATCCCGAGGGCCGCATCATAGAAGCCAATGATCGTGCGGTAGAGGCCTACGGGTATCCGCGCGAGCGCCTGCTCGGCATGCGCTGGGGCGATCTCACCGAACCCGGCAGCCTGCCCGAGTTCGCCGAGCACTGGGATCAGGTGGTGGAACAGGACGCGATGATCTTCGAAATCCGCCAGCTCCGCGCGGACGGGCGGATTTTCCCGGCCGAGGTCAGCGCGCGCATCATCGAGGTGGACCACAAGAGCTTCTACCAGGCCATCGTGCGCGACATCAGCGAGCGCAAGCTCGCCGAGGCCAAGATCACCCGGCTGACGCAGCTCTATGCCGTCATGACCCACACCAATGCGGCCATCATGCGCACCGGCACCCGCGAACGGCTGCTGTTCGATGTCTGCCACATCGCGGTCTCGGAGGGGCCGTTCGGGGCCGCCTGGATAGCCGAGGTGGACAGAGAACACAACCTGCTGCGCCGCGTCGTCAGTTGCGGCGAACGCTCCGGACCCGACGAACTGCGCCTGCCCCTCGACACCGCCGATCCCATCAACGCCGCGATCGACGACGCCCTGTCCGAAAACACGGTCGGCATCGCCGACGCCGTGCCCGACGAGATCGCGGCGCGCTGGAGCGGCGTGCGCTCGCTGGCCGTGCTTCCGCTGCACTGCGAGGCCCAGGTCGTCGGCCTGCTCGCCGTCTGCGCCGGCGAGCCCGGCTTTCTCGATCCACAGTTGCGCAACCTGCTGGAGGAATTGTCCCGCGACATATCCTTCGCCATCACCCATATCGAAAGTGAATCCAGGCGGCGCCAGGTCGAGGCGTCCCTGCGGGACACCGAACGTCGCTACCGGCAGTTGTTCGAGCAGACCAGCAGCGGCGTGGCGGTGTACGAGCCGCGCAACGGCGGCGAGGACTTCGTCATCAAGGACATCAACCCCACGGTCGAACGGGTGGAGCACGTGCGCAGGGAAGATGTCATCGGCAAGAGCATTCTCGACGTCTTTCCCGGCGTGCGCGACTTCGGTCTGTTCGACGTGATGCAACGGGTCTTCCGCACCGGCCAGGGCGAGCATCACCCGCCGACCTACTACGAGGACGCGGAGCGTAAGGGATGGCGTGACAACGAGGTGTACCGGCTGCCGTCGGGCGAGGTGGTGTGCGTCTATGACGACGTCACGGAAAAGGTGGAATCCGAGCGCGCCCTGCGCGAGAACGAACGGCGGCTCGCGCTGGCCATCGAGGGCAGCAGTGACGGCTTCTGGGACTGGTCCATCCCCAAGGATCAGGTCTATTTCAGCGATCGCTACGCCGGCATCCTCGGCTTCCGGCGTGAGGAGATCGAGCCCAGTCCGCGCGCCTGGCAGGCGCTCATCCATCCGGACGATTATCCCGCCACCCTGGCGGCCATCGCCGCCCATGAGCGCAATCTGACACCGCGCTTCGAAATCGAGCACCGCATGCTGACCAAGACCGGCGAATGGCGCTGGATCCTGGCCCGCGGCAAGATCGTGGAGCGCGACGCCAACGGCAATCCCGTCCGTGTGGCCGGCGCCATTACCGACATCACCGAGCGGCGCGCCGCCGAAGACCAGCGCCGCCTGTGGGCGAAGGTGTTCGAAAACAGCCAGGACGCCATCATCATCACCGACGACAAGCGCGCGGTGATCGCCGTCAATGCCGCCTTCGTCGCTACGCTCGGCTATTCGGCGGCGGACGTGGAAGGCAAACGCCCGGCCTTTCTGGAATCGACGACCGCCTCCTTAGAAAGCGAGGCCTTCTGGGACACCGTGGCGCTGCGCGGCGCCTGGGAGGGCGAAGCCGCGGGAAGGCAGAAGGACGGTTCCGAGGTGCCGCTCTGGATGTCCATCACGGTGGTCAGGGGCGCCACGGGCGCCGTGGTGAACTACATCCTCATCTTTTCCGACATCACCGAACGCAAGACGGCCGAGGAGCGCATACGCTACCTGTCCCATCACGACATCCTCACGGGCCTGCCCAATCGCGCCCTGTTCCATGAACGCGTGGCCCGTGCGTTGGCGCGCGCCGCCGAGACCAACGAGCGGCTCGCCATGCTGCTGCTCGATCTCGACCGTTTCAAGAGCGTAAACGATCGCTTCGGCGGCAACATGGCGGGCGAGGTGCTGCGCACCATCGCGCGCCGCATCACCGAGGCGGTGGACATCAACGACACCGTCGGCCGCCACGGCGGCGACCAGTTCGCCGTGCTGTTGCCCACCATCGCCACGCCGGCCGATCCCGCACACGTGGCGGAGTCATTGCTCGCGGCGGTGGCGCAACCCATCCGCATCGGCGATCAGGACCTGCTGCTCAGTTGCAGCATCGGCATCAGCGTGTTCCCGGAAGACGGCGGCGATTACGAGAGCCTGAAGAAGAACGCGGAGGCCGCATTGCGCTACGCGAAGGAACTGGGACGCGGCAATTACCAGTTCTTCGCGCCGCAACTGAACACGCAGGCCTCCGAATGGCTGGCCCTGGAAAACGACCTGCGCTGGGCGGTGGAACGGGGCGAGCTGTTCCTCGCCTACCAGCCGCAATACGATCTGGGCGGCACCCGGCTCGTGGGCATCGAGGCCCTGGTGCGCTGGCGTCATCCGCAAAGGGGCGTGATCCCGCCGGGCCGGTTCATGCCGCTGGCGGAGGAAAGCGGCCTGGTCATACGCATCGGCGAATGGGTGCTCAAGGAGGCGTGCCGGCAGCGCCATCAGTGGGTGCTGGCCGGCCTTCAGGACATTCCCGTGGCGGTAAACATCTCGGCGGTGCAATTCGCGCAAAGGGACTTCGAGCAGGTGGTCACGGCCGCACTGCTGGAATCGGGGCTTCCGCCGGGTCTGCTGGAACTGGAGGTCACCGAGACCGTCATCATGCGCAATCCCGAGGAGACGGCGCGCACGCTGAAGCGGCTCAAGACCATGGGGATCTCCATCGCCATCGACGATTTCGGCACGGGATATTCCAGCCTCAGCTATCTGCAGCGTTTTCCCCTGGATCGCCTGAAGATCGATCGCTCCTTCGTCACCAGCATGCCCTCGGAGGCGGCCAACCGCGTGGTCACCGAATCGGTCATCGGCTTGGGCAAGAACCTGGGTCTGCGCGTGATCGCCGAAGGCGTGGAGACCGAGGGCGAGTTGTCCATCCTGCGCATGTTCGACTGCGACGAGGTGCAGGGTTTTTATTTCAGTCGCCCGCTCTCTTCCGACGAGTTCCAGCGCGCCATCCTCAGGTCGCGGTGATGCGATTCACCCCGGGGCTGCGGCGGCGGAGGAGCATGCCGAATGCCCGCATATGTCTGTTTTCGAATGCAGGGTGGATAAGCGCCAGCGCATCCACCAAAGGGCACATCCACGGATGGCGTACGCCATAGTGGATGCACTGCGCTTGTCCACCCTGCGGTTGCTGTGTGAAAGGAGGATGGATACACATGCACCCATCCTCTTCATGTGCCGGTGTGCGGCTACGGGCGGCCGGGACGGGTGCCCCGTCGCTGCGCCTGGTGAGCGGAAAACTCCTCGGCCGTGATGGTTCCGTCGCCGTCGGTGTCGATGTCGGCGAAGGCCGGGGCGTTGGGCAGGTTTCGCATCCGGCCGCCCTGCTGGGCGCGCTCCTGGATACGCTCGCTGCGCCCGGCCTCGAACTCCTGCCGGCTGAGCTTGCCGTCTCCGTCCAGGTCGTAGTCGCTGAAGAGCGGGGGATTCCTGCCCACAGCGGCGGGACCTTGCGAAGGTCCCTGACCGCGCCCCGGTCCCATGCCCCGGCCCATTCCGGGGCCCATTCCCGGTCCCATGCCTGGCCCTCCCGCCTGGCCGGGGCGTTGCTGCGCCATCATCCTTTGCCCGGCCTGCAGTTCGGCTTCGGTGATGCGTCCGTCCTTGTCGCTGTCGAACGCCTCGAAAGTGGGTGCGTTGGCGGCACCGCGCATGGGCATGCCTGCCTGGGCGCGCTCGCTCATGCGTTCGCTACGAACGGCGTAGAACTCCTCCGGACTGATGGCGCCATCCTTGTTCGTGTCGTAGGTGGCGAACGGGATGGGTCCGCGTGCGGGGAGATCGGCAGCGCAAACGAAGGTGGCGGGAATGGCGATGAGCCACCCCGCCACGATGACACGTGCGAAAGTTTTCATGGCTTCGGCTCCGTGCTGTGGGTGGGGAAGGGTCCGCGCAAGAGGCGCGTTCCCCGATGTTACTCCCTGTTGCAGCGGACGGTCAGCCCGCCTTTCTGCTCAGGGCGCGAGGCGACGCGGATGTCATTGCAAGAAAGGGCATCTTCCGACCGCGCCCGCGCAGGTCCAAGGAAGAGTTGGTCTATATTCGCAGGACGCGTGATTGTCTCTTCCACAATGGACCCGCTCCCGCCATCCGGTTTCGGGGAGCAGAGGAGTGTCGCATCCGCCATGGACCGCGCCCTTGAGGCAGCTGCGGACGGATATCGGCTGAGGGGTAGCCCGGCCTCCGGCCTTGCCCTCTCCACGTGGGGTTTCTTTGTCGGCTTCGCCGCGGTGGCGCTTTATGGTCCGGTGGCCCACCAGTTCAAGGAGAGCATGGGCATCTCAGGGATCGCGGTCGGATTGCTCGTCGCCGCCCCGCAGCTCATGGGCACGCTGCTGCGCATTCCCTTCGGCGCCTGGGTGGACCGCTCGGGCGCGCGCATCCCCATGCTGACCCTGCTCGGCCTGGCTCTGGTAGGGGTATGGGGCATCGCGTTCATCCTCTACACCGTCGAGCAACTGGACGCCCGCGCCTATCCGGTGATTCTCATCCTGGGCATCCTGGCGGGCTGCGGCGTGGCCACCTTTTCAGTGGGCGTACCGCAGGTCTCCTACTGGTTTCCCAGAAGCCGACAGGGCACCGCGCTGGGACTCTACGGCGGCATCGGCAACCTCGCCCCGGGGCTGTTCACCCTGTTGCTGCCCTTGCTCCTCGCCGGCCTGGGACTCGCCAATGCCTACCTGGTCTGGTTCCTGTTCCTGTTGTTCGGGACCGTCATCTATGCGCTGTTCTCCCGTGACGCCTACTACTTCCAACTGCGCAAGCAGCACGTGGGAGCGGAGCAGGCGCGCCTGATCGCGGCGCGGCATGGACAGGAACTCTTTCCCTGCGGAAGCATCTGGGGCGCGCTCGGCACCGCGGCCTCCGAGCTGCGCACATGGGGACTGGTCTTCCTCTACTTCACCTCCTTCGGCGGTTTCCTCGCCCTCACCGCATGGTTTCCCAGTTACTGGTCAGGGTTTCATGGCCTGGATCTGGTCACCGCCGGACTGCTGAGCGGCATCGGTTTCTCGCTGCTGTCCGCCATCAGCCGCGTCGCCGGCGGTCTGCTCGCGGATCGTTTCGAAGGGGAAGTGATCGCCTTCATGGCCTTCGCGGCGGTACTGGTCGGCGCCGTGCTGCTTTCCTTCTTTTCGACCCTGGGCATCGCGCTGGCGGGCGCCGTGGTGCTGGCCGTGGGCATGGGCACGGGCAACGCCGCGGTATTCATGCTGCTGCCCAAGTACGTACCGGCCGCCGTGGGCGGCGCGGCGGGCTGGGTCGGCGGCCTCGGCGGCATCGGCGGCTTCTTCATTCCACCGGTGCTCGGCGCCTTCGTGGATGCGATGGGCACACAGGGCTATCGCGGCGGCTTTTTCGTGTACGTGGTGCTCGCCGCGTTCTCCATGGCGGTGGTCTTCGGCTTCACCCGGTTGCAGTCGGACGAGCCCGTCGGAGGGTAACCATGAGTCACCTGCAGGATCGGTTGTTGTTCTTCCGCAAGCGGCTCGAACCCTTCTCGGGCAAGCACGGCATGCTCACCGCCGAGGACCGGGATTGGGAAGACGGCTACCGCACGCGCTGGCAGCAGGACCGCGTGGTGCGTTCCACCCACGGCGTGAACTGCACCGGTTCGTGCAGCTGGAAGATCTACGTGAAGAACGGCCTCATCACCTGGGAGACGCAGCAGGTCGATTACCCGAAGACCCGGCCCGGCCTGCCCGATCACGAACCGCGCGGCTGTCCCCGCGGCGCCAGCTCATCCTGGTACATCTACAGCCCGATAAGACTCAAGTATCCGCTGATCCGCAGCCGGCTGCTGCGGCTCTGGCGCGACGCCCGCGCGACCCTCGATCCGGTGGCGGCATGGGCCTCCATCGTCGAAGACGAGGCGAAGGCGCAGGCGTACAAGAGGATTCGCGGCCAGGGAGGCTTCGTGCGCGCAACCTGGGACGAACTGCTCGAGATCATCGCCGCCGCGAACGTCTACACCATCAAGACCTACGGTCCCGATCGCATCATCGGCTTCTCGCCCATCCCCGCGAAATCCATGGTGAGCTACGCCGCGGGCACGCGTTATCTCTCGCTCATCGGCGGCGTCTGCCTGTCGTTCTACGACTGGTATTGCGACCTGCCGCCCGCCTCGCCGCAGGTGTGGGGCGAACAGACCGACGTGCCAGAATCGGCCGACTGGTACAACGCCATGTACCTGATGGTGTGGGGTTCGAACATCCCGCAGACGCGCACACCCGACGCCCATTACTTCACCGAGGTGCGCTACAAGGGGGCGAAGACCGTGGTGGTCTCGCCCGACTACAGCGAGGCCACCAAGTTCGCCGACATCTGGCTCGCGCCCAGACAGGGCACCGACGCCGCGCTGGCGCTGGCCATGGGCCACGTAATCCTCAAGGAATTCCACCTCGAACGCCGCGTCGATTACTTCGACAGCTATTGCCGGCGTTTCACCGACATGCCCATGCTGGTGATGCTGAGGCGCCAGGGCGATGACCTGGTCGCCGATCGCTTCCTGCGCGCCGCCGACCTGGAGGACAACGCGCAACAGGAAAACAATCCGGAATGGAAGACCATGGTCATCGACGAGGAAACCGACTACCTCGTCGCGCCCTTCGGCAGCATCGGCTATCGCTGGGGTGAGGCAGGCCGCTGGAACCTGGACCTGCGCGATCCGGTATCGGAACGCCCCATCCGCCCGCGGCTCTCCCTGTGGGACACCCGGGACGATCTGGTCACCGTGACCTTCCCCTACTTCGGCAGTGATCGCGACGAAAGGCTCCTGCGCCGACCCGTGCCCGTCCGCCGCATTTACCGAGAGAGGCAGGAACTGCTGGTCACCACCGTGTATGACCTGATGCTGGCGAGCTATGGCCTCGAACGTACGGCGGACGGCAGGACAGCAGAATCGGGATACGACGCCGACCTGCCTTACACCCCGGCCTGGGCGGAACGCCATTGCGGTGTTGCGCGCAACACCATCATCGCCGTGGCGCGGGAGTTCGCGCGCAACGCCGAACAGACCGAAGGCCGTTCCATGGTGGTGGTCGGTGCGGGCATCAACCACTGGTACCACAACGACATGATCTACCGCGCCATCATCAACATGCTGATGATGTGCGGCTGCGTTGGCCAGTCCGGGGGCGGCTGGGCCCATTACGTGGGACAGGAGAAGCTGCGGCCGCTGGCTGGCTGGACGCCGCTGGCCTTCGCCCTGGACTGGTTCCGTCCGCCCCGGCAGATGAACGGCACCTCGTTCTTCTACAGCCACACGGGCCAGTGGCGACACGAGACCGTGCGCCCGGCGGACATCCTCGGGCCGCTGGCGCAGAAGACCGATGCGCACTTCATCGACTACAACGTGCGCGCCGAGCGCATGGGCTGGCTGCCCTCCGCGCCGCAGCTCAACACCAACCCGCTGGAACTGACCCGCAAGGCGCGGGCCGCGGGACAGGATCCCGTGGACTAAGCGGTGGCGGCGCTGAAGTCCGGCGAGGTGCGCTTCGCCAGCGAGGACCCGGACCACCCGAACAACTTCCCGCGCAACCTGTTCGTGTGGCGCTCCAACCTGCTGGGCTCGTCCGGCAAGGGCGTGGAGTATTTCCAGCGCTACCTGCTCGGCGCGCAGGACGGCGCTTCCGCGCCCGACCTGGCGGCGCGCAAGGCTCCGAAACCACATGAAGTGGTGTGGCGCGAACCCGCGCCGCGGGGAAAGCTCGATCTGGTAGTCACGGCCGATTTCCGCATGACCAGCACCGGCCTGTTCGCCGACATCCTGCTGCCCTCCGCCACCTGGTATGAGAAAGAGGATCTCAATACCACCGACATGCATCCCTTCATCCATCCGTTCACGGCCGCCGTGCAACCCCTGTGGGAGAGCCGTACGGACTGGGACATCTTCAAGGGGCTGGCCAAGCGCTTCTCGGAACTGGCCGCCGCCCACCTGGGCCGGCAGGAAGACCTGGTGGTCACGCCCTTGCAGCACGACACTCCGGCGGAACTGGGACAGCCCCTGGAGGTGCGCGACTGGAAGCGCGGCGAGTGCGATCCCGTCCCCGGAAAGACCATGCCATCCATGCGCGTCATCGCGCGCGACTATGGCGCGATCCACGACATGTTCACCGCCATCGGGCCGTTGCTGCGGGAGATCGGCAACGGCGGCAAGGGACTGGTGTGGGACACCGATCGCGAACTCGACGCCCTGGCCCGGCTCAACCGCTGCGTTCAGAAAGAGGGTATCAGCCAGGGGCTTCCCCGCCTGGAAACGGCCGTCCACGCCTGCGAGATGATCCTGCAACTCGCGCCCGAGACCAACGGCGAAGTGGCGGTGCGGGCGTGGCAGGCGCTGTCGCGTTCCACCGGGCGCGAACACGTCCATCTGGCGCAGCCCCGCGCCGGCGAGAAGCTGCGCTTCAAGGATCTGCAGGCGCAGCCGCGCACCGTGATCTCCTCGCCCATCTGGAGCGGCATCGAATCCGAAGAGGTGAACTACACCGGCAGCTACACCAACGTGCACGAATCCATTCCGTGGCGCACCCTCACCGGCCGCCAGCAGTTCTATCTGGATCACCGCTGGATGCTGGACTTCGGCGAAGGTCTCGCGGTCTACAAGCCGCCCATCGACACGCACTCGCTCGATGCGATCGCCGCCGCGCGCGGCAACGGCAACCCGCAACTGATCCTCAACTGGATCACGCCCCATCAGAAATGGGGCATACACAGCACCTACGCCGATACCCAGCCCATGCTCACCCTCTCCCGCGGCGGACCCCACGTGTGGCTCAACGAGCAGGAGGCGTCGCGCGCCGGCATCGTCGACAACGACTGGATCGAGATCTTCAACACCCACGGCGCGGTGACCGCGCGCGCCGTGGTGAGTCAGCGGGTACCGGAAGGCGTGGCCATCATGTACCACGCCCAGGACCGCACCATCAACGTGCCGGGCGCCGAGACCACCGGGCGACGGGGCGGCATACATAACAGCGTCACCCGCATCATCCCCAAGCCCACGCACATGATCGGCGGCTACGCGCAGCTCTCCTATGCCTTCAACTATCACGGCACGGTGGGCTCCAACCGCGACTTCTACGTCGTCGTGCAGAAGATGCACCGCGTGGCGTGGGCCCAAAACGCGCTCGATGCGTCGGTGCCAATGGACGAGAAGCAAAGCGAGGTCGGCCGATGAAGATCCGGGCGCAGGTAGGGATGGTCATGAATCTCGACAAGTGCATCGGGTGCCACACCTGCTCGGTCACCTGCAAGAGCGTATGGACCTCGCGCAAGGGACTGGAATACGTCTGGTACAACAACGTCGAAACCAAGCCTGGCATCGGCTACCCCAAGGAATACGAGAACCAGGAACGCTGGAAGGGCGGATGGAAACGCAAGCGCAACGGGCGCATCGTCCCCAGACAGGGCGGGCGCATGCGCCTGCTCAGCAAGATCTTCGCGAACCCGCACCTGCCGTCCATCGACGACTACTACGAGCCCTTCACCTACGACTACACCCACCTGATCGACGCGCCGGAGATGGAGGCCCTGCCCACTGCGAAGCCGGTGTCCATCGTCAGCCGCGAGGAACTGGAGAAGATCCGCTGGAGCGCCAACTGGGAGGACGACCTGGGCGGCGACTTCGCGACCCGCTCCAGGGACGTGTGCATGGAAGGGCTCGACAAGGAGGTGCTGGCGCAGTTCGAACGTACCTTCATGATGTATCTGCCGCGCATCTGCGAGCACTGCCTCAACCCCACCTGCGTGGCCTCGTGCCCGTCGGGCGCGCTCTACAAGCGCGAGGAGGACGGCATCGTCCTGGTGGATCAGGACCGCTGCCGCGGCTGGCGCATGTGCGTCAGCGGCTGCCCGTACAAGAAGGTGTACTTCAACTGGGTGAGCGGCAAGGCGGAGAAATGCGTGTTCTGTTTTCCCCGCATCGAGGGCGGGCAGCCGACGGTGTGTTCGGAGACCTGCGTCGGCAGGCTGCGCTACCTGGGTGTGCTGCTGTACGACGCCGAACGTATCGAAGAGGCCGCCAGCGTCGCCGATCCCAAGGACCTCTACCCGGCGCAACGGGGCCTGTTTCTCAACCCCAACGACCCGACCGTGATCGAGCAGGCGAAACGGGACGGCGTCCCGGAGAACTGGCTGGAGGCCGCGCGCACGTCACCGCTCTACAAGCTGATCGTGGAGTGGCAGGTGGCGCTGCCGTTGCACCCGGAGTACCGCACCCTGCCCATGGTCTGGTATGTGCCGCCGTTGTCGCCGGTCATGCCCGGGCTGGAAGCGGCGGGCACGCAGGACGAGGACATCATTCCGTCATTGAACGCACTGCGCATCCCGGTGAAGTATCTCGCCAACCTGTTGGCGGCGGGCGACGAGGCGCCGGTGATGACGTCCCTGCAACGCCTCATCGCCATGCGCTCCTACATGCGCAGCAAGTCCATCGGGGACAGCGCCCCGCCCTCCGAACTGGCCGGCCTGAGCGCCGCGCAGTTCGAGGAGATGTACCGCTACCTCGCCATCGGTGATTACGAGGATCGCTACGTGATCCCCACCAACCATCAGGAACTGGTGGAGAACAGCTACGACGTTCAACGCTCCGTCGGCTTCTACTTCGGCAACCAGTCGCCCGAAGGCATCAGCGCGCCCACCCTGTTCGGCACCGTGCCGGAGCAGACCCTGACCTTCGTCGACCCGGAGACCTGGAAAAAGAAACAGCAGGAAGCGGCCAGGGCCAAAGCGGGCAAGACCGGAGAGGACGCCTGAGGCATGCAGGGATTCAAGGCCGTCGCCATCATGCTGATGTATCCGGAGCCCTGGTGGCTGGATGAAACAGAACACCTGCATGCCGCCTTGAGCCGCTGCCATGCGCGCGCCGCACGCCTGCTCGCGCCTTTGCTGGAGGAACTGGGCACGGCCGATCGCCTCTGGTTGCAGGAGCGCTACGTGGACACCTTCGATCGTGTTCCGGACCATGCGCTGTATCTGCTCCAGCACAGGCCGGAGGTATCCCGGGGCGACGCCATATCCGCGCTGGTCGATCGCTACCGCAGCCATGGGCTGGAACTCACGGGTAACGAATTGCCTGACTATCTGCCGCTGTTCCTGGAATACCTTTCGTTGCTGCCGCCGGCCGAGGCGCGACGGGAACTGGCGCCCTATCGCGGCGTGATCGCCACGCTGCGTGAACGGCTCGCCGGCCGCAGCAGCGCCTACGCTGCCCTGTTCGACGCCATTGCCCTGCTCGCGGGCACGCCGCTCGTCACGATGGGCAGCTTGTGGCAGAGGAGTCCCTGAAAATGGATTTTCTTCATCACCTTCTGTTCGGCGTTTATCCCTACATCGGCCTTGCCGTGTTTTTTCTCGGCAGTTGGATCCGTTACGACCGCGAGCAATACACCTGGCGAAGCTATTCCAGCCAGATCGTGCAGCCCCGCCTGATGCTGTGGGGCAGCAATCTCTTCCACATCGGCATTTTGTTCCTCTTCTTCGGTCACCTGTTAGGTCTGCTGATCCCGCCTGCCGTATACCACGGCATCGGCCTTTCCACGCCCGGAAAGCAATTGCTTGCCATGATCACCGGCGGCATCGCCGGGCTGACGTGCCTGGCCGGTCTTTCCATGCTGCTCTACCGGCGCTGGACGGAACCGCGGGTGCTGGCGAACACCGGTCCCATGGACAAGGGCATCCTGCTGTTGCTCGCGGCCATACTCGTGCTCGGGCTGCTCGGCATCCTGGCGTCCCTCCAGCGCCTCGTGGGTGAAGTGATGGTGCGCTGGGCGGCGTGGGCGCGCGGTATCTGGACCCTGCACCCCGACGCCGCGGCCCTCATCCAGGACACGCCCTGGATCTACAAGCTCCACGTCCTGGCCGGCATGACGCTGTTCCTGCTGTTTCCGTTCAGTCGGCTGGTGCACGTGTGGAGCGGATTTGCGGTGGTGTCCTACTTCATGCGCAGTTACCAAATGGTGCGTCGCCGGGGCAAGCCGCGCGCCCCGTTGACGACCGATGCGGACAGCGGCCCGCAGCGGCCCTGAGGGAGGCACTATGGTAGAGATCGTCGTGGCGGGCGCCGGCATCGCCGGTACGCTGGCGGCCTACGCCATCCGGGACAGGCTCGGTGCGGACACGAATATCACGGTGGTGTCCGACAAGGACTATTTCGAATTCGTGCCGTCCAATCCATGGGTAGCCGCCGGATGGCGGCGCTTTGCCGACGTCGCCTTTCCCATCGGGCCTTATCTCCGCGAACGCCGGATCGCGTTCATGCCCACGGGACTGCAACACTTGCACCCCGCGGAAAACGAAGTGGAACTGGGTGACCGCACACGGCTGCGCTACGACTTCCTGGTGCTGGCCACGGGCGCGCGGGGGGCCGTCGACGAGATCCCGGGACTGGATCCGCGCCAGGGCCATTGCCATTCGGTGCTGCGCGCCGAAGAGGCGGTGCAGGCCCATGCGGCCTATCGCAAGTTCGTGACGCAGCCGGGGCCATTGGTAATCGGCGCCATGCCGGGCGCGTCCGTGCTCGGGCCGCTCTACGAACTGGCGTTCCTGTTCGACACCGACCTGCGCCGGCGCGGCCTGCGCGCACAGGTCCCCATCACCCTCGTTACGCCCGAACCCTATCCGGGACATCTGGGACTGGGCCAGGGGCGTCATCATGCGCTCGAACAGGCGCTGGAGGGAGCGAACATCCAGTGCTACTGCAACGCCGCCACCACGCGCATCGCGGCAGGCAGCGTGCAGTTCAACCGTCACGATGACTCGGGGCTCGTGCAGGACACCCTGGAAATACCGTCGTCCTACTGCATCTACTGGCCGCGCTTCCGCGGCATCGAGCCGTTCATGAACGACGCCGGCGGATTGGCGGACGAGAACGGGCTGATCCTGGTGGACCGCAGCCTGGCCAACCGCGGCTACCCCAACGTGTTCGCGGCCGGCCTTTGCGTGGCGCGGCCGCTGCTCGAATCCACGCCATTGCCCGTGGCGCCGCCCGAATCGGTGTTTTCCATCGAGGCCGAGATCGATGCCATCGCCCGCAACATCCTGGCCCGGATCCACGGCGAAGCGCCCGTGGACGCGGCCGTCCGGCGCGTGCAATGGATCGCCGACCGGGGCGCCACCGGCGCCGCCCGCCTCGCCGGACCGCAGGTGCCGCTGGACATCAACACCCTCAGGCAGGGCCGCTGGGTCCATTCCGCCAAACTGGAGTTCGAGAAGCAGTTCGTGAACCGCATCCGCCTGCGCCCCGCCGCCGCCCACTGTCCGGGCGGCGAGATCGGCACGGTGGCCTCCCGTCTGCGCGCGGGACAGCCCGTGCCGGAAACGGAGGCGCAGGCCGTTCTGACCGAACTGCCCGTCCCCCTCCCCCGCGCCCTGTTCGACGACCTGCGTGCGCTGGCGAAAACCGGGCAGCGCGAGCCTGCCGAACTGGCCCGTGAACTGCTGGCCGCGGCGGTGCAAGACACGCGACATTGTCTCAGCGATGCCTTCCTGGCCGACGTGGAACACATCAAGTCCGAACTGCGCGCCGCCGAGCGACCCGAGGCCCGGCCCGGCGCGGAGTTCGAAGGCGGAGCGCCTTGAAGCCGAAGAGCGAACACGGGGGAAGAAGAAACCTTGGTCAGGGGAAACCTTCTTTCGCGCAGCGATTTCTTGTGGGAGCGAGCTTCTGCTCGCGACTTCCGGCCCGGCAGGAACATCAGACCATCGCGAGCGGAAGCTCGCTCCCACCCCGCATGACACCGTCGCGGTATTCGGGGGAAGGCGCTTCGCGCGAAGATGTCACGTAGCCGCTGCGCGCCAACGTGACCTACGACTCCGTGATCTCTGCGGCTCGGCAGCGCTTACTCACTTCGGCATCTTCGACGCATCAAACTCCCCAATGTGCGTAGCGAAGGACCAGAAGTACCCATCCGGATCACGCAACCCCACCCAGCGATCACCCCAGAACATGTCCTCCGGCCCTTGCAGGATGACCGCCCCCGCGGCCCGTGCCTGGGCGGCCAGGGCATCCACGTCCGGGCAATACACATAGAGATTCATGGGCAGTTCCACGCCCATGTGCGCTGGCGTGCGCATGGCGTGCTCGCCCATGGAGCCCTCCGGCGAGAACATGATCACCGTGGCGCCCTGGTATTTCATGCTGGCGTGCATGATGCGCCCGTGGGCATCGGGCACCGTGCCCTCGGATTCGAAACCGAAGGCGCGATGATAGAAATCGAGAGCGGCCTCCGCATCGGAGACGGTGAGATAGGGAATGAGCCAGTTCATCCCCGGTGGACGACCCTTTTCCGCAGCCATGGCATGTGCCTCCCAGGTGGTCTGCTGCCAGTCTAGGCCAATGCGGGGAGACCTCGCGGGGAAGAATAAACACGGGGGACACGGGGAGACACTGGGGGATTGGAACAGTGCCGTAGGTCACGTTGCCGCGCAGCGGCTACGTGACGTGCGCGGCATGAAAATGTCACGTAGCTTCGCAACGTGACCTGTGACCGTGTTCAATACAGCAACACCCCCGCCCTTTCTTCGCCCCACGCC
>JBFXES010000048.1:0-17222 GCA_050179875.1 Thiohalomonadaceae bacterium
CCCGTCCGCCATGTTGACGAAGCCGTCGCCGCCAAAGAGATGGACGCATTTCGTCCCCGGCGGCGCCGTCTCGTCCGGGTCGTGCACCGCGTTGCGCTCGCGCACCACGGTCGGCACGCCGTCGATCACCTCCGTGACCTCCACGTCGCCCGGGCACTGGATGTACACCGCCGCGCCGGCCGGGGCGGCCGCCCCCACCAGGAGTGCGGCCGCCAGCATGCTGAGACTGTTCCTATTCATGTCCTTGCTCCTCTGCGGCGGCACGGGGCCGCCGGTTCGGGTTGGATTCGCAGCGAGTTGACGGGTGCGTTCCACGTCGATCACCTGATCTCGTCCGCGCCGAGGTCGAGCGGTCGCGCCGGCAGGCGGCGCTCGTCGTCCACGTCGCGGGGCACCCGGAAGGCCTCGCTGCCCGCATCCCGTGCCGGTGAGCCGGGCAGGATGTGGTAGTCGCCGATGGGCGTGAGGGGGCCGAAGCTCACGTCGATGAAGTTGCCGCCTTCGTCGAAGGCGATGGCCACACCGAGATTGGTGGTGAACTCGCCCTGGCTCACGGAGAAGTTGCGGCGGCCGTTGAAGTAGCCGTTGACGAACTGCGGGTCGGCGCTGACATTGCCGGCACCTTCATAGCCGGTCACGTCCGTGAGCAGGCAGTTCTGCGGGGCGAGCATGGCGCTCACGCCGATGACGGCGAGGTCGGCGACGATTTCGTCCGCACCGCCCTCCACGTCCGGCAACAGACCGTTGGCTTCCGCGTCGTACCAGAACGAGCGGTTGCGCCAGACGATGTTGTTGCCGAGCACAGGGTTGGAGTAGCCGGGATCACCGGCGCCGAGGGCCGCAGCGAGTGCGCTGCTGTGGCTGTGCGACACGATGCCGGCCGGACGGGGCGCGGAAGCGCCCGGCGAGACGAAGGCCACGCCTGCGGTGGCGGTGGAATCGTTGTGCGCCACGGTGTTGTGAATGATCTCCGTGTGCGTCGCGTCCTGCAGCGAGATGCCGCCGCCGGCCATGCCGGCCACGTTGTTGGTGATGACGTTGTTCTCGATGCGCAGGATGTCCGGCGTGGTGGTGACGTTCGGCCCGTCCACGTACTGGGCGCGAATGCCGCCGCCGTCGCCGCCGCCCGCCTGGTTACCCTGGATGACGTTGGCGGCGATGGTCACCGAGCCGCTGCCCTCGCCGAAGGGCACCAGGCCGCCCACGAACACACCACCGCCGTTCACCGTGTTGAGCTGGTTGAACGACTCGTTGAACAGGATGCGGTTGTTCGCGATCAGGCCGTTCTCGGACCGGCCGAGATGGCCGATGCCGCCGCCCTCTGCGGCGGAGAAGTTGCCGCATACGAAGTTATTCGTCACGGCATAGTTGTGGGTGCCAGCGTAGAGGGCGATACCGCCGCCCGCGCCGAAACCGGTACCGTTGTACATCACCTGGTTGTGACGGATCTTCACGTTGGTGTTGGTGGTGCGCGCCTCGGGCGTGGTTTCCAGGGCCATGTGGCCGAAACGGATGCCGCCGCCGAAGATGCCGCGATTGCTCACGATGCGGTTGTTGCTGATGGTGAGCCCGTCGGTGTAGCCGTTCACGAACACGCCGCCGCCGGTGTCACCGCCGCTGGAGGTGAGGGTGAAGCCGTCGATGCGCACGTTCTTGAGGCCCGTCGCAGGTGCCAGCACGGTAATCGCGCCCGATTCCTCGGTGCGCAACAGCGCAGTGCCGCCGGGTTGCCCTTGCGCCAGGGCCACGCGGCCGCGGTCGAACAGGCGCTGCACCAGATCACGCCAGCGATCCAGTGCACCCTGCGGGTCGGTGGTGTTCTGGATGAAGGTGCTGCCGGCGCCCCATCCTTGCAGCTTGACGGCCTTGTAGATCACCACGCGTTCCTCGTAGGCGCCCGGCGACACCAGGATCAGATCGCCGGCGCGGGCCGCGTCGATCGCCGCCTGGATGGAGCCGCCCGGAGCCACGCGGATGGGCGCGCGGTTGGTGATGTGCAAGGTGACGCCCACTTCCGTGCTGCGGCCGTTGTCGCCGCGGGTGACGGTAAGCTGGCCCGAGTTGAACCCGGCCGGCACGTCGATGACGATCTGGCCGGGGCCCCACTGGACATTGGCCGGCGGCACTACCTGATTGCCGATCTTCACCTGGCCTTCGACGCTTCCGAAGCCGAAGTCACGCACGATGGTGCGCGGCGTGCCCAGCGCCTGGTCGTATTCCGGATTGGGCACCGTCGTGGGGCCCTGGGCGACGATGGTTATCTGTCGGTTCACCGCATCGGTGTGCAACCAGGGTCCGCCCTCGGCGCTGCTCACGGAGTAGATGACGGGCGTGCCGTCGCCGAACTCGCAATCGAGCGGGTAGTCGGAGAAACCCGTGTACGCCGCGGTGGGGATGATGGGCGTATCCAGGAACGTGGTAGTCCCCGGCATGAAGTTGAACGTGTAACAGAAGCGCGTGTACTGGGGCAGGTACCCCGGATCCTGGATCACGCGGCCCGGATTGGCCGGATCAGGGATCGGGCCGGGGTCGTTGATGCACACGCGCAGCATGTTGGGCGAGATGCCGCTGGTGGTGGGCAGGTTCGCCGAGAAGGTGGAAGGCACGAGGAAGTTGTAATTGCCCCACTCGTCCGTATAGACGCGCGAGATCTCGACGCCGGTGTAATCACGCACGGCGATGGGAAGCCAGGGCGGCCCGTACTTCTCGCCGAACGCCGGCGAATTGGCGTCGAACTCGTTGCCGAGGTCGTCCAGCACGAAGCCGACCCCGCGCGCCGCCTTGGGCACCAGCGTGTACATGAAGAAATCCACGGCGGCGTTGGTGCCGTCGTTGAGGACCACCTTCTTGCGATCGCACAGCGGGCGCATTTCGCGCGCGAAGGGCGACGCGACACCCGGGAACAACACCAGTTCGGCGCGCACGCGGTGCAGATCGCCCACGCACACGGGCGGCAGCAACTGCGGTGCGGGCTCGAAGGTGGTGCCGAAGTCGACGTTGCGGTCTTCTTCCTTCACCAGCACGTAGCCCGGCGGCACGGCCGCCTGCACGATGTAGCGGCCGGCGGGGATGTCGTTGAAGGCATAGCCGCCGTCGAATACGCCGTTTCGGACCTGGTTGTAGGTGCGCAGGCCGTCGAAGCAGTCCCTGGCGTGGATGGCGGGGTTGCCGTAGATGTAAAACGGATTCTGGGTTCCTACCTTGCCCGGACAGCCGGTGGGCAGGTTGTCGTCCCAACTGTCGGTGTGGGTAACCTGCAGGGCGTCACCCTGATCGAGCTGGCCGTTGGCGTTGTGGTCCACGTCCTCCTCGGCGGGGAAGTTGCCCAGCGGATAGTTATCCACGTCCGCCAGGGTCACGGCGCCGTCGCCGTTGTGATCGTCGATGACGCCGTCATCGTCGGCATCGGCGTACAGCGCCACCTGCACGCGCGGGATGCCGGATTCCCACGGGTCCGCTGCGCGAAGCGCGGGTCGTCCTCGGCGCGGGTGACGGCGTAATACACGATGCCGGAAATGCCGCCGTTTTCACCGGGCGCGTACGGCGCCTTGCCCCAATGGATCACGGACGTGGTGCCGAGGAAGTTCTGGGTGGCCTGCGTCAGGACCGGGCCCATTTCGGTGCGTGACAATGCATCGCCGGTGTTGGGATTGACGAGCGTCTCCCGGGTGATGGGATCGAGCTGTTGCTGTGGACTGAGCGTGTAGTCGGGATAGAGATGCGGGAATTCGGGATGGGCCGGCTGCACCTGACCGCCGCCGTCCACCACCACCGTCACGCCCGTAGCCTTGAAGCGTGCGAAATCCACTTCGGCAACGAGGAACTTGAAGAAGGGGAAGACCTCGTCGAAGGGCGCATAGCCCTCCATGTCGGTGGGGAAGGCCTGGTAGAGGGTGCCGTCGCGGAAGCGCAGATTGACGTTCTGCTCGGGAATGCCGATCTCGCCGTTCTCTGCACCGTCAGGAAAACCGTCGCCGTCCACGTCGGCGAACACGTAGTTCTCGATACGCGCAAACCAGTTGAACACCGCCACGTCGCCCAGGTCGCACGAGCGCGAGGGATTGGGCAGGCATTCGCCCTGGTCGGTCACCTCGATGTTCTGGGAAGCGAAAATCACGTCCAGGTTCGCGTCCCAGATGACCAGTTGGTAATTGCCCGGGGGAACGTTGGGAATGGCGAAGCTGCTGTCGTCGGCGCACGGGGCGGCGAACAGGCCGCGACCGACGAGGCCCGTGCCTTCATTGAGACCGACCCAGCAGGACGGGATGGGATGGCCTGGCCAGAAACTGAATTCCGGCGGCCGGGCCATATGCATGTTCACCACCCTTCCTGTGATGGTCTCACCGCCCATCAGCACGCTGCTGTCGACGAAAGGCTGCACGAAGCCGAAGAACGCGTGAGCCTCCGGCGGGCCGTTCTCGATGAAGAAATCCGGCTCGCCGGCGCGTACCCAGGCGTCGATGGTCTTGGTGCCCTCGATGGTGCTGGTCTGCTGCCAGTTGGTGCCCGGGGGTGGCGTGACGGTGACGCCGTACTTGCCCGGCGCCAGGTTCTTGATGACCACCTTGCCCTCGGCGTCGGTGAGGATGTTGCCGAGCGGGTTACCGAAGGCGTCCTGCAGCAATTGCCCGAAGGTGTCGTTGATCACCACCTTGAAGCCGGCGAGTCCGGCTTCACCCGCGTCCTTGACGTTGTTGATGGGCCCGTTGTCGTGGAACACCTCCACGGTGATCTGTGCCGTGGGCAACGGCAACGGCTGGACGATCACCTTCACGTCCTGCTGGCCCGGCGCCACGGGCGCGCCGCCCAGGGCGTAGTCGCCGCTGGAGGGCAGCACGGAAATGAAATAGCGCTTGTTCGGATCCGGAACGCTGATGTTGGCCTGCGGCACGTTGCGCTGGCCGGACTTGATGACGGGCGCATGGCTGCGAGAAATGTCCACGCCCAATCCCTGGGGTGTGGGCACGAAGGGTCGTGAGTCGTGGGTGTTGTCTTCTTCCAGCAGCCAGCGGTATTGGGATATGACCACACCGTTGGGGTCTTCGACGCGCAGCGTGAATGCCTGGGCCTCGAAGGCGATCAGCACCGATGCGGCGAGCGCAGCACCAAGACGCCAGGCAAGGCGCCATGTCCTGAGTCTTCCGACCATGGTTCGAACTCTCCTTGTTCGATAGGGGGCGACTGCACCGAACTTCCACCAACGAATCGTAGTGAGCCCGGTCACAAATCAAAAGCATTGGAACGCGATATTTCGGCGACGTTCGTGAATATTTTTTTACGTTCCTTATGTTTTCGTCTTGCATCCAAACCGTGGACGCACGCGCGCTGTACTACACTCACTCAACGTTTTTGCTACGGCGCCTGCACAACGGCGTCAAACGACACCACCGGAGCACACGGCGTGCGCACCGGTGCCAGGAACCGCTGGGAACCAACGGAAGGAAGCTCATGCGCATCGCACCGCTCATGGCGCTGTTGCTGATAACCGCCCCTGCCTGGAGCGAGATGCAACACCAGCACGCCGGGCCTCGCCACGATCACCCGCATCACCTCGCCATGGCGGCGGCCAAACCGGAATATGCGCGAGGCATGGGTCACTACACGCCGCCGGACGTGGTCCTGCAGGACGCCCACGGACGCGAGGTGGCGCTCAAGTCGCTGCTCGACGGCTCGCGGCCCGTGATGCTCAATTTCATCTACACCAGTTGCACCGCGGTCTGTCCCGTGCAGAGCGCCACCTTCGCCCAGGCGCGGCGCCAGTTGCCCGCCGGCGAGCAACCGCTGCTGGTGTCCGTGAGCATCGATCCCGACCACGACACGCCCGAGCGCCTGCGTGAATACGCCGCGCGCTATGATGCCGACGACAACTGGGTGTTCCTGACCGGCGGCCTCGAACAGGTGAAGCAAGTGCAGGGCGCCTTCGACACCTATCGTGGCGACAAGATGAATCACAAGCCGGTCACTTTCCTGCGCGCTGCCGGCGCGCACGCGTGGGTCCGGCTCGACGGCTTCACCAGCGCCGGCGATCTGGTGTCCGAGTACCGGCAGTTGCGCCGGTGAAATCGCTCGCCAGCGGCGCGCTGGTGCTCGCCCTCGCCGCGGGCGCGGCGTGCGCGGCCTCGCCCGGGGAAACCATGTACCGCTTCGGCAGGTTGCCCTCGGGCGAGCCGTTGCGCGGCACGGTGCATGGCGACGTGCCGCTGACGGGCGAACTGGTGGCATGCGTGGTCTGTCACCGGCGCAGCGGTTTCGGCGCCAGCGAGGGCGGCGTATTCGCGCCGCCATTGGTGGCGCCGCTGCTGTTCGCTCCGCGCGAGTACCGGCGCAAGGGCTGGGAAGGCGCGAGCAACACCCGCCCCGCCTACGACGATGCCACCCTGCTGCGCGCGCTGCGCGACGGCATCGACGCAGCCGGGCATCCACTCTCGCCGCTGATGCCGCGCTACGAGATGACGGCGGAACAAGCGGCGCCGCTGTTCGACTACCTGCGCACCCTCGGCGCGACCCCCGCGGCGGGCATCGACGCCGAAGTCGTTCATTTCGCCACCATCATCACGCCCGACGCCGATCCCGTGCAGGCGGCCGCCTGGACCGGTGCACTGGAGGCCTTCGTGCGTGAGAAAAACGCCGGGACGCGCCACGAGCGCACCCGGGCCGAGCAGGCGCCTTGGACGCGCACCACGCGCTATCCCGCCTACCGGCGCTGGCAACTCCATCGCTGGGAATTGCGCGGTGCGCCCGACCAGTGGCCCAAGCAACTGGCGGCGCTCTACGCGCGCCAACCCGTGTTCGCCGTGCTCGGCGGCGTTGCGCCGGACTGGAGCATCGTCCAGCCCTTCTGCGAGGGACACGCCGTGCCCTGCCTGTTCCCGTGGACGGAGGTGACGGGCACGGATCCCCGTTACACCGTGTATTTCTCCGAAGGCATCGCGCTGGAGGCGCGCACCCTGGCGCAGCACCTGGCGCGTACCCTGCCCGGCGCCGCCGCCGAGGTGCGGGGTCCCGACCACCTGAAGGCGCTGTTCCCAGCGCGTGGTGACGGTGAAAAGGTGCTGGTGTTGCTTGACGCGCCAGACCCGGCCGCCCTCTCCCATCTGGACGGCTATGCGCGCATCTACCTGCGCGCCGCCTGGCGCCCGCTCGCCGAGGCGCTGCCGCCCGCAGTGCGCAAGCGCGTGTTCATCAGCGCGCCCTACAGTGATTTGTCACGGACGGAACGGGTGGCGCGGTGGCTGCGGCGCCACCGCCTCGATCACGGCGACGTGCTGACGGCCGGCGCCGCGCTCTACGGTGCCACCATCGTCGGCGAGGCGCTCATGCACATGGGCTTGTACTTCTCCCGCGAATACCTGCTCGATCGCGTGGAGCACGCCGTGTCCCGCTCGCCCCAGCCCGGCCCGTTCCCCGTGCTTTCGCTCGGTCCCGAACAGCGCTTCGCCGCCAAGACCGCCCGCGTGGAGGCCCTTGCGGACGTGGGCGTGGCCATGAACGCGCCGGAGTGAGTCCGGCGCCTCAGTCCTCTTCGATGACGCCGATCTTGTGCCGGTAGGCCAGCTCGCCCCCGGCCCATCCGGTGACCACCAGCAGCGCGGTCATGAGCGCTGACAGCACCAGCCCGGTCCAGCGCACCGTCTCTTCCGGCGCATCCCAGGAATACAGGGTGCGCGTGAGCGCCAGGAGCAGCACCAGGGCGTTGCCCATGAAGTGCACCCAGGCGATGCGATGGCGCCGCACCTCGGGCAGGGTGACGAAGTCCGTGAAACCCACCAGCGCGGCGGCGACACCGGTAACCAGGCCCGCCAGGGCCAGGTACACGGACGACTGCGCCCAATAGGCGTCGCCGGTGAACAGATAGATCAGGTCCGTGGCGAGCACGCCCACCAGAAAGGCGATGGGGAACGGCACCAGCATGGGATGGATGGGGTGGCCGGCGACGGTGACCCGGCTGCGCACGCCCCTGCGGGAGTGTTGCTGCATGTCTCACCTCCCTGATGCATGGCTTTGGAGGGCCTCAATACACGTATAGACCGCCGCAAACTGGCCCGGGGGTATGCCGTTGGATTATCCTAGCGGCCACGCGAACCGCCGTTCCGACCGCCGCAATGCTGACCGCCTTCGCCCTCCACGACCAGCGCCTCATCCAGATCCCGGCTGCGGAAAGCAACGCGCGGCTCAACAGCGCCGTGTGGGTGGACCTGGTGGACCCGGACGACGAGGAGCGCGCCCTGGTCGAGGCCCGTTACCGCCAGCACCTGCCCGAGCCCGACGAGGTGGAGGAGATCGAGGCCACGGCACGCTTCTTCGAGGATGCCGACGGCCTGCACATCCACTCCCTGTTCCTGCATGACGTGCACGGCCGGCCGCGCAACTCCACCGTGGCGTTCACCCTGGGCATCGAGCGCCTGGTGACCCTGCACGACCACGACATCCCCGTATTCCGCCTGCTGCGCCTGCGCTGCCGGCGCGAGGCAGGCCTGGTGCGCGACCCGCTGTCCATTTTCCTTGCCTTGTTCGAGACCAAGGTGGAAGACCTGGCCGACGTGCTGGAGCAGCTCTACCACGGCCTTGAGGAAGTGAGCCGCATGGTGCTGGAGGACCAGGAGGCGGACCTGGAGCAGGTCATCGATCGCCTCGCCTACCACGAGGACGTGAACGGCAAGGTGCGCCTGTGCCTCATGGACACCCAGCGCGCCCTCTCCTACCTGTTGCGCAAGGGCCGCCTCGACGCCGAGCAGGCCGACCACGTGCGCGAGATGCTGCGCGACGTGGAATCCCTGCTGCCCCACAGCGCGTTCCTGTTCGAGAAGGTGAACTTCCTCATGGACGCGACGCAGAACTTCACCGCCATCGAACAGAACAAGATCATCAAGATCTTCTCCATCGCCGCCGTGGTGTTCCTGCCGCCCACCCTGGTGGCCAGCCTCTACGGCATGAACTTCCGCCACATGCCCGAGCTGGAATGGACCTTCGGCTACCCCCTCGCCATCGGCATGATGGTCCTGGCGGGACTCGCCCCCTACTGGTATTTCAAGCGCAAGGGCTGGTTGTAAGAGATCAAACCACGGAGGCCCCGGGGAAGATGTGATGTCGTTTCTCCGTAACGCCCGTGTGGTTTCTTCCCACTGCTCTCCTCGCAGGAGCCGACATCGTCGGCGAATGCGTTCAAATTACCGCCGGGGTTCAAGGCGTTCGCCCACGATGTGGGCTCCTACGGCGGTTCCAGACACTTATTGATCCCTGTCGGCGCTGTCCTTCTCCGTGGCCTCCGTGGCCTCCGTGGTTCCTTCTTCTGTTCTAGCCTTTGCGGAGAGCCCCCGGGAAGGAGACTGGCAATGACGGCAGCGGTGCAAAAGTGGGCGCCTGCGCTTGTGCTCTGGCTGACCCTGGCTGCCGGCACGACCATTGCCCAGGGGCAGCCCGATTTCACCGTGCTGGTGGAACGCTACGGTTCCGCGGTGGTGAGCGTGAACGCGGAAACGCCCGTGGGCGGTTTCGGGCAGATGCCCATCCCGGAGGACAGCCCTTTTTACGATTACTTCCGCCGCTTCTTTGAAATCCCGCCCCGGGGCCCGCAGATGCGCCCGGAGGTCTCCATGGGCTCGGGCTTCATCATCTCCAGCAACGGCTTCGTGCTCACCAATGCCCACGTGCTGGAGGGCGCCAAGACGGTCACCATCGGCCTCAAGGACCGCCGCGAGCTGAAGGCCCGGGTGGTGGGCGTGGACCGGCCCACGGACATCGCGCTGCTCAAGGTGGAGGCCGACAAGCTCCCCGTGGTGCAACTCGGCAATTCCAATCAGCTCAAGGTGGGCCAATGGGTGCTGGCCATCGGATCACCCTTCGGCCTGGAGCACACCGCCACCCAGGGCATCATCAGCGCCCTGGGCCGCTCCCTGCCCGGCGATTCCTACGTGCCCTTCATCCAGACCGACGCCGCGGTGAATCCGGGCAACTCGGGCGGGCCGTTGTTCGATCTGGACGGGCGGGTCATTGGCGTGAACTCGCAGATCTACAGCAACAGCGGCGGTTACATGGGTGTGTCCTTCGCCATCCCCATCAACGTGGCCATGGAGGTGGCGGAACAGTTGAAGACCACCGGCAAGGTGCAGCGCGGCTGGCTCGGCGTGCTGGTGCAGGACGTGACGCCCGAACTGGCCCGGTCCTTCGGCCTGGAGCGGGCGCAGGGCGCACTGGTGAGCCGCGTGCTGCCGGAAGGCCCGGCCGGCAAGGCGGGCATCGAGGTGGGCGACGTGATTACCGCCTACAACGGCAAGGCCATCGAGCGCTCCAGCGATCTGCCGCCCCTGGTCGCGCGCACCCGTCCGGGCGAGCGGGCAACCCTCGGCATCGTGCGCGGCGGCAAATCGCGGGACATCCGCATCACCGTGGAGCAGTTGCCCGAGACCCCGGAGGCCGAAACACCCGTCCAACCGCCGCCCGGCCGGCTGGGCATCACCGTGGGCGCGCTGCCGCCGCCCATGGCCAAGGAGATGCAGGGCGTGCTGGTGCTGGGCGTGGGCGACGGCCCCGCCGCCCAGGCGGGCATTCGCGAGGGCGACGTGATCCAGCGCATCGACAACACCCGCGTCACCTCCCCCGAGGAATTCGAGCGCCTCGTGGAAAAACTGCCCGCCGGCAAGCCGATCCCCGTGCTCATCGCCCGCGGCGGCGACAGCTACTTCGTCACCCTGACTTTGCCGCCGGCGCCGTGAAGAAAAGCTCTTAACCACGGGGGACACGGGGAACACGGGGGGGGAAAACCCATCCCTCTTGCATGAGCGGCCTCAGGCGTCGTAGGTCACGTTGCGAAGCTACGTGACATTTCCGAACCGCGCTGTGCCACGTAGCCGCTGCGCGGCAACGTGACCTACGGCCGCAGACAAGAGAAAGCTTGACCACGGGGGACATGGGGAAATCAATTCTTCTGTAGGAGCGGCCTCAGGCCGCGATAGCGCAGTCTCCAACGACAATCGCGGCCCGGAGGCACCTCGTACACGCCAAAGGTAACCACCGAAGGTTTTCCTCCCCCGTGTTCCCCGTGTCCCCCGTGGTTAATGCCTTTCGTCTTCGGAAACTCACCGCTGATTGAGGCGGCCGTAGATCTCGGCCATGCGGCGCAGGCGGGCGGCGAGGTCGGGGGGGACCTGGTCCCAGGTGAAGCGCCAGCGCCAGTTGCCGGTTTCGGTGCCGGGCGTGTTCATGCGATGTTCGGCACCCAGGGAGAGGATGTCCTGCATGGGCACGACGGCCATGCAGGCGACGGACTGGTAGGCGGCCCTGATGAGCGGCCACGGCATGGGCGCGTCGGGATGCCCGAGGTATTCCAGCACGTAGTCGCGCTGCGCCTGGCTCAGTTCCGCATACCAGCCGAGGGTGGTGTTGTTGTCGTGGGTGCCCGTGTACACCACGCAGTTTTCCTCGTGGTGGTGGGGCAGGTAGGGATTGGCGGGTCCGCCGTCGAAGGCGAACTGCAACACCTTCATGCCGGGCAGCGCCCATTTCCTGCGCAGCGCCTCCACCTCCTCGGTGATGATGCCCAGGTCTTCGGCCACCACGGGCAGCGGATCGAAGCGGCGGTGCAGGGCCTCGAACAGCGCATCGCCCGGCGCCTTCACCCAGCGCCCCTTGATGGCGGTCGCTTCCGCGGCCGGCACTTCCCAATAGGACTCGAAGCCGCGGAAGTGATCCACGCGCACCAGATCGAACAGGTCGATCTGACTCTCCATGCGCTGCAGCCACCAGGCGAAACCGTCCTCGGCCATGGCGTCCCAGTCGTAGTGCGGATTGCCCCAGCGCTGGCCGGTGACGGAGAAATAATCGGGCGGCACGCCCGCGACCACCGTGGGACGGCCCTGCGCGTCCAGGCGGAAATAGCGGCGCTGCGCCCACACGTCGGCGCTGTCATGGGCGACGAAAATGGGCAGATCGCCGAACAGGGTGATGCCGTGCTGATGGGCATAGGACTTGAGCGTGTGCCACTGGCGGTAGAACACGAACTGTTCGAAACGCACGTCCTCCACGGCCATGCCGTGCTCGCGGTGCGCCCTGGCGAGGGCGTCGGGATCACGGTCCCGCAGCGGGCCGGGCCATTCGGTCCAGGCCGCCTGGTCGAAAACGGTTTTCAGGGTGGAATAGAGGGCGAAGTCGTCCAGCCAGGCGCTGTTGCCCTGCTTGAAACGCGCGAATTCCATCACCTCGGCGGGATCGTTGCGCTTGCGAAACAGCGCGTGGGCATGGCGCACCAATTCGAGGCGCGCGTCCACGCCCGGCTGCGGATCGCGATCCAGCCAGCCCCACTCGCGCAGCTTGTCGACGCTGATGAGTTGCGGATTGCCGGCATGGGCCGAGAAACACTGGTAGGGCGAGCCGCCGTTGGTCGGACCGAGGGGCAGCAACTGCCAGGTGCTGAATCCGGCCGCCACCAGGAAGTTGATGAAGTTGTAGGCCTCGACGCCGAGGTCGCCGTTGCCCCAGCGGCCCGGCAATGAAGTGGGATGCAGCAGCAGGCCCGCCTGCCGGCGCATCAGGGGGCTGTGTTCGCTGGCGCGCCGGCGTTCCAATCAGGACTCCTGGCCGCGGCGCATCACGCCGCCCATTTGCGGCCGTCCGCCGCCTTGCGATATGGGACGCGTGAGCGAATCGGGAGACTCCCTCCCGAGCAGGCGGTAGAGATCGGCCAGGTGCATGCGGTAGAGGCGTTCGAAGTCGCGCACGGATTCCGATGGATTATAGT
This sequence comes from Thiohalomonadaceae bacterium, assembly GCA_050179875.1. Taxonomy (GTDB): domain Bacteria; phylum Pseudomonadota; class Gammaproteobacteria; order Thiohalomonadales; family Thiohalomonadaceae; genus JALOAT01. The sequence continues at coordinate 12,734 of JBFXES010000048.1, forward strand.
CACCGAACCACCAGAACCAATCCGAGCCCTCGCAGATGGCGAGATGGCGCTCGGCGCGCGCCAGGCGTTCACCGGTGAGGCTGCCGGAGGCCACCGCCTCGTCGAAGGCGCGCTTGACCTCGCCAAGCAGGTCCCAGCCGCGGTTCTTGTCGCAATCGCCGATCCAGGTGGAAAACGTACCGTACACCCAACTGCCCGCCACCAGCGTGGGCAGTTCCGTCACCGGCGGCTGGCTGGCGAGGAAATCGCTGAAGGTCGTGAGCCTGAGTTTGGGATGGCTCGCCAGCCGGCGATACAGCGCGGTGAGGAAGTGATAGCCGTTCTGCGGGTAGTACTCCCAGGCGTTCTCGCCGTCCAGGATGATGGACACCACGCGGCCCTGCTGGTCGGCGCAGGCGCCGGCGATGTTCTCGAGGTGATGCACCAGGTTGCTCACCGCATCGTCCGCATGCCAGTCGGCATAGGTGAAGCCGATGAGGTCGGACAGGCCGTCGTCGCGGAAGAAGCACTCGATGCCCGTGCCGGTCGCGCGATAGGCGCGGTGGATGCACTGCTGACCGTCGAGCCCGGACTTGTGCAGGCTGTTGCGCAGCACGCCGCCGCCGGTGGCCGCCCAGGCAAAGCCGGCCTCGCCCAGCAGCTTGAGGGCCGGGGTGCTGACGCTGCCTTCCGCGGGCCAGCAACCCTTGGGCCGGAAGCCGAAGTAGCTCTCGAACACGCGCAGGCCTTCCTCCACGTGCCAGCGCGCCCGCTCGGTGCCGCCCGGATACTCGCTGATGAGCGGCAGCGTCACCTCGGGCATGGCCTCGCGCGCGGACTGGATGTCGATGAGCAACGGCAGGATGGGATGGGCGTAGGGCGTGACCGAGAGTTCGATGCGGCCCGCTTCCGCCAGGCGCCGGTAGCGCGGCAGCACGCCCTCCAGCAGCTCGCCGATCACTTCGAGCAGCAGGCGGCGATCGTGCTGGGTGTAGGCCTGCCCCTTGGCGATCAGCGCCTGGACCCTCGAGTCCTTGCGCACGGTCTCGCCGAGCCAGGCGAGGTGATACCAGACCACGAGGTCAACCAGGAACTGCTCGTCGAAGTACAGCACCGCCTGGATGTGGTCGCCGATGCAGTCGGCGAGTTCGGCCAGCACGCGGTAGTTGGGAAAACGCTCGATGAGGCGCTTGCGGTTGGCGCGCAAGCAGGACTTCATGAGCGTGGCGCGGCGCTCCGGATCGGTGGGCAGCGCCGGCATCACCAGCGCTGCGAGCATGTGGTCGCGGATGACGGTCCCCTCGTTGAGGAACCCGCGCACCTGCCGCGCATAATCGTCGATCTGTTCGAGCAGGATGGGCGCGAAGTTCACCACCGCGCGCGCATCGGGCACCTCCTCGATGATCGCCGCCATGTCCACGTAGTCCTTGATGGCGTGCAGGTAGGTCCACGGCAACTGATAATAGCCACCCTCCCTGTCCTGATAGTAGGGCTGGTGCATGTGCCAGCACAGGATGACCGGCAGGCGACCGTCATCGGACATGGTGCAGATCCTGACCGAGCATTTCCGGGCATACCAGTACCACGCCGCCCTCGGTGACGTGGAAGCGGCGCGCATCCTCTTCGGGGCTTTCTCCGATGACCATGCCGTCCGGGATGATGCAACCCTTGTCAATCACTGCCTTGCGGATACGGCAGCGCTGGCCGATGGTGACGTTCGGCAGCACCACCGAGTCGTACACCTCCGAGAAGGAATTGACGCACACGTTGGAGAACAGCAGCGAATGGCGTACGTAGGCGCCGGAGATGATGCAGCCGCCGGAGACCATGGAATCCACCGCCATGCCGCGCCGGTCATCGTCGTCGAACACGAACTTGGCGGGCGGCAGTTGCTCCTGATAGGTCCAGATGGGCCAGTCGGTGTTGTAGAGGTTCAGTTCGGGCGTGACGCCGATGAGCTCCATGTTGGCCGCCCAATAGGCGTCCACCGTTCCCACGTCGCGCCAGTAGGCCTGCTCGCCGGTATGCGGTTCACGGAACGGATAGGCCACGGCCTTGTAACGTTCGATGACCCAGGGGATCACGTCCTTGCCGAAGTCGCGGGACGAGCGGGCATTGTCCGCGTCCTCGATGAGGCGGTCGTAGAGGAATTCCGTATTGAACACGTAGATCCCCATGGAGGCCAGGGCCACGCCCGGCTTGCCCGGCAGGGATTCGGGGTGGGACGGCTTCTCCAGGAAGCCGGTAATATTCCATTGGTCGTCCACCTTCATGACGCCGAAGGAGCGCGCATCCGCCACCGGCACCTCCAGGCAGCCGATGGTGATGTCGGCGTCGCGCTCCACGTGGTAGGCCAGCATGGGACCGTAGTCCATCTGATAAATGTGGTCGCCGGCAAGAATCAGTACGTATTCCGGGCTGTGGGAGCGGATAATGTCCAGGTTCTGGTAAATGGCGTCAGCGGTGCCGGCATACCAGCAGGCGTCGATGCGCTGCTGGGCGGGCAGCAGTTCCACGAACTCGCCCAGTTCCGCGCGCAGGAAACTCCAGCCCTGCTGCACGTGGCGGATGAGGGAGTGGGACTTGTACTGGGTAAGAATGCCGATGCGGCGGATACCCGAATTGATGCAATTGGAGAGGGGAAAGTCGATGATGCGGAACTTGCCGCCGAATTGTACGGCCGGTTTGGAACGCCATTGCGTGAGTCCCTTGAGGCGGGTGCCACTGCCGCCGGCGAGTATCAGGGCAAGCGTGTCGCGGGTGAGACGGCTGACGAAACGGGACGTCTTGGTCAAAGGCATAGCTATTCCCTTCTCCTCCTGGCAGGCGTCACTGCGCCGAATAGGCCTTCATCTTATCCGTGCGCGTAATTTTTGACTAACGGGTTATAGATGGTATTTTGCGAGCAGACCAGTGTCCGGAAACACCCGTAATGGCGAGGCGGCTGTGAACGCGCTGATTTCCCCATCCGAACCTCTGCAACGGCTCATCGAGGCCCGTCATCACGATCCCTTCCAGTTCCTCGGGCGACACCCGCACGGCAACGGCGTGGTGGTGCGAGCACTCATTCCGGGGGTGGCCTCGGTCCTCATCCACGGCACTCGGGGCCGGCTTCCCATGCAGCGCCTGCACCACTCCGACCTGTTCGAATGGCACGGCGCGGCCGAGGACGTGCCCTTGCGCTACCGGCTGGAGGCGCAGGACGGCCATGGCCACACCTGGGAGTTCTACGACCCCTACTGCTTCCCCCCGCAGGTGGGCGATCTGGACATCCACCTGTTCGCCGAAGGGCGGCATCGCCACAGCTACCGCTTCCTGGGCGCGCGAACCATGAGTATAGACGGCGTCGACGGCGTGCTGTTCGCCACCTGGGCGCCCAATGCGGAACGGGTGAGCGTGGTGGGCGATTTCAACCGCTGGGACGGCCGCTGCCATCCCATGCGCTGCCGCGGCGGCAGCGGCATCTGGGAGCTGTTCATCCCGGGCCTGGCCCCCGGGCAGTTGTACAAGTTCGAACTGCGCCACCGCCAATCCGGCGCGGTGGCGGTCAAGACCGACCCCTACGGGCGCTGGTTCGAGCAGCGTCCGAGCACGGCCGCCCGCGTTCCGCCCCGCCCGGACTACCAGTGGCGCGACGACGCCTGGCTGCGCGCGCGGGCCGCCCAGGACTGGCTGCACGCGCCCATGAGCATCTACGAGGTGCACCTCGGTTCCTGGCAACGCGACAACCATGGCCAGTTCCTCGATTACCGCGAACTGGCCCATCGCCTGGTGGAGTACGTGAAGACCCTGGAGTTCACGCACATCGAACTCCTGCCGATCACCGAGCACCCGCTGGACGGCTCCTGGGGCTACCAGACCACCGGCTATTTCGCCCCCACCAGCCGCTTCGGCGACCCGGACGGGCTGCGCTACCTGGTGGACTACTGCCACCAGAACGGCATCGGCGTGCTGCTCGACTGGGTGCCGGCCCATTTCCCGCGCGACGCCTTCGCCCTCGCCCGCTTCGACGGCAGCCCGCTGTACGAACACGAGGACCCGCGCCGCGGCGAGCACCGCGACTGGGGCACGCTCATTTTCAACTACGGCCGCGCGGAGGTGTGCAGCTTCCTCATCTCCAGCGCGGTGCACTGGCTGGAGGAATTCCACTTCGACGGCCTGCGCGTGGACGCGGTCGCCTCCATGCTGTATCTCGATTACTCCCGCGACCACAGCGACTGGGTGCCCAACGTCCACGGCGGGCGCGAGAACCTGGAGGCCATCGCCTTCCTGCGCCACCTCAACACCGTGGTGCACGAACTGTTCCCGGGCGCGCTGGTGATCGCGGAGGAATCCACCGCCTGGCCCATGGTGTCCCGCCCGGTGGACGGCGGCGGCCTGGGCTTCTCCATGAAGTGGAACATGGGCTGGATGAACGACACCCTGGAGTACATGCACCGCGAGCCGGTGCACCGCAAGTACCACCACAACCAGCTCACCTTCGGCCTGCTGTACGCCTTCTCGGAAAACT
>JBFXES010000049.1:0-17021 GCA_050179875.1 Thiohalomonadaceae bacterium
GCCCAACACCGATTTTCTCGGCTTCACCGGCGGGCGCGAACACGAGGACACCGACACCTCCGTGCGCGACACCAGCACCTTCGGCGTGAACGTCACGCGCCTGCTGAGCAACAACTGGCTGCGCACCGGCGCCCTCAACTACCAGGACGAGACCTTCGAAGTGGCCGACGTGGTGGAACGCTCGACCATGATCTATCCGAGCCTGTCCTTCCAGCGCGTGGAGGCCGACGACCGCCTGTTCCCGCGGCGCGGCTGGCGTGCGATTGTCGAAGGCCGCGTGGCGTCGGAGGAGTTCTCGTCGTCCACCAACCTGTTGCAGGGCCGGCTCGCTGCCAAGGGCGTCCATGAACTGCTCGGCGGGCGCGGCATCGTGCGCTTCGACGTGGCCACCAGCTACGTCACCGACTTCGACGTGGTGCCCGTCTCGCTGCGCTTTTTCGCCGGCGGCGACCAGAGCGTGCGCGGCTTCGCCTACCAGTCCCTCGGCCCCGAAAACGCCGAGGGCGACGTGGAGGGCGGCCAGCATCTGCTGGTGGGCAGCATCGAATACGACCGCTATTTCACCGAGCGCTGGGGCGCGGCCGTTTTCACCGACGTGGGCAACGCCTTCAATTCCTTCGACGATTACACCTTGCACCAGGGCACCGGCGGCGGCGTGCGCCTGCGCCTGCCCTTCGGCCTCATACGCCTGGACGTGGCCTGGGCGGTCAGCGAGGAGGACACGCCGTGGCGGCTCCACCTGTCCATCGGCCCGGACCTCTGATGAACGGCCGCGCGCGTCTCAAGCGTCTGCTATGGGTGGTCCTCGCCGTGGCCGTGGCGCTCGTCCTGGTGCCCGGCGTCTGGCTGCTCGCCACCGAGGCTGGGCTGCGTTACGTGGTGGCGCGGGTGGATGCCATGGACGGCGTCCGGCTCTCCGCCGCGCAATGGCGCGGCCGCCTCATTGGCCCGGTGCGCGCTGAAGACCTGGTGATCGACACGCCCGCGGCGCGCGTCAGCGCCGCCGAGGCCAGCCTCGACTGGCAACCGCTCGGCCTGTTGCGCGCCCGCCTGGTCATCGATCCCTTCGAGGCCCGTGACGTGTCCGTGGAACTCAAGGACCGCCCTGCCGTTGAGCCCGCCCCCGACGGCGGGCCGCCCTTGCTGCCCATCGCCGCCGTGGCGTTGAAGGGCCGTGTGCAAGTCCTTTCGGTGATCGACCCTGCGGGCGAAGTGCTGCTCGCGCCCAGTGACGTGACCCTGGACGCCGTGCTGCATCACGACCTTTCCCTGCGCGTGAAGCACGCCGCGCTGGATCACCCGCAGGGCCGACTCGCGGTGTCGGGCCGCCTGGGGCTCAACGACGACGATGCGGTGGAACTCGAAACCACCTGGCGCGTGCAACTGCCCGACATGGCGCCTTTGGAAGGCGAGGGCACGGTGGGCGGCGTATTCGCCAGCCCCACGCTCGACCAGCACCTGCGCTCGCCCTGGCAAGCCGGTCTGCAAGGCACGCTGGCCTGGCGCGAGGTGCTCCAATGGCAGGCCCGTCTGCGACTGGAGCAGGGCGCGCTGGCGGATCTGAACCCGGACTGGCGCCGGCTTCGGCTTGCCGGCGAACTGGAGGGGCGCGGCACCGGCGGGGAACTGCAACTGGACGGGGCGCTGGACCTGACCGATCCCGAGGCCGGTAACTGGCACGCCGAGGTGAGCGTGAGTCACGGCGAGGCCGGCTGGCTGTTGCCGCGCCTCGTGCTTGCCCACCGGGACGGTCCCGCCCGCGTGGAAGGGAGTGGTGCGCTAACCTTCGGCGAGCAGGCCCGGGCCGAGCTGTCCCTCGCCTGGCTGGAGCTGGGCTGGCCGCTCCAAAACCCCACCACCCGCAGCCGCGCCGGCACGCTCACCGTGCGCGGCACCCCGGACGCCTACACCCTGACGGGCGAGGCCGGACTGGAGCAGGTCGGCCAGCCGCCCGGGCGCCTCACCCTGAGCGGCCGCGGCGACACCCGGCGCCTGACGCTGGAGCGCCTGCGCGCGGACTGGCTCGGCGGCGTGCTCCAGGGCACGGGCAGGGTGGAGTGGGCCGAGGCCCTGCGTTTCGAGGCCGGCCTGTCCCTGGCCGATCTGAACCCCGCCACCCTGGCGCCGGCCTGGCCCGGCCGGATGGACGGCGAGCTGGCGCTGGCGGGCGAATGGTCGGAGGCGATGCGCGAGGTGCGGGTGGACCTGCGCTCCCTGGGCGGCGAACTGCGCGGCCATGCCCTCGGCGGCCGGGCGCGGCTGACCTGGTCCCCGGGTGAGTTGCGCCTTGGTGAGCTGGCGCTCACCAGCGGCGAGGCCCGGCTCATTGCATCCGGTTCGCTGGCGGACACCTGGGAGCTCCGCTTCGGCCTGCGCGCCAGGGAGCTGAACCAGTTGCTTCCCCGGCTTCACGGCGCGCTGGAGGCCGACGGCAGCGTCCACGGTTCCCCTTCCGCCCCCCGGCTGGTCCTGAAGGCGCAGGGCCGCGGCCTGCAATGGCAGGACCGGCAAGTGGCCGAGCTGCGGGCGGCGCTGGACCTGGACCTGGGCGGCGCCCGTCCCTCGACCCTGGACCTCTCCGCCCGCGCCGTCGACGCGGAGGGATTCCATGCGGACGGCCTCACGCTCTCCGGCGCGGGCACGTCCGCGGACCACAGGCTCACCCTCGCACTGTCGCTCGCCCCGGGCCGGCTCACCCTGGAGGCCGACGGGCGCTACGGCGCCGGCGTCTGGGAAGGCCGGCTGCGCGACGGTCGCTGGCAGGGCGAGACCGGGCCGTGGGAACTGGAATCGCCCACGCCCCTGCGCGTCGCGGCGGACGGGGCGCGGCTGGGCGAGGCCTGCTGGCGCCAGGACCCGGCGCGCCTGTGCCTGGGCGGCGCCGCAGGCGGGCAGGGCGTGGAGGCGCAGGCCCGGGTCGAGGGCGTGCCCGTGGGCGTGTTCAATCCGCTGCTGCCGCGCGACGACCTGAGCGTGAGCGGCACGCTGAGCGGGCGCCTGGATTTCGCCTGGCGCGACGGCCTGCGCCGCCTGCGTTCGGACCTGCGCGCGGTGGACGGCGGCTTGCGCCTGGAACTGCCGGATGACGAGGTCTTCACCACCAACTACCGCCGGATGGTCCTGGAGGCGCAGGGCGACGGCGAGGGCCTGCGCGTGAGCGCCGCCCTGGACCTGGAAAGCGGCGACTTCGCCCGCGCCGAGGCGCGCGTCCCGGACTGGCGCCCGGGCATGCCGCTGGACGGCGCCCTGTCCCTGGAAGGCCGCGCCCGGGCCTCCCTCGGCCAACTGGTCTGGGTGTCGCTGTTCGTGCCCGAGGTGATCATCCCGGACGGCCGCCTGGAAGCCGATCTGGCCCTGCATGGCACCCTGGCGCAGCCGGTGGCCGCGGGCAGCGCGGCCCTGGAGGGCAGCACCATCGCCATTCCCCTGCTCGGCATCGAGCTGGCGGACCTGCGTCTGTTCGCCAGGGGCGATGCCGCCGGCCGCATGCAGCTCGACCTGGCCGCGCGCTCGGGCCCGGGCCGGGTGGAGATCACGGGCAGCGCCGGGCGCGACGCGCAGGGCTGGGAGGCCGACCTGCGCGTGCGCGGCGAGGACTTCCAGGTGGTGCGCCTGCCCGTGGCCGAGGCCCTCGCCAACCCCGATCTGGCCATTCGTGTCGGGGACGAGATCATTCGTGTCACCGGGCGGGTGGTGATACCGAAGGCGCGGGTGGCCATCGAGGACGTGAGCGCGCCGGTGCAGGCCTCGTCGGACGTGGTAGTGGTCGACGGCCGCGAGGAGGTGGAGGTGGCCCGCCGCCGCTGGCAGGTGGTCACCGAGGTGGAGGTGGTGTTCGGCGACGCGGTGCACATCGCGGGTTATGGGCTGGAGGGGCGGCTGGGCGGCGCCATCACGGTGGTCGAACCGCTGCGCGGCGTGACCACCGCCCGCGGCGAGGTGAACGTGCTCGACGGCAAGTACGAGGCCTACGGCCAGAGCCTCACCATCGCCCAGGGCCGGCTCATCTACACCAACGCGCCGCTCGGCAACCCGGGCATCGACTTCCGCGCCGTGCGCCAGGAGGAGGACGTCACCGTGGGCATCATGGCCACGGGCCGCCTGCGCAGCCCCGACGTGCGGCTGTATTCCGAACCGCCCATGGACGACAGCCAGATCCTCGCCTGGCTGGTGCTGGGCCGGCCCATCGACGACGCCACCCGCGAGGAGGCGGACCTGTTGCAGCGCGCCGCCGTCTCCCTCGGGCTGGCGGGCGGCACGCGTATCGCCGAGGACATCGCCGGCGAATTCGGCGTGGACGTGGTGCAGGTGGAGGCCAGCACCCAGCGCCAGGAGGCGGCGCTGGTGCTGGGCAAGTACCTGTCGCCGCGGCTTTACGTGCAATACGCGGTGGGCCTGTTCCAGGCCCAGGATTCCCTGCGCGTGCGCTATCGCTTGTCCGAACATTGGACCCTGGAGGCCCAGAGCGGCACCCGCGCCAGTGCCGACATCCTCTACACCATCGAAAAATGATCCCGATTCCGTGAGCGGATGCTCACGGAAATTGTGACTGGCTTATAGCGACTCCCGTGCCCTGCTTGGCGAAAATCGTCAGGGTGCCGGGCGAGTGCCCGCGCGTGACGTCGCGCCGCGGCCGCGGGTACCATAGCGAAAACACCGGAAGTCCCATGTTCGATACGCCGATGTTCTTGTGGAAGAACAAGCCCGCCGACAGCGGCACGGAGCCCGCTGCCGTCGCGCCGCCGGTCGCGCGCCCGGCGGTGGCGGTGCGCCCGCGGCGTATCCTGGTGGCCAACGGCAAGGGCGGCTGTGGCAAGACCACCATCGCCACCAACCTGGCGGGCTCTCTCGCCGCGCGCGGGCGCATGACCGCGCTGCTGGACTACGACCCGCAGGGTTCCAGCATGCAGTGGCTGAGCCTGCGCCGGAACGCGCCGCCCATTCACGGCGTGGCCGCCCACCGGCCTGCCGGCGCGGGCGTGACCCGCACCTTCGCCCTGCGCCTGCCCGTCGGCACCGAACGCGTGATCCTCGACGTGCCCGCCGGCATCCACGGGCTCGAACTGGCCGACCTGGTGCGCGACGTGGACGTCATCATCATCCCCGTCATGCCCTCGGCCATCGACATCCATGCCGCCGCGCGCTTCATCCAGGAACTGCTGCTCACCGGCAAGGTGCGCGCCCGCTCGGTGCAGGTGGGCGTGGTGGCGAACCGCGTCAAGGAAAACTCCCACGCCTTCCAGAACCTGCAGCGCTTCCTGTCCACGCTGTCCATCCCCTTCGTCACGCGCCTGCGCGACTCCGAAAACTACGTCATGGCCGCCGAGGCCGGCATCTCCATCAGCGAACTCCCCAAGGCCCACCGCCGCGACCTGCTGCTGTGGGAGGAACTGGTGCGCTGGGTCGAAGGCGAACCGCCGCTGCGCCCCGAGCGTTAAATCGAAACCTCGTAGGAGCGGGCTCAGCCCGCGATTTCCATTGCTACCGCGGCGGTTGAAAACCATCGAGGCCTGAGGCCGCTCCTACGGCGACGATGCACCACCTGCATCCGTGGGAGCGAGCTTCCGCTCACGACTGCCCGCGCTTGTCCGAGACAGCCCTACGAGGTCTTGTTGCCGTTCTTCCCGAGGAGATTGGTCCTGACAGTCACGGAAGAGGAACCAAATACCGGCGGATCGAAAAACCAAGGCTGCCCGCCGCCTAATGGTCCGCGGGAACAAACACCGGCCCGTAAGGCCCCGCCACGGCCCTGACCGGGTGGCCGTACAACGCCCCCAGGTTTTCCTCCGTCAACATCTCCGCCGTCGTCCCCGCGGCCCAGCGCCCGTCGCCGTAGAGGAGCAGCACACGGTCGCACCAGCGCGCGGCGAGGCCCGGGTCGTGCAGGGACATGATCACGCTGCGGCCGCTGTCGGCGAGGGCGCGGAACCTGGTCAGCACGCCCACGCCGTGGCGCAGGTCGAGATGGTTGATGGGCTCGTCCAGCAGCAGTACCGCCGGGTCCTGGGTGAGCAGGGTGGCGACGGCCAGGCGGCGGCGCTCGCCACCCGAGAGCCGGGCCACGCTGCGCGCTTCCAGTTCCGCCATGTCCACCGCGGCCAGGGCGGCGCGCGCCAGGGCCCTGTCTTCGCTGCTGTCGGCGGCCCACAGTCCCTGGTGGGGATGACGGCCGAGCAGGGCGGTTTCCAGGACCGTGGCGGGGAAGGGGTCGGCGTTGTCCTGGGGCAGGAGCCCGAGGTAACGGGCGAGGGCGCGGCGGCGCCATTGGGACAGGGGGCGGCCGTCGTAATACACGCGCCCGGCCTGCGGCTCGCGCAGGCCGGCAAGGGTGTGCAACAGGGTGGTCTTGCCGGCGCCGTTCTGGCCGAGCAGGGCCCAGCACTCGCCCGGTGCGAAGGCGAGGTCGAGGTCCGCGCACAGGGTGCGACCCGCCACCGCGAGGCTGAGACCTTCCGCATGCAGGGTACTCATCGCCCGCTCCGCGTCAGCAGGTACAGGAACACGGGCACGCCCAGCAGCGCCGTGAGCACGCCCACGGGCAGTTGCTGCGGCGCGAGCGCGGTGCGCGCCAGGGTGTCGGCGGCGGTGAGCAGGGCGCCGCCGGCCAGCACGCTGGCGGGCAGCAGCATGCGGTGATCGCTGCCCGCCAGCAGGCGCAGCAGGTGGGGGATGATGAGGCCCACGAAGCCGATGCTGCCGCCCAGGGTCACGGCGGCGGCGGTGAGCAGGGAGGCGACCAGATACAGGTGCAGGCGCAGCCGGCCCACGCTCACACCCAGGGCGCCGGCCTGCAGCTCGCCGCGGGCCAGCAGGTTCAGGTCGCGGGCGAAGGGCAGGGTGGCGGCGACACCCACCGCCAGCACGGCGAGGCCGGCGCCCGGGAAGCCCGCCTGGGACAGGTCGCCCATGAGCCAGAACAGCATGCCGCGCAGGGGCGCGTCGGGGGCGAGGGTGAGCAGCAGGTTGATGCCCGCGCCCCAGCCCGCGGCCATCACCACGCCGGTGAGTAACAGCCGCGTGGGTGAACGTTCACCCCGGCTGTGGGCCAGGCCGAACACGAGCACGATGGAGACGAGCGCGCCGAAGAAGGCGCCGGCGGTGACGGTGACGCCGGCCAGACCCAGCAGCAGGGCGAGCAGGGCGCCCACGGCCGCGCCGCCGGAGACGCCCAGGACGTAAGGGTCGGCCAGGGGATTGCCGAGCAGCACCTGCATGAGCGCCCCGGCCAGGGCCAGCAGGCCCCCCACGGCGAAGGCGGTGAGGGCGCGCGGCAGGCGCAGTTCCAGCACCACGTCACGGGCGAGGCCCGGCTCGCCGCCCAGGGCGGCGAACAGCTCGGCGGGGGAGAGGGCGACGCTGCCCGCGGCCAGCGCCGCGAGCAGGCTCCCCAGCGCCAACAGGGCGAGCAGGGGCAGCAGTGCAGAGGCTGTCAGGCGCGGTGTCATGCAAACAGCCCCATCCAGGGCCGCCGGGCTGCAAAGCTTGCAGAGCTGTTCACATCCAGAATCTCCGCGTCCTCTGCGTCTCCGCGCCCTCCGCGTTGCAGCACAGGGACAAGGTCTAGCCGTTCCCGACGGCGCCGAAGTCCTGCCCGCGCAGGCTGATCACCGGCCAGCCCTTGGCGCGGGCGTGGTCGAGCAGGGTGTCGTCCGGGTCCACCGCCACGGGGTTGTCCACCCGCTCCAGCAGCGGCAGGTCGTTATGGGAATCGCTGTAGAACCAGGCACCCGCCAGGTTGAAGCCCGTGGTCGCGAGCCAACGCTCCAGGCGCTTCACCTTGCCGTCCTGGAAGCAGGGCACGTCGACCATGTTGCCGGTGTAGCGCCCGTGCACCAGCTCCGCCTCGGTGGCGAGCATGTGGTCCACCCCGAAGGCCTCCGCAATGGGCCCGGTGACCACCCGGCTGGTGGCGGTGATGATGAGCAGGAAATCCCCGGCCTTGCGATGGCGCGCCAGCAGCTCGCGCGCGGCGGGCAGCATCACGGGGACGATCTTTTCGGCCATGAAGCGCTGGTGCCAACGGCCCACTTCCTCCGGGGTGCGGCCGGCCACCGGACCCAGGGCGAAGCGCTGGTACTCGAAAATGTCCAGCGTGCCCGCCTTATATTCTTGATAGAAGCGCTCGTTCTCGCGGGCGTGCCAGTCGCCGTCCACGAGGCCCTGTTCCACCAGGAAGCGGCCCCACAGGTAGTCGCTGTCGCCGCCGAGCAGCGTGTTGTCGAGGTCAAAAATGGCCAGTCTCAAGTCGCGGGATCCACGGTTCGCCGGAAGCGCCATAGGATACCGGTTAAAGGAACCGAACGCCCGCTCACTCCATCGAAACGGGGGAGCGGAAAATCCGGGGTTCCCTCAACTGCGCGTTTGCCCAAGCTACGCAGTTTGTGGAACAATCGGAGCCAGTTCGGGGGGCGCAAGTGATTGATCCAGACGGATATCGGGCGAATGTGGGCATCATCCTGACCAACCGGTCGGGGGAGGTGCTATGGGCCCGTCGCGTCGGCCAGAACGCCTGGCAGTTCCCCCAGGGCGGCATCCTCCGCAACGAGACCCCGGAACAGGCGGTCTATCGCGAACTCAAGGAGGAGATCGGCCTCGGTCCCGGTGACGTGGAAATCGTCGGCTGCACCCGCGGCTGGCTGCGTTACCGCCTGCCCCGGCGGCTGGTGCGTCACGATCGCAAACCCGTTTGCATCGGCCAGAAGCAGCGTTGGTATATGCTGCGTCTGGTGGGGGACGAGAACAGGGTGCGGCTGGACACCACCGAAAACCCCGAGTTCGACGCCTGGCGCTGGGTCGATTACTGGCACCCGCTCGAGGAAATCGTCTTCTTCAAACGCAAGGTTTACGAACGCGCGCTGCGCGAACTCGAACCTCTGTTGTTCAACGAGCAGCCCTGCGGTGTATCTTCCGGTCGCCGCGGCGCCATTTGACGCAGGAGCGGATCACCGGATCTTTTGTGCTCAATCCCCTTCGCAGCATCGTCCAGGAAGTCAGCGCTGCGCGTGGTCTCGACCAGGCGCTTGAAATCATCGTTCACCGGGTCAAGGACGCCATGTGCGTCGACGTCTGCTCGGTGTATCTCACCGATCAGCACTCCGGCCAGCTGGTGCTCATGGCCACCGAGGGCCTGCATCCGGAATCCGTCGGCCTGGTGCGGCTCGATACCAGCGAGGGCCTCGTAGGCCTGGTGGCGGAGCGCGCCGAACCCATCAACCTGGACGACGCCCCCGCGCACCCGCGCTACCGCTACTTCCCGGAGACCGGCGAAGAGCGCTACCACGCCTTCCTGGGCGTGCCCATCATCCATCACCGTCAGGTGCTCGGTGTGCTCGTGGTGCAGCAGCACGCGGAGAGCCGCTTCAACGACGAACAGGTCACTTTCCTCATCACCATTGCCGCGCAACTGGCGGGCGCCATTGCCCACGCCGAGGCGAGCGGCGGCATCGACGGCCTGCAGCAGCGGCCCATGGATGGACGCGCACTGCTGGGCCAGCCGGGCGCGCCCGGCGTGGCCATCGGCACCGCCGTGGTGATGTCCGGCCAGGCCGCCGTGGAAAGCGTTCCCGATCGCCCGGTGCAGGACGTGGCTGCGGAACAGGAGCGTTTTCGCAAGGCCATCGTCGCCGTGCGCAACGACGTGAGCGAGATGATCGGCCGCATCGGCCCGGCGATCCCGGCGGGCGATCGCGCCCTGTTCGATGCCTATCTGCTCATGCTGGACAGCGACAGCTTGGTGGAGGTGACGCTCGATCGCATCCAGGCGGGCAACTGGGCGCCGGGTGCGCTGCGCGAAACCATCCAGGAACACGTGCGCACCTTCGAACTCATGGAAGACCCTTACCTGCGCGAGCGCGCGCAGGACGTACGCGACCTGGGCCGCCGCATCCTCCTGCGCCTGCGCGAGGAAGAACCCGAGCGGCGTGAATTCCCCAAGAAGACCGTGCTGGTGGGCGACGAGATCACCGCGTCCATGCTCGCCGAAGTGCCACCCAAGCGGCTGGCGGGCGTGGTGTCGGTGCGCGGTTCGCGTACTTCGCACACCGCCATCCTGGCGCGCGCCCTGGGCGTGCCCGCCGTCATGGGGTGCACCGACCTGCCGGTGGCGCGCGTGGACGGCCGCGAGATCATCGCCGACGGTCACAGCGGCCGCGTCTACGTCTCGCCTTCGGCGCAGGTGCGCAAGGAATACCAGCGCCTGCAGCGCGAGGAGGCGGAGCTTTCCGCGGGCCTGCTGGAATTGCGCCATCTGGTGTCGGTGACGCCCGACGGCGTGCGCGTGCCGCTGTACGCCAACACCGGCCTGCTCTCCGACACCACGCCCTCGCTCAAGAGCGGCGCCGAAGGCGTGGGGCTGTATCGCACCGAATTCCCCTTCATGATCCGCGATCGCTTCCCGGGCGAGGAGGATCAGTACCAGGTCTATCGCCAGGTGCTGGAGTCCTTCCATCCGCGCCCGGTGACCATGCGCACCCTGGACGTGGGCGGCGACAAGGGCCTGCCTTACTTCCCCATCACGGAGGACAACCCGTTTCTCGGCTGGCGCGGCATCCGCATCTGCCTCGACCACCCGGAAATCTTCCTCGCCCAGATCCGCGCCATGCTGCGCGCGAGCGTGGGCCTGAACAATCTCAAGCTGCTGTTGCCCATGGTGAGCACCGTGGTCGAGGTGGATGAGGCGCTCGCGCTGGTGAAGCGTGCGAAGAACGAACTGGTCGAGGAAGGCCACGCGGTGGAGATGCCGGAAGTCGGCGTGATGGTGGAAGTACCCTCGGCGGTTTACCAGATCGGGGCGCTGGCCAGGCGCGTGGACTTCTTCTCCATCGGCACCAACGACCTCACGCAATACCTGCTGGCGGTGGATCGCAACAACTCGCGCGTGGCGGACCTGTACGATTCCCTGCACCCGGCGGTGATCCGCGCCATCAAGCAGGTGGTGGAGACGGCGCACCGGCATCACAAGCCGGTGAGCGTGTGCGGCGAAATGGCGGGCGATCCGGTGGCCGCGGTGGTGTTGCTCGGCCTGGGCGTGGATTCGCTGAGCATGAGCGCCGCGAGCCTGTTGCGCGTGAAGTGGATGATCCGCACGCTGCGGCAGTCGGAGGCCAAGGCCGCCGTGAAGCGCGTGCTGCGCCTGAACGGGCCGCGCGAGGTGCGCGAGTACCTCAGTGGGATCCTCGAAGGCGCGGGCCTGGGCGGCCTCATACGCGCCGGCAAGGCGGCCTCCGCGGCTGCGGCCTGAGGCAGTTCCCGTTCCAACTCAGGCCATGCTTGAACCATGGATACGCTGACGCATGCCATCAGCGGCGCCGTGCTGGGGCGGGCCATTCAGGGCACGCGCCATGCGCCGCCTGCCCATGCCGCGACCATCGGCTTTCTCGCGGCCGCCTTCCCCGACAGCGACGTGGTGCTGCAATGGCTGGTGGATCCGCTCACCTTCATCAACCTGCACCGCGGCCTCACCCATTCGTTGCTGCTGGCGCCGCTCTGGGCGGTGTTCATCGCCGTGGTTTGCAGCCTCCTGTTCGGAACACGGGGCGCGCAACGCTTCGGCTGGCGCGCGCTGTGGCCCCTCGCGTTCATGGCGCTGGTGCTGCACATCGCCGCCGACGTGATCACCAGCTACGGCACGCAGGTGTTCGCACCTTTCTCGGACTACAAGGCCTCCTATCCCACCACCTTCATCATCGATGTCTGGTTTACGGGCCTCCTGCTTGCCGGACTCGCGATCTCGCTGCTGCGCCGGTCGCCGCTGCCCGCGCGTATTGCGCTCGTGATGCTCGCCGCCTACGTGGGCTTGCAGGCGGTGCTGCTGGACCGCGCGAGGGAGTTCGGCGAGCGCTACGCGCAGTCGGCGGGCCTGCACGGTGCGAGCGTCATCGCGCTGGCGCAGCCGCTGTCACCCTTCAACTGGCGTGTGGTCGTCGAGCACGCCGATGATTACCACATCGCGCAGGTGAACCTGCGGCGCAGCGAGCCCCAGCAGGCCGATGAGCATGCAGGCTTCCTGCGACGCGTGGCGGCGGAATACCGGCCGCTGCATCTGGCGCAGTGGCATCGCGTGCCGCGTTTCGGCGAGGGCGCACAGGCCGACTGGGTGCGCGAGGCCTGGCAACAACCCGCGTTCGAGGCCTACCGGCGGTTCGCCCGCCTGCCCGTGCTGCAGGAAGTCGAGCAGGCGCACGGGGGCCGTTGCGCGTGGTTCGTGGACCTGCGCTTCACCGCCGGCCCGGTGGATGCGCCGCTGCGCACGCCCTTCCGTTACGGCATCTGCGGTAAAAGCGATGGCCCGTGGCAGGTCTTTCGCGAGGGAAAGGGTGGGCCCGAGCCGCTCACTCGCCGGTGACGGTGAGGCTTTCGAGGATCTGCGCCACTTCCTCGTCTTCCACGCCTTCGCCCTCGCGCGGGCAGTCGTAGGTGACGTAGAACACGCACTTGTCCTCGACGAGGAACCATTCCTTCCAGGCCTGATCGCCCTCGTAATAGCGGAACACGATGCCCCACTTGCCGCCGATCTCCACGTCGGTGTGGCGTCGGCCTTCGGCGATCAACTCCTCGGCCAGATCGAGCACGTCTTCGTGCGTGACCTCCTCGTCGGCGCAGATGCAGCTCACCTGCACCGTCCCGACCTCGTTTTCCTTGTCGTAGAGAATCACACTCTCATCGGTGTGTTCGGTGGTCCAGCCGTCCGGGTAGACGGCCTCCCAGGCGGGTTGCTCTGCTGGCATGGAGGTTTCCCTGTTGTGTGTGGTCTTCGCGGATCGTATTCCCAATCCGGTCCATTTGCACGGACGTGGGAAGACAGGAACCACGGAGGCCACGGAGAAAGGCATTTTCGCAATGGTAACGCTCAGGATGCGGTGCCCCCGTGGCACGCGGTCGCAGCGACAATCACGATCGCATTCTTCTTCTCCGTGCCCTCCGTGGTTACTTCTTCTTTTCCACAACAGCCCGCACGCGCTTCAGGTCGGCCACGAACTGCGCGTATTCGCGCTCGTAGTCGGCACGCCACTCCGGGCGGGCATGCAGGCGCAGGATGGCGGAGGGGTGGATGGTGACGATGGTGTGCGCCGAAAGACGCGTGGCGTGGAATCTTCCCCGCAAGGCATGGATGCGCACGGCATGACCGAACGCCGCCTGGGCGGCGGTGGCGCCCATGCACACCACTGCGGCAGGATGCAGGGCGGTCATTTCCGCCAGCAGCCACGGGTTGCACGCCTCGATCTCCCGCTCACTGGGTTTCTTGTGGATGCGCCGCTTGCCGCGCAGTTCCCATTTGAAGTGCTTCACCGCGTTGGTCACGTAGGCGAGAGAGCGGTCGATGCCCGCATCGTGCAGGGCGCGGTCGAGCATACCGCCGGCAGGCCCTACGAAGGGGCGGCCCTGCAGGTCCTCCTTGTCACCGGGTTGTTCGCCGATGAGCACCACACGCGCATGTTCGCTGCCTTCGCCGAACACGGTCTGGGTGGCGCGCAGATAGAGATCGCAGCCCTGGCATCCCACGGCAGCGCGGGCGAGGGTGGGCAGATCGAAGGCTTCGGGGATATAGAGAATGGCCGAGCGCCGTTCCATGGGAGGAACATAGCCCGGATGAAAGCGTATGTCGGCGGATGACATGGCCCGGCACGGAGTGCCGGGCCGCGTTTTTATCCCTGTGTTACTTCGGCAGTGCGTAGACGCCGCGCGAAGGGGACACCACGCGTCCGTTGCGCTTCAGGTAGGCGAGCAACTGGTTGAGATTCTTGGTCTCGACGCCGCTTTGATCCAGGCTGGCCTTGAGATCCTTGGTGCTGATGCGCCCGGAAGCCTCGATGAGCTTGAGCACGCGATCGGAGATCTTGCCTTCGCCGCCGCCGGCCGAGCGGGAGCGGGTACGGCCGCCGAGCTGGCGGATTTCACGATCGAGGGCGGCGAGTTCCTTGCGATGCTGGGCAACCAGTTCGCGGCGGTGTTCGCGCAGCTCTTCGAGGCGCGCGCGGTTGGCCTCGCGCTCCGCTTCCCTCTCTTCGCGTTCGCGCTGGCGCGCGAGCTCGTAGAGTTCCTCAGCGGAAAGCTCATCAATGGGTTTTTTTCTTGCCATTAAACACTCCCTGGGGGGTTTACTCTGAAGGATACTGCGTCGCCATTATAGTTTGTGCATGCGCGATGTAAAACCGCAGCGCAATAAGCACGATGTCTTTTTTTTACCCTGACAATAGTAAGACAAGGTTCTCTACTTTGCCCAACCGGCCGCGAGAGAGGACCATCAGCACAACAAATGATATGGGTGGTAACAAACTTATCACTTTGAGAAGAACAGGCCGCAAGTTCGTTCCATCGTATCTGCCGCCGGCCGGTGTGGTTTTCTTCCTATGAACGGCCTGGTGCAAGACCACGGATGCGGGAGATGCGAGCAATTACCGCGAAGTGTGAGCGCGGGCGTGTGTGCCGATGGATGAGGGTGCTGCCAGACCCGGTCAGGGGCGGGCCACGGCTGTGGCCAGGAGTTCCAGTACCGCGGTGTGCCCGCCGTTGGCGGCATGGACCAGCGCGGTGACGCCCTCGGCATCCTGCGAGGCCGGATCGGCACCGTGCTCCAGCAGTACGCGGGCGACCTCCAGGTGGCCGTTGCGCGCGGCCCATAGCAGGGCGTCGTTGCCCTTGCGATCACGCGCCGCCACGTCGGCGCCGGCGTCAACCAGGTGTTGCACGATGGCGGTGTGCCCGCCTTTCGCCGCCCAGATCAGGGCGGTCCAGCCCAGGGTGGACTCGGCGGCGTTGACCTCGGCGCCGTGGGCGAGCAGGCGTTTCACGGCATCAACGCGGCCGTTGCCGGCAGCGACCATGAGGGCGGTATAGGCCGCCTTGTCCATGTCGTCCGGATTGGCACCGTTTTGAAGCAGCAGGTCCAGCACGTCCGCATGCCCTTCGCGCGCCGCCAGCAGCAGGGCGGTCCATTCGCAGCGGTCGCGCGCATGGACGTTCGCGCCCCGTTCCAGCTGCGCGCGCACCTCATCGAGCCGCCCGGCTTCGGCGGCCTGCATGAGCGCGGTGCGGCCCTCGGCATTGCGCGCGTCCGGATCGCCGCACGCGGCCAGCAGCGTCAGCGCGATGAGCAGGAGGCGCAGGCTCACGGCGTGAACAGGGCGAGCAATTCGCCGGCCTTGCCGCGGCTGCGCCCGTTGCAACTGATATGGCGTTGCACGTGGAAATGCTCGGTCAGGGCGCTGGCGTACACGTCCTGGGTGAATGCGGTGTTGTGATTGGAAATGAGCACCGGGATGCCCTTGCCGGCCAGGCGCTTGGCGGCATCGGCCAGTGTGATCTGCTGTGCGTCGCTGAATCCGCCCGCGCTGTAGTGGGTGAAATTGGCCGATGGCGACAGCGCCACGTAGGGCGGATCGCAGTAGACCACGTCCCCGGCCCGGGTCGCCTTCAGGGCCTGTTCGAAGTCGGCGTGGCGGAACACCGCGCGCCGCGCCTTGTGATGAAAGGCGAGCATCTCCGCTTCCGGAAAGTAAGGCCGCTTGTAGCGCCCGAACGGCACGTTGAAGCCGCCCTTGGCGTTATAGCGGCAAAGGCCGTTGTAGCCGTGACGGTTGAGGTAAACGAACAGCACGGCGCGTCGGCGCACGTCGGTGGTGCGGTTGAATTCCGCGCGCAGCCGGTAATAACGATCCTCGCGGTTGTTGGCGGGCGTGAACAGGGTGCGGCAATCCGCGATGAAGTCGGCGCCTTCGGCCTGCAGCAGCAGATAGAGATCGATGAGGTCCTTGTTGGAGTCCGTGAGCAGGTAGCGCGGGTAGTCCGTGTTGAGGAATACCGCCCCGGAGCCGACGAAAGGTTCCACCAGACGCCGCCCGGCGGGCAGCCGGGCGCGGATGCGTTCCAGCAGGCGGTACTTGCTGCCGGCCCATTTCAAGAAGGGCCGCAGGGGCGCGGTGCGGGGTTCACTCATTACAGGGACTTGATGAAGACCTTGGAGCGCCGCTGGTAGTTGTACATGGCCTGTTTCTTCACGGGCAGGTCCTGGATGTCGCCCGCGACGAAACCACGCTCCTGGAACCAGTGGGCGGTACGCGTGGTGAGCACGAACAGCCGCTGGATGCCGAGGCCGCGTGCCTGGCGTTCCACATACTTGAGCAGGCCGTCGCCCCGTCCCTGGCTGCGGTAGTCGGGGTGCACGGCCATGCAGGCGACCTCGCCCACCTGCTCCTCGGGGAAGGGGTACAGGGCGGTGCAGGCGATGATGGCGCCGTCACGCTCCACCACCACGAAGTGATCGATTTCCATCTCCAGCAGTTCGCGCGAGCGGCGCACCAGCACGCCTTCCTCCTCCAGCGGCCGGATGAGTTCCAGGATGCCGCCCACGTCGGCGATGGTGGCCTGGCGCGTGCCTTCGTAGGCCTCGCCCGTGACCAGGGTGCCGATGCCGTCGCGCGTGAACAGCTCCAGCAGCAACGAGCCGTCCACATGCCGGTCGATGAGGTGGACGCGGCGCACGCCCTTGCGGGTGGCGTGCACGGCGCTGGCGAGGCCACGCTCGATGGGCCAGGGCAGTTCGCGCGTCCTGAGCAGCGCCTCGGCCTCGGCCGGCGCCAGTTCGCGCAGCAGTTCGCCCTTTTCGCCGAGCACGCCGGCGCCGTCCACCAGGTAGATGAGCTTGTCGGCCCGCAGTTGCACCGCGGCCGCGGTGGCCACGTCCTCGGCGCTCAGGTTGAACACTTCGCCGGTGGGGGAATAACCGATGGGCGACAGCAACACCAGGGCGCGTGCGTCCAGGGCGCGGCCGATGGCGGGTGCGTCCACGCTGCGCACTTCGCCGGTGTGCTGGTAATCCACGCCCTCGCGCACGCCCAGCGGCTGGGCGGTGACGTAGTTGCCCGCGCTCACGCGGATGTCGGCGCCGGCCATGGGCGAGTTGGCCAGGCCCATGGACAGCAGGGCCTCGATCTCGATGCGCACCAGCCCGGCGGCCTCCTTAACGCAGGCCAGGGCCGTGGCATCGGTGAGGCGCAGGCCGTTCACATAACGGATCTCCGCGC
>JBFXES010000050.1:0-16937 GCA_050179875.1 Thiohalomonadaceae bacterium
TCGGCACCATCTTCTCGTTCAATCTCTGGTCGGGCGAGTCGTACCAGCTCTTCGGCAGGACCGTATTCGACCTGTTAGACTACGCCACCACGAACGTGATGCTGCCGCTCGGCGGTCTGCTCATCGCGGTGTTTGCCGGCTGGTTCATGCGCCGCAGT
This sequence comes from Thiohalomonadaceae bacterium, assembly GCA_050179875.1. GTDB lineage: Bacteria > Pseudomonadota > Gammaproteobacteria > Thiohalomonadales > Thiohalomonadaceae > JALOAT01. The sequence goes on from JBFXES010000050.1 coordinate 159, forward strand.
TCCAGCATGGAGGAACTTGGCCTGGGCGATTCCGGTCTGTACCGTGCGTGGCGTTTCGTCATCCGCTATGTGTCACCCGTGCTGATCACGCTGGTTTTCCTGCAGTTGGTCGGCATTCTCCGGTTCGATTGAACATGTCCGTCGTCCAGAAAAGCGCCATCGTCCCGTACAGCGCCCATGAAATGTTCGCGCTGGTGGACGACGTGGAGGCCTATCCGCAGTTCCTGCCCTGGTGCCGGGGCGCCCGCGTGCATACGCGCACCGAGGACGAGGTACATGCCACCGTGGAAATCGCCCACGGCGCGTTGCACAAGTCGTTCAGCACCCGCAACCGTCTTCAGCCCGGGAAGATGATCGAAATGCGCCTGGTGGAAGGTCCGTTCCGCCGCCTGGAAGGCTTCTGGCGCTTCGACGCCCTGGGCGAAAAGGCCTGCAAGGTCTCCCTGGACCTGGAATTCGAATTCTCCAGCCGCATCATCGGCATGGCGCTCGGGCCGGTGTTCAGTCAGATCACCAGTACCTTCGTCGATGCCTTCCGTCGCCGCGCCGAACAGGTGTACGGCACTTGCAGAGGTTGAACATGAGCGAACAGAACGCCAGCCGCTTTCAGGTGGAAGTGGCTTATGCCAGGCCGGACCAGCAGCTGATCGTTCCGGTGGAAGTGGAATCCGGCATGACTCTGCGTCACGCCATCGAGCGCTCGGGATTGCTGGAGAAATTTCCCGAGATCGACCTTGCCACCGCCAAGGTGGGCGTGTTCGGCAAGCTCAGCAAGCTCGACAAGGAACTGCACCCGAAGGACCGCGTGGAGATCTACCGGCCCCTCATCGCCGACCCGAAGGAAGTGCGCAAGCAACGCAGCGCGGAAGGCAAACGCATGAAGAAGGGCGGGGGCGACGCGGAACCGGAAGGGGAAGAGGCGTAAATCCCGCCCCGCCGGCGCGCGCCGTCAGCGCGTGACCATTTCGAGGGCGTCGCGCTCCGTGGCCGGGATCTCGCCCTCGTCCTCCACGCGCACCAGCTTGCCGTCCTGAAAGTGGAGCGTCACCCGGTAGGTGTGCTTCAACTCCCCTGCGGAGTTCAGGGAGTAAAAGTAATCCCAGCGATCAGGACGGAAGGGATCGCGCACCAGCGGCGAACCCAGCGCAAACCGCACCTGTTGCGGGTCCATGCCGGGCTTCACCAGCGCCAGCCTTTCACGGGAGACGATGTTCCCCTGCTGGATGTCGATGCGGTGAGGCGTGCATCCGGCCAGCAATGCACCCAGGGTCAACAAGACGAGAATTCTTCGCATTCTGTTTCGGCGGGGAAAGGTTTTGCGAAATAATACGCGAAGGCACCGCTGAAAGACACGGAACCGATATGAGCAATGACGAACTGCGCCGCGTCGGGCTGAAGGCGACCACGCCGCGCATCAAGATCCTGCAGTTCCTGGAGAAGAACCGGGACCGCCACATGTCCGCCGAGGACGTGTACCGCGCCATGCTGGACACCGGTGAGGACGTGGGCCTCGCCACCGTGTATCGCGTGCTCATGCAGTTCGAGCAGGCGGAACTGGTCACCCGCCATCACTTCGAGGGCGGCCATGCGGTGTTCGAACTCAACGAGGGCGCGCATCACGACCACATCGTCTGCATCAAGTGCGGGCGGGTGGACGAGTTCGTCGACGAGACCATCGAATCGCGTCAGCACGCCATCGCCAAGCGCTTCGGCTACACCATCACCGATCACAGCCTGACCATCTACGGTATCTGCGCCAAGTGCCACAAGAAGTCCTGAGGCCCGTTCACGCGCAAGCGGCGGGATGACAGGCAATCAGCGGCTTCTCAAACGCGCAGCCGCTCGACCGTGAGAATGGTCGCGCCCGCGACCGCGGCGGGCATGACCAGCAGATTGAGCCCGGGCACCAGCGTGGCGGCCAGGGTCATGACGCCGAAGCCGAGCGCGGAGGCGCGGTGCCGGCGCAGCACGGCGCGGATGTCCCGGCCGCGCAGGCCGCGGTTGCCGAGCGGGTAATCGGCGTACTCCACCGACAGCATCCACGCGCCGAAGACGGCCCAGGCGATGGGCGCGAACAGGTTCAGCAGCGGGATGAAGAACAGCACCACCAGGGGCAGCGCCCAGCGCGCGTAATAGCCGAGCTTGCGCAGTTCATCGAGCAGGATGACGGGTATTTGGCGCAGGGTTTCGCCCAGCGTGGTTTCCTGCACGCTGCCGGTGAGCCGGCGTTCCACCGCCTCGGCCAGCAGGCCGTTGAAGGGGCCGCCGATGAAGTTGGCCACCGCCGTGAAGGTGAAGAACACCAGCACCGCCGCCACGCCCGCGAACACCAGCCAGAACAGCCCTTCCAGCCAGGCCATCCAGTCGGGCAGGCGCGGCATCATGGCGTCCACCCAGCCGCCGAAGTGTGCGGCGGCGAACCACAGCAGGGCGGAGAACACCACCACGTTGATGAGGATGGGCAGCGCCGCATAGGCGCGCACCCCGCGGGTGTTGAGCATCGCGAAGCCGCGCCACAGGCAGCGCGCGCCGTGGATGAAATCGCCTATCAGCATGTGTCTCCTCCCGCCTTCGATCCGGCGCGTGCCAGCAAGGCCGCGCCATAGGCCGCTTCGCCATGGACGGCGCGCTGCACCGGCACGCCCAGAAGGTTCTCCCGTATCCGCCGCCAGGCCTCGTTGCGCGCGCCGCCGCCGGCGGTGAGCACCCGCCGCGGCGCCGGCGCGCCCAGTTCCCGGAGCAATTCATACGCCCGCGCCTCGATGCGCGCCATCCCCTCCAGCAGCCCTTGCAGGAACAGCGCATCGTCGGCGGGACGGGGTTCGAGCCGCGGCGGCAGGTGCGGATCGTTGACGGGAAAGCGCTCGCCCGGGGCGAGCAGGGGGTAGTAATCGAGGCCCGTGGGCCGGTCGGGGGCGAGCCGCGGCTCCAGGGCCGCCAGCGCTGCATCGCTGAAGAACCGGCGCAGCACGGCGCCGCCCGAGCTGGAGCCGCCGCCCACCAGCCAGGCGTCGCCGTAGGGCTGGCTGTAGACGCCGTACTCCGGGGCGAACACCGGGCGCTCGCTGACCACCTTCATGACCAGGGTGGAACCCAGCGAGGTGACCGCATCACCGGGCCGCGATGCCCCCGTGGCGAGGATGGCGGCGGTGCTGTCGGTGGTGCCGGCGACCACCTGAACGTTGGCGGACAGGCCGAAACGCCGTGCCATGGCGGCGGCGAGCGGTCCCAGCGGCGTCCCGGGTGTCACCACCTCCGGCAGCAGCCCGCGCGGGACGCCGAGGGTTTCCAGCCACGAGGGCCAGGCGCGCGCCATGGGGTCCCAGCCGAGCTTGAGCACGTCGTTGGCGTCACTGCGCCCGCACCGGCCCGTGAGCCGGGCCGCCAGCCAGTCCGCCGGGGTATGCGCACGCGCGGGATGGGGCACGCGCGCCAGCAGCCACAACAGCTTGGCAAGCCCGGAGCCGCTGCCGTGGGCCGCGCTCTCCCGCGGGGCCACGGCGCGGATGCGCTCGGCCTCGGTCGTGGCGCGGTTGTCGTTGTAGAGCAGGGCGGGGGCGAGCGGCCGACCGTCGGCATCGGCTACCAGCACTGTGCCGGAGGTGCTGTCCACCGCCAGGGCCCGCACCGCCTCCCGCGGCACCTGGGCGAGCAGGGCGTCCAGCGCGGCGCACAGCGCCTCCCACCAGATCTCCGCCTCCTGTTCCACCGCCGCCCCCTCGCGCTGCGGCGCGGGCATGGGTGCGTCGGCACGGGTGACCTCCGCCGCCGCCGCATCGATAGCCACCGCCCGGCACCCGGAGGTGCCGACGTCGATGCCGACGTAGAGGGGGGAAGAAGAATTAACCACGGGGGACACGGGGAATCATGACGGGGGGCATCGGTTCGACCGGCTCGTAGGAGCGGGCTCAGCCCGCGATTCCTCCCGCAGGTGGTCAAACCCATCGCGGCCTTAGGCCGCTCCTACAGGAGGATGTGGCCACATTGAGTCCCCGTGTTCCCCGTGTCCCCCGTGTTCAAGCTTTTCTCTTCAAGGCAGCTGAACGGGGATGGGCGGCTGCCAGCCCTTGGCGCGGTGTTCGGCCACGACGGTGGTGTAGATGCCGCCGCGCACGTTGAACTTGCCGGTGACGCGCATGAAGCGGGGAGCGCAGGCCTCCACCAGGTCGTCCAGGATGCGGTTGGTCACCGCCTCGTGGAAGGCGCCCTCGTCGCGGTAGGACCACATGTAGAGCTTCAGGGACTTGAGCTCCACACAGGTGCGATCGGGCACGTAGGCGATGTGAATGGTGGCGAAGTCCGGCTGGCCGGTCTTCGGGCACACGCAGGTGAATTCGGGCACATCCACGTGGATGGTGTAGTCCCGCTCCGGCATCGGGTTGGGAAAGGTCTCCAGTTCCTTGCTGGGTCGGGTAGGCATGGGTCTCGTCTCTGTGGTAGCTTTTGCGGCCCGTAGTGTAACGAAAACCCCACACGGGTGACATGGACCCCAGTGCACCCGTGGGCGCCGTAGGAGCCGACATCGTCGGCGATATCAGTTACATCCAGACCTGTTTCCGCGGTCCGCTGCACGGGCCCGGTTCCGAACCAGAGCGGGTGCCCCGTCAAGATGCGTCTCAGCAAGATCAAGCTCGCCGGCTTCAAGTCCTTCGTGGACCCCACCACCATCCCGTTCCCCACCAACCTGGTGGGTATCGTGGGTCCGAACGGCTGCGGCAAATCCAACACCATCGACGCCGTGCGCTGGGTCATGGGCGAAAGCTCGGCCAAGAACCTGCGCGGCGACTCCATGGCGGACGTGATCTTCAACGGCTCCAGCTCGCGCAAGCCCGTGGGCCAGGCGTCCATCGAACTCATTTTCGACAACAGCGACGGTGGCCTCGGCGGCGAATACGCCAAGTACGCGGAGATCTCCATCAAGCGCACCGTCACCCGCGACGGCCAGTCCAGCTACTACCTGAACGGCACACGCTGCCGCCGCCGCGACATCACCGACATCTTCCTCGGCACCGGCCTCGGCCCGCGCTCCTATGCCATCATCGAGCAGGGCACCATCTCGCGTCTCATCGAGGCGCGCCCCGAAGAGCTGCGCGTGTTCCTGGAAGAGGCGGCGGGTATCTCCAAGTACAAGGAGCGCCGCAAGGAAACCGAGCAGCGCATGAACCGCACGCGCGAGAACCTGGACCGCCTGAACGACCTGCGCGAGGAACTGGACAAACAGCTCGCGCACCTGCAACGCCAGGCCCGCACCGCGGAGCGCTACAAGGAACTGAAGCAGGAGGAACGCCTGCTCAAGGCCCAGCTCCAGGCCCTGCGTTTCGCCGCCCTCGACGGGGAAGGACGCGAGCACGAATTCCGCATCCGCGAGCTGGAGACGGCCCTCGAGGCCCAGCTCGCTCGCCAGCGCCACGCCGAGTCCGAGACCGAGCGCCAGCGCGAGGAGCACATCGAGGCCACTGAGAGCTTCAACGAGATCCAGGGCCGGTTCTACGGCATCGGCGCCGACATCGCGCGCCTGGAGCAGTCCATTCACCATGCCCGCGAGCGCTTCCAGAACCAGCAGCGCGACCTGGCCCAGGTGGAGCGCAACTGGAACGAGGCCCAGGAACACCTGGATTCGGACCGCCGCAAGATCGAGGAGATCCGCGAGTCGCTGATGATGCTGGAGCCCGAGGCCGCCCAGGGTCAGGAGGCCGAGCAACTCGCCGCCGCCGCCCTCGCCGAGGCCGAGCAGGCCATGCACGACTGGCAGCTGCATTGGGACGAGTTCAACCGCAGCGCCGCCGAGCCCTCCCAGACCGCCCAGGTGGAGCGCGCGCGCATCCAGCACCTCGAACAGCAGATCGCCCAGCTCCAGCAGCGCCTCAAGCGCATCGAAGACGAGAAGGCCATGCTCGCGGGCGGCAATCCCGAGGACGAGATCGCCCTGCTGCGCGAGCAGGTGGCCGAGAGCGAACTGGACCGCGCCAGGCTGGAAGAGCAACTGGCCGCCGCGCGCGAACAGATCGCCGCGCAGCGCGAGGCAACCACCCAGGCCTCCGCCGAACTGGACGGCCTGCGCACCCGCTTGCAGCACCAGCGCGGCCGCCGCGCCTCGCTGGAGGCCTTGCAGCAGGCCGCCCTCGGCAAGCGCCAGGGCGCCGTGAGTGAATGGCTCAAGGGCAACGGCTTCGGCGAGGCGCGACGCCTGGCCCAGGGCATCCGCGTGGACGAGGGCTGGGACCGGGCCGTGGAATGCGTGCTCGGCGACCACCTGGAGGCCGTGTGCGTGGACGGCCTGGACCCGCTGGCAGGCGTGATCGACAGCCTGCAGAAGGGCAGCGTCACCTTCTTCGACACCCGCGCGGCGTCCTCGGGCGCTGATGCCGGCGCCGATCGCCTGCTCGCCAGGGTGCAGGCCGATTGGGACCTCACGCCCCTGCTGGGCAACGTGTACGCGGTCGAGACCCTGAACGAGGCCCTCGCCCTGCGCCCGCGCCTGGGTACTGGCGAATCGGTGGTAACCTGCGACGGTCTGTGGCTCGGCGCCGACTGGCTGCGCGTCTCGCGCGAGGCCGACGAACACGCGGGCGTGCTGCACCGCGAGCAGGAATTGAAGGAACTGGTCGAGGAGATCGCCCGGCTCGAAGAATCCGTGGCCCTGGCCCAGGCGCGCCTGGAAGAAGGCCGCGAGCGCCTGCACGCCCTGGAGGCCGAACGGGACGCCGCCCAGGCGCGCGTCAACGAGGCCGCGCGTAAGCACGGCGAGATCCAGGCCCAGCTCTCCGGCAAGCAGGCGCGCGCGGACCAGATCCGCCAGCGCAGCGACCGCCTCGCGGCGGAAGCGGACGAGGTGACCACCCACATCGGCGAGGCCGAGATGGAAGTGGAGGCGGCCCGTTCACGCCTGCACGAGGCCCTGGGTTCCATGGAAGAGTTGGCCATCCGGCGCGAGGAACTGACGCGCCAGCGCGAGACCCTGCGCGACGCCCTGGAACAGGCGCGCCAGCAGGCGCGCAACGAGCGCGACGCCGCCCACCAGGTGGTGCTGCGCATCCAGACCCTGCGCACTGAACTGTCGTCCACGGAGCAGGCCCTCGAGCGCATGGATTCCCAGTTGCGCCAGCTCGCGGAGCGCCGCGAAGAACTGAAGGCGGTGCTCGCCGAAGGCGACGCGCCCATCCGCGCCATGCAGCAGGAACTGGAGGAATTCCTCGCCCGCCGCATGGAGGTGGAACAGCAACTGGCGGCCGCGCGCCGGCGCGTGGAAGAAGTGGATCACGCCCTGCGCGCGCTCGACGCCGAGCGCATCAGCGCCGAGCGCCAGGGCCAGGAAATCCGTTCCTCGCTGGAGCGCCTGCGCATGCACTGGCAGGAGATCCACGTGCGCCGCGAAACCCTGCAGGAAGGCGTGCGCGAAGCCGGCTTCGAAATGGAAACCGTGCTGGCGGAAATGCCCGAAGGCGCCGACATCGCCACCTGGGAACGTCAGGTGGAGGACGTGGGCCAGCGCATCGCCCGCCTCGGTCCCATCAACCTGGCGGCCATCGAGGAATACGAGCAGCAGTCCGAGCGCAAGAACTATCTGGATGCGCAGCACAAGGACCTCACCGAGGCCCTGGAAACCCTGGAAAACGCCATCCGCAAGATCGACCGCGAGACGCGCACGCGCTTCAAGGAGACTTTCGACCGGGTGAACAAGGGCTTGCAGGAGAAATTCCCGCGCCTGTTCGGCGGCGGTCACGCCTATCTGGAACTTACCGGCGAGGATCTGCTCGATACAGGTGTGGCCGTCATGGCCCGTCCGCCCGGGAAGAAGAACAGCACCATCCATCTGCTCTCGGGCGGTGAGAAGGCGCTCACCGCGGTGGCGCTGGTGTTCGCCATTTTCGAGCTGAACCCTTCGCCCTTCTGCATGCTGGACGAGGTGGACGCGCCGCTGGACGAGGCCAACGTGGGTCGCTTCTGCAATCTGGTGCGCGAGATGTCGGAACAGGTGCAATTCATTTTCATCACCCATAACAAGGCGACCATGGAACTGGCCACCCATCTGGCCGGCGTGACCATGCACGAGCCCGGCGTGTCGCGCATGGTGGCGGTGGACGTCGACCAGGCCATGGAACTGGCCGCGGTCGGCTGACGCGCGGCCATGGACAACCTGCGACTCTGGCTGTTGCTGATCGGCGCGGTGTTCATCGCGGCGGTGTACGCCTGGGGCAAATACCAGGAGCGCCGCGCCGCGCGCAGGGACGGCTTCGATCTGGTGGGCGGTGCGCCCGAGCCTGCACTGGATGACGCGCACTGGAACATCGGCGCCATGCGTGCGGAGCGCACGCCTGCGGCGGACGACACGCTGGATGACCTGGCCATCCCCGTGCTGAACGACATCGTCACCCCCGCGCCCGCGAAACCTGCGCCGGCGGCGGAGATGCAGCCGCCGGCACCGGCGACGCAGCCGGCAGCGCCTGCGACTGCGACTGCTACTGCGACTGCGCCCAAGGCAGCGCACGAACTCATCGTGGTGCTGGGCGTCACCGCCAGTCACGGCCGTGAGTTCGCCGGCGCCGATCTCCAGGCAGCGTTCGGCAAGGCCGGGCTCTACTACGGCGACATGAACATCTTTCATGCACCTGTGGACCTGGAGCACCTGGACGGTCCGCGACTGTTCAGCGTGGCCAACATGGTGGAGCCGGGCACATTGGAACCGGAAAAGCTCAAGCTGCTCACCACACCCGGATTGTTCCTGTTCACGCGCCTGCCCGGACGCGTGAACGGCGTCGAGACTTTCGAACACCTGCACGCCACGGCGCGGTTTCTCGCGCGCGAACTGGGCGGTGAGGTCTGCGACGAACGCCGCCAGCCCCTCACGCCCGAGAAGACCACGGAAATACGCGCACGCATCCAGGAAGTCATTGGCGACACGGTGGTGATTCCCGAAGACTGACAAGAACAGCCACGGACTTGCGACACCGCGCGGCTCCGAATGATGTACGGCGGCTCCGCGGCTAAAACCCTCTTATGAAGACCGATATCGCCAGGCGTATCGAGGAACTGCGCGGGCAGATCCGCCATCACAACTATCTCTACTACGTGCTCGACGCACCGGAGATCCCGGACGCGGAATACGACCGCCTCTTTCGCGAACTGGAGCGGCTGGAGGCGCAGCATCCGGAGCTGGTGACCCACGATTCGCCAACTCAGCGCGTGGGCGCGGCGCCCCAGCGCGCCTTCGGCGAGGTGCGTCACGAGGTCCCCATGCTCTCGCTCACCAACGCCTTCGCCGACGAAGAAGTGGCCGACTTCGAGCGGCGCGTGCGCGAGCGCCTGGGTGTTGCGCAGGTGGAATTCACAGCCGAGCCCAAGATGGACGGCCTTGCCGTGAGCCTGCTTTACGAACACGGCGTGCTGGTGCGCGCCGCCACGCGCGGCGACGGCACCACGGGCGAGGACATCACCCAGAACGTGCGCACCATCCCTTCCGTTCCGCTCAAGCTCATCGGTCGAGGCTGGCCCACGCGCCTGGAGGTGCGCGGTGAGGTGTTCATGAGCAAGCAAGGTCTGGCCGAACTCAACCGCCGTCAGGCCGAGAAGGGCGAGAAGACCTTCGCCAATCCGCGCAACGCCGCCGCCGGCAGCCTGCGCCAGCTCGACCCGCGCATTACCGCCGCGCGCCCGCTGGAGATCTACGTGTACGGCTTCGGCCACGTGGAGGGCGGCGACCTGCCGGACACGCAATACGCCATCCTGCAGAAGTTCAGGCACTGGGGGCTACGCGTTTCTCCCGAACTCGAAGTGGTGTACGGCCTCGAAGGTTGCCTGGGCTATTACCGCCGGCTCGGCGCCAAGCGTGCCGAACTCCCCTATGACATCGACGGCGTGGTCTACAAGGTGAACCGCCTCGACCAGCAACGGGAGCTGGGTTTCGTGGCGCGCGCGCCGCGTTGGGCCATCGCGCACAAGTTTCCCGCGCAGGAGGAGATGACCCGCCTCGTCGGCATCGACGTGCAGGTAGGCCGCACCGGCAAGCTCACGCCGGTGGCGCGGCTCGAACCGGTGTACGTGGGCGGCGTGACGGTCACCAACGCCACGCTGCACAACCAGGACGAGATCGATCGCAAGGACGTGCGCATCGGCGACACGGTCATCGTGCGCCGCGCCGGCGACGTGATCCCCGAGGTGGTGGGCGTGGTGCTGTCGCGGCGCCCCGCGCACGCCCGCCGTTTCCACATGCCCACACGCTGCCCGGTGTGCGGCTCGGACGTGGTGCGCCTGGAAGGCGAGGCCGATGCGCGCTGCACCGGCGGACTGTTCTGCGCCGCCCAGCGCAAGGAGGCCATCAAGCACTTCGCCTCGCGCCGCGCCATGGATATTGAAGGCCTGGGCGACAAGCTGGTGGAACAACTGGTGGAACGCGAGCTGATCAAGGACGTGGCCGATCTGTACGCCCTCGATCACGACACCGTGGCCGGCCTGGAACGCATGGGCGACAAGTCCGCCGAAAACCTCATCGCCGCCATCCAGCGCAGCAAGTCCACCACGCTGCCGCGTTTTCTCTACGCCCTCGGCATCAAGGACGTGGGCGAGGCCACGGCGCAGACCCTGGCGCGCCACTTCGGCACGCTGGAGGCGCTCATGACCGCCGACGAGGAGCGCTTGCAGCAGGTGCCCGACGTCGGGCCCGTGGTGGCGGCCAGCATCCACGCCTTTTTCGCCGAGCGGCACAACTGTGACGTCATTCACAAACTCCGGGCCGCCGGCGTGCACTGGCCCGAGGTGACCGTGCCTGCGCCCGAGGAACTGCCGCTCGCCGGCAAGACCATCGTGCTCACCGGCACCCTCGCGGGCATGACCCGCGACGAGGCCAAGGCGCGCCTGGAGGCCCTCGGCGCCAAGGTGGCCGGCAGCGTGTCGAAGAAAACCGATTACGTGATCGCGGGCGAGGCCGCCGGCTCCAAGCTGGACAAGGCCATGGAACTGGGCATCACCGTGCTGGACGAGGAAGGCTTGTCTAAACTGCTTGGGAATTGAGTAGCGCCCTGCATGAGGCAGGGCTCATCAAAACACCGAGGCGGTTCCTATGGACGGGCATCGCATTGGCACATCCCCGTGCGCCTGCGGCCGCGCGCGGCGCGCGAACCTCCGCAAGAACGGGCGTGGTGCACGCACCGGTCATGCCGTCGCGCCGCCGTGCCGCCCGCCGGCCGGAGGGCCGCGGCTGCCGGGAGCACTCCCTTGAGAGCCGTGCTGCTGGGTGCCGGCGGCCAGGTGGGACGCGCCTTGCTCGCGTCCGTGCCTACGGGCGTCGAAGTGGAGCCCTTGCCCCACCGCGTGCTCGACATCGCCGATGCGGACGACGTCGAACGCGCCATCGCGCGGCTCAAGCCGGCACTGGTCATCAATGCGGCCGGTTACACCGCGGTCGATCGGGCCGAGATGGAACCGGAACTGGCCTTTGCGGCGAACGGCCGCGGGGTCGCCTATCTGACGGCTGCCTGCGCCCGGCACAACATCCGGCTGGTGCATATCTCCACCGATTACGTCTTCGACGGCGAGGCATCCAGGCCCTACTGCACCGATGCACCCTGCTCACCCATCAATTTCTACGGTTTCAGCAAGCTCGCGGGCGAACTCGCCGTGCATGTCCACGCGCGCGCCCTGGTGGTGCGCACTTCGCGCATCTATTCGAGCCACGGCCGCAACTTCGTGAGCGCCGTGCTGCCGCGGCTGGCGCAGAAGCGGCGCGTGCATGCCGTGCACGACCAGATCGCGGCGCCCACCTCGGCACGCTGCCTTGCCCGTTACCTGTGGCGCGCGGGCCTGCGCGAGGACATCACCGGCGTGCGGCACTGGACCGACGCCGGGGAGGCGAGCTGGTACGACTGGGCCTGCGCCATCCGCAGCGAGGGACTGGCGCTCGGGCTGCTGCACAACGCACCCGAACCGACGCCCGTGGCTTCGAGCAATTACCCCACCGCCGCGCGTCGGCCGCCCTACACCGTGCTCGAAACCGAGACCAGCGCGCGGGAGATCGAGTTCGAGCCTTTGCCGTGGCGGACGGGGTTGAGGGCGGTGTTGATGGAGTTGAATCGATGAAGGAGAACTTGCTCCCACAAGGCTCGCTCCGCAAAGAGGTGCCGTAGGTCACGTTGCGAAGCTACGTGACATTTTCGAACCGCGCATGTCACGTAGGCGCCGCGCGCCAACGTGACCTACGACGTTCGCAAATCGCCACGCGCAGAAGCAATCGCGCCTGCGCGTGCGGTTCACGATCACACCTTGAAGCCGTAGGTCACGTTGCGAAGCTACGTGACATTTTCGAACCGCGCATGTCACGTAGGCGCCGCGCGCCAACGCGACCTACGACGTTCGCAAATCGCCACGCGCAGACGCAATCGCGCCTGCGCGTGCGGTTCACGATCACACCTTGAAGCGCCCGACCAGCCCGTCCAGTTCGGTGGCGAGCCGCCGGATCTCCTTGCTGGCAGCGGACGTCTGGTGCGCGCCTTCGGCGGACAATTCGGCCACGTGGCTGATGTTGGCGATGTTCTTGTTGATTTCCTCGGCCACCGCGCTTTGCTCCTCCACCGCGCTTGCGATCTGCACGTTCATGTCGGAGATCACGCTCACCGCCTTGGCGATGGAATCGAGGGCGGCGCCCGCGTTGGTCGCCTGACCCACGGTCTCTTGCGCCTTCACGCGACCGTTTTCCATGACCCGCGCCATGTCCTTGGCGGCCTGCTGCAGCTTCTCGATCATGGTCTCGATTTCCTGGGTCGACTTCTGCGTGCGCTGGGCGAGCACGCGCACCTCGTCGGCGACCACGGCGAAACCGCGGCCCTGTTCGCCGGCGCGCGCGGCCTCGATGGCTGCGTTAAGGGCGAGCAGGTTGGTCTGTTCGGCGATGCCGCGAATCACGTCGAGCACGGTGCCGATCTCGCGGCTGTCGGCTTCCAGGCGCTGCATGGATGCCGCGGCCTGTTCCACTTCGCGCGCGAGGGCCGTGATCACCTGGATGGTGTCGCTCACCACGCGCTGGCCCTGGTTCGCTTCGCGGTCCGCGGTGGTGGCGGCTTCCGCGGCATGGGTGGCACTGCGCGCCACTTCCTGCACGGTGGCGGCCATCTCGTTGACCGCCGTGGCCACCTGATCCGTCTCGGACTGCTGCTCGCGAATGCCGCGGTCGGTCTCCGCCGTGATGCTGTTCATGCGATCGGAGGCGCTGTGCAACTGCGTGGTGGCATGCGCCACTTCGCGCACCAGGGTCTGGATCTTCTCGTTAAAGCGGTTGAACGCGGAGGCGAGGCGCGCCAGTTCATTGCGGCCGTTGGCATCCAGGCGGCGGGTGAGGTCGCCTTCGCCCTCGGCGATGTCTTCCATGGTGAGCGCCGCTACGCACAGCGGGCGCGTGATGGTGCGGGAGATGATCCAGGCAAGCAGTGCGCCCAAGGCCAGGGCGACGACGCCGATGGCCAGGGTGGTGTTGCGCGCATCGGCCATGGCGCCCACGAAATAGCTGCGGTCCATGGCCAGTTCCACCACGCCGATGGGCTTGCCGGCGTAGTCCTTCACCGCGCCCGCGTAGATGGCCACGGGACGGCCGTTCATTTCCATGCGCCGGATGACTTCCTTTCCGTTCATGGCCGCGGCCATGTCGTCGGCAGCGAGCAGGCTTTCACCCATGGTGGTGGCGAAGGACTTGAAGCCGTTGCTTTCGGTGGTGCGCAGCGCAACCTCCACGCCGTAGCTCGCCTTGAAGGCGTCGAAGAACGGCTGGCCGAAGGACATGCCGAATTCCACGGAACCCAGATGACGGCCCTGGTGGAACATGGGAACCACGCCGCGGATGCCGAGGCCGGCAACACCCTTCTCGAGGCCGAACACGGAGCGGCGCTCGGCATTGGTGCGCACCACGGTGTGGCGGAAACCGGAGAGGTCGTCACCCCACTTCTTGGGCATGTGTACGCGGAACATGGAAGTGGCGGGGGGCGTGTGGAACTGCAACTGGTCGACCGCGTAGCCCTTCTTCAGGGTTTCGAAGGCCCCCAGCAGCATGCCGCTCAGGCGCTCGCGGTCGTCGTTGGCCATGGCGGCCTGGATCTCGGGGATCTGGGAGACGAACATGGCCATGGTCTCGGCCATCTTGCCCTGATCCTCAATTTCCGAAATCAGCGTCTTGTAGTGACGGTCGAGGGCCTCTCTCTCCGTCTCGGCCACGATGCCGTCGATCTTCGTGAGTACGGTGGGTGTAATGACGGCGAGGGCCAGGATCAGGACCAGGGTGGAGCCCAATCCGATACGGCTGCCGATGGTGATGTTCTGCAACATCGTCTCTCTCCAGATTCCTTGCGCAAGCCAACGCCCCCCGGATTCGGGGACGGAGGATTTTTCTTGTTGTTGTCTTGTGTTGTGTCGTCCGGCTAAGTGAAAACCTTAACCGGACCGGGAGTCTGCGCGAGAGACAGGGGCGGGATCAAGACTGAGGGCGTTCGACCTTGGCTTTCTTCTTCAGGTTTTCAACATATTCGGCGATCCGGCGCTGTTGCAGTGCTGCGCGCAGCCTTTCCTTCACGTCCGCGAAGGCCGGCGGCGGTACGGTGCGCGTGTCCTCGAGACGGATCACGTGCCAGCCGTACTGGGTCTGCACCGGCGCCTTGGTGTAGCCGCCCTTCTTGAGGCCGCGCACCGCCTCGGCGAAGGGCGGCACCATCTGCTCGGCCGAGAACCAGCCCAGGTCGCCGCCGTTCTTGCTGGTCGGCCCGCTGGAGTTCTTGCGCGCCAGTTCCGCGAAATCGGCGCCCTTGTCCAGTTCCTTGATGATGTCCCTGGCCTTGGCCTCATCGGCCACCAGGATGTGGCGTGCCTTGTATTCCTCGCGCGCCAGTTGGCCCTTGAGCTTGTCGTATTCCGACTTGAGCTCCTCTTCGCTCACCGGATTCTTTTCCAGGGTCTGACGCACCACGGCGGCCATGAGCACGCGCTCGCGCATCTCATCCATTTCCCGCTTCACCTCCGCGTCCTTGTCCAGGCCGCGGCGCAGGGCATCCTGGTAGATGAGTTCACGCGCCACCAGCTCGTCCACCAGCTGGTCTTCGGACGCGCCCGGACGCTCCGCGCGATACCGCTCCAGCTCCGCCTGGGTGACGGGTTCGCCGTTGACCGTGGCGACCACGTCGGTGTCGGCGGCGAAAGCGAGGGGGGAGAGCAGCAGAAGCGCGCCGCCAACCATTTCCTTCTTCATTGAGAGCTCCTTTGGCTCAGGCCTGTTCGGCGGGGGCGCTCGCCTGGATGCTGAGCGCATGGATGTGTTCGGGCATGAGATCCGCGAGCGCAGCATAGACCATGCGATGACGCTCGATGGTGTTCTTGCCGTTGAACGCGGAAGACACCAGCCGCACCGTGAAATGGCCGGCGCCGCCGGCACTGGCGTGGCCGGCGTGCTTGTGGCTGTCGTCGGTGATTTCGATGACGGTGGGCGCAAAGGCGCTCACCAGTTTCTCGCGGATGGCCGCGGGGCGCTGTTCGGGCGTCATCAGGGCAATACCTTGCGGAAGGGCTTCACGACCACTTCATCATAGACGCCGGCGGCCAGGTACGGGTCCGCCTCGGCCCAGACGCGCGCCTCTTCGAGGGAGGGGAACTGGGCCACCACCAGGCTGCCCGTGAAGCCCGCCGGGCCCGGGTCCTCGGCGTCGATGGCAGGATGGGGACCGGCCAGTACCAGGCGGCCTTCATCGCGCAGCGCCTCCAGGCGCTTGAGGTGGTCGGGACGCGCCGCCAGCCGGCGCTCCAGCGTACCCGCGCGGTCGCGGGCGATGATGGCGTAGAGCATCAGTTTCCGGTTTCCTTTTCTTCTTCGTCGCGGACGTGTCGGGCCAGATAGAAGGCCTGGGCGATGACGAAGGCGAAGGTCAGCCCCATCATGCCGAACAGCTTGAAATTCACCCAGATCGCCTCGCGCTCGGCCGCGGGCAGGTCGAGGGCGTAATAGAACGCCACGTAGAGGTTGGCGGCGCCCAGCAGCAGGAAAAACACCACCCAGCTCCAGTTGAGACGGCCCCATACCCATGCGGGCAGCGACACCTGGGACCCCATCATGCGCTGCACCAGGGTCTTCTCGCCGATGAAGCGGCTGCCCAGGAAGGCGAGGGCGAACAGCCAGTTGACCAGGGTGGGCTTCCACATGATGAAGCGGTTGTCCTGCAGCAGCAGGGTGGCACCGCCCAGCACCACGACCAGTCCTAAGGTGAGGAGGTGCATGTTCTCCACGCGCCGGTGGCGCCACCAGTGCACGGCCACCTGCACCGCGGAGGCGGCGATGGCCACGGCGGTGGCCGCGTAAATGTCCCATACCTTGTAGGCGATGAAGAACAGCAGGATGGGAAAGAAATCGAACAGGAGTTTCATGGTTTTCCGAGCATTTTCGACGCGGGGCACTCTAACACACCGTGGCGGCTGTGGGGCTGGGGTGATGTCCCCGTGGGTCACGTTGGCGCGCTGCGCCTGCATGGACAGACGTGGGCCGAAGATGTCACGTAGCTTCGCAACGTGACCTACGGCACTTCCTTTGTGGAGTGAGTCATGTGGGAGCGAGCTTCTGCTCGCGACTGCCGGGCCAACGACTGGCCGTCGCGAGCGGAAGCTCGCTCCCACCCTGAGCAATCTTTTCCTTGCCACGGGCGTCAGGTAGCGTCGCAACGCCTGCGACGATCGAACCCGGAACCTCGGGTTCCGAACCACACAATCCAAGCTACAATGCGCCGCCATGATTCATGTCCTCCACGCCCATTCCCTCGCCTCCGA
>JBFXES010000051.1:0-16925 GCA_050179875.1 Thiohalomonadaceae bacterium
ACTTCCTGGTGCGCTACACCAACGCCGGCCAGCTGGTGAACGTGAACGAGGCCAGCGACGAATTCGGCATGTTCGCGCGCGCCGAGGTGCCGCCCCAGGAAGGCTGCTACGACCCGCAGAACGCCCTGTGGTGGGACCGCAACACCAACAAGCCCGTGGTCACCCACACCCCCGGCGCCGACCCCTACCTGCTCGGCGAATTCAAGCTGCACGACGGCACGGTGGTGAAGCCCGCCTTCCAGTTGCTGCAGGAACGCGTGCAGGAATACACGCCGGAATGGGCCGAGCAGATCACCGGCATCCCCGCCGAGACCATCCGCCGCCTGGCGCACGAGATGGGCATCACCGCGCGCGATCACCGCATCGAACTGCCCATCGCCTGGACCGACAGCTGGGGCGTCGAGCACCAGACCATCACCGGCAACCCGGTGTCCTTCCACGCCATGCGCGGCCTGGCGGCCCACTCCAACGGCTTTCAGACCATCCGCGCCCTGGCCATCCTCATGTCCATCCTGGGCACCATCGATCGCCCGGGCGGCTTCCGTCACAAGGTGCCGTTCCCGCGCCCCATCCCGCCCTGCGCGCGCCCGCCCAAGGGCCCCGAGGCGGTGCAGCCCAACACCCCGCTGGCGGGCATGCCGCTGGGCTGGCCGGCCGATCCCGACGACCTGTTCGTGGACGAGCAGGGCAATCCGGTGCGCATCGACAAGGGCTTCTCCTGGGAATACCCGCTGTCCGTGCACGGCCTCATGCACAACGTGATCACCAACGCCTGGCGCGGCGATCCGTACAAGATCGACACCTTGCTCATCTTCATGGCGAACATGGCGTGGAACTCCACCATGAACACGTCGGAAGTGCGCAAGATGCTCAACGACAAGGACGAGAACGGCGAATACAAGATCCCGTTCATCGTGGTGAGCGATGCGTTCCAGTCGGAGATGACGGCGTTCGCCGATCTCATCCTGCCGGATACCACGTATCTGGAACGCCACGACGTCATGTCCATCCTGGACCGTCCCATCTCCGAGTTCGACGGCCCGGTGGACTCCGTGCGCATCCCCGTGCTGCCGCCCACGGGCGAGTGCAAGCCGTTCCAGGACGTGCTCATCGAGCTGGGTTCGCGCCTCAAGCTGCCGGCCTTCACCACGCCCAGCGGCGAGCGCAAGTTCCGCGACTATCCCGACTTCATCGTCAACTACGAGACCGAGCCGGGTTCCGGCATCGGCTTCCTGGCGGGCTGGCGCGGCAAGGGCGGCGAGAAGCACATGCGCGGCGAGCCCAACCCGAACCAGTGGGAGATGTACGCCAAGAACAACTGCGTGTTCCATTACGAGCTGCCCAAGAGCTACCAGTACATGCGCAACTGGAACGCGGGCTATCTCGAATGGTCGCAGCGCAACCGCATCACGCGCTTCGCCGAGCCGATCCTGATCCACATCTATTCGGAAGTGCTGCAGAAGTTCCGTGCGGCGGCGCAGGGTCGCGGCATCAGCCGCAAGCCGCCTGCGCACCTGGCCAAGCGCGTCGAGACCTATTTCGATCCGCTGCCGTTCTACTACGACCCGCTGGAGTGCCAGGTCTCGGACAAGCACAAGTATCCGCTGGCGGCGATCACGCAGCGCCCCATGGCCATGTATCACTCCTGGGATTCGCAGAACGCCTGGCTGCGCCAGATCCACGCGCACAACCTGCTGTACGTGAACACCCAGACCGCGCTCGCCCTGGGCATCCAGGACAACGACTGGATCTGGGTGGAGAGCCAGTGGGGCAAGGTGCGCTGCATGGCCAAGCACTCCGAGGCCGTGGAGCCCGGCACCGTGTGGACCTGGAACGCCATCGGCAAGGCCGCGGGCGCCTGGAACCTCACGCCGGACGCCAACGAGTCGCAAAAGGGCTTTTTGCTCAACCACCTCATTTCCGAGGAACTGCCGGCCGCGGACGGCAAGCGCGTGTCCAACTCCGACCCCATCACGGGTCAGGCGGCGTGGTATGACGTGCGGGTGCGCATCTACAAGGCGGAGGACGGTGAGGAGTTCACCTCGCCCCAGTTCGCGCCCATGAAGCCCTACCCGGGCCAGCCTGAACGCAACAAGGTCTGGAACTACTTCGCCGGCAAGGTGAAGAAGAAGGCCTGAGAGAGGTAGCCGCGGCGCGCACCGGCACAGGAATCATCCGGTGCGCTCCGCGGCACACAACAAGGTTTCGACAAAATGACCCAGCTAGCCCTAGTCATAGACCTGAACGTGTGCGTCGGCTGTCATGCCTGCGTCACCAATTGCAAGGAATGGAACACCTCCGGCAGCGCCGGTCCCATGGTGGACCAGAATCCCTACGGCAAGGATCCGACCGGCACGTTCTTCAACCGTGTGCAGACCTTCGAGGTGGGCACGTTCCCGCTCACCGAGACCGTGCACTTCCCCAAATCCTGCCTGCATTGCGAAGAGCCGCCCTGCGTGCCGGTGTGCCCCACGGGCGCGTCGTACAAGCGCAAGGAAGACGGCATCGTGCTGGTGGATTACGACAAGTGCATCGGCTGCAAATACTGCTCCTGGGCCTGCCCTTACGGCGCCCGCGAGTTCGACGAGCAGCAGAAGATCATGAAGAAGTGCACCTTGTGCGTGGACCGCATCTACGACACCTCCATGACCGACGAGGAACGTCGTCCCGCCTGCGTGCGCGCCTGCCCGGCCGGTGCGCGCCTGTTCGGCGACGTCCATGATCCGGAGTCGGAAGTGTCCAAGGCGATTCGCGAACGCGGCGGTTATCAGCTGATGCCGGAATGGGGCACCAACCCGGCCAATCACTACCTGCCGCGCCGCAAGACCACGATCCACATCCGCGAAGATGAGATCGAACGCGCCGCCAACCCGCGCAAGATCGACAGCAGACTGCCCAAGCCGGCCGCTGATGAGCCCTCGCTCGACGACGCGTCCAGCTTCTAACAGTACGGAACGAAACGATGCATCCAGCATTTTCAGTCATCTTCCTCACTACCCTCATCGGCGTGGGCCAGGGCCTGTTCCTGGCCATGTTCACGGTCGAGTCGCACGTCGCCTTCGGGTTCCTGCCGGCGCAGTCGCACGCCTTCTACGCCTACGGCAGCCTGCTGTCGCTGATGTTCCTGGCGGCGGGACTGGTGGCGTCCTTCTGGCATCTGGGCCGGCCGGAGCGCGCCTGGCGTGCGGCGACGCGCTGGCGCACGTCGTGGCTGTCCCGTGAAGTGATCGTGCTGCCCGCGTTCATGGGCGTGGTGTTCATTTACGGCGCGGCGCACATGTTCAGCTACAGCCCCGTGGTGGGCGCACTGCCGGGCGACGTGCCCGTGACCCTCACGGACGTGGTGGGCTCCATCGGCACCATCCTGGCCTTCACGCTGTTCGTGTGCACCGGGATGATCTACGCCTGCGTGCGTTTCCTGCGCGAGTGGAGTTCGCCGCTGACGGTGATCAACTACATCCTGCTCGGCTGGTCCTCGGGCTTCACCTTCGCCACCCTGTACGCCGCCTACGTCGCGCCGCACCTGGTGCCGTTCATGGCCGGCTGGGCGGTGATCCTGACGCTGCTGGCGTTCGTCGGCCGTTCCGCGTCGCTCATCCGCAACGCGCGGCTGAAACCCAAGTCCACGCTGCAGACGGCCATCGGCATCAAGCATCCGCGGATCGTGCAGAAGACCCAGGGCTCCATGGGCGGTTCCTACAACACCCGCGAGTATTTCCACGGCGCAAAGCCTGTGGTGCTGCGCTCGCTCAAGTGGTTTTTCCTGGTGGCGGTGTTCGTGGTCCCCGTCGCACTGCTGAGCGCCGGCATCGGCGGGCGCACCATCGACATCCTGCTGGCCGCCTTCGTGGTGCAGTACGTGGGCCTGCTGGCGGAGCGCTGGTTCTTCTTCGCCCAGGCGAACCATCCGCAGAACCTGTACTACCAGTCCGTGGCCTGAGTCGCCGTGCTGAAACGAAGAGAAAGCCCCGCATTGCGGGGCTTTCTTTTTTTGCATTTCGCACGCGCCGAAAAAATTCTCCGAACCGAGTTGCCGTCGCGCTGTCGGAATTGCGGGCGGAAAACCATTGCGTACATGAATATGGTTATGCCCGTTTCATCTGTTTCTTGAAGGCGACGATCGGCGGCTGTGCCTGGACCTTTCCTCCACACCTTCGGTCTAACAACGCCGGTGCCCTCCGGATTTCGCAATCGGAACGCAAAAACAGACTGCGACGCGAACCCGGGGGCGGTTCTGTGAGCCAGTCGGCTGTGTAGGGGGAGAGCGACCTCTAAAGTCACCGCCGATCGCAACAAGCCACGAGCGAACGTCACATGAAAAAACGTCTTCTGTCGGTTTTTTTTGCGACCGCGTGCATGGGAGGGGTCGCGGTTGCCGGGGCAGCGGAGTTCAACACCACCGTGCCCATGAAGGTCAAGGGAGCGGCCACCTTCTACGTGCCTGGTCACATCGACGGCCTCGGCGCCGTGGACCTGATGGTGGATACGGGCTCCGGCTACATGACCATCAATGAAGACGCGCTGCGTGAGCTGAAGCGCACCAACAACGCCCGTTACGTGCGCGACCTGCGCGGCATCCTGGCCAACGGCAGCGAAATGGTGGTGCCGGTCTACCGGCTCACGGCCGTGAACATCGGCGGAAACTGTCGCATCAACGACGTGGAGGCCGCCGTGTTCCCGGGCAAGACGCGTTTCATCCTGGGGCTGTCGGTGCTGCAGAAGGCCGCGCCCTTCATCTTCTCCATGGACCCGGCGTCCCTCGTGCTCAGCCACTGCTCGCCCGGCATGGGTGAGCGCGTGGCCGTCACGGTGCCCGCCGCCACGACCACCATGGTCGCCGAGTAATACGCACGACAGAGGCGCCTGGCCGCAGGGCGGTCAGGCGCCTCTTTTCGTCTCGGGCGCAGTTACATCCCTGAACCGCCGCCCATGCCGCCGCCGGTATCGCCACCCATGCCGCCGCCGGTGTCACCGCCCATGCCGGGCTGATCCATCGGCTGATCCATGGTACCGCCCGGAGCGGGCGTGGTGCCCATCTGGGACTCGAAGGCGCTGAATTCCGACTGGTCCACGCTGCCGTCCTGATTGCTGTCGGCGGAGGTGAACTGATCGGCCAGCGACGGATGCGAGCTCGCCTCGTCCTGGCTGATCATGCCGTCCGCGTTGGTGTCCAGCGATTCGAACGACATGGCCGCGCTGCCGCCGGCGGTGCCGCCACCCATGGCGCCGCCGGTCTGGCCGCCCATGGAGGAGCCGCCCACCTGGGCTTCGAAGGCGCTGAACTCGGATTGATCGATGGAACCGTCCTGGTTGGTGTCGATGTTGGTCCAGTTCTGGCTGAGCACCGAAGACTGGGCCGCTTCCTCACGGGTGATCATGCCGTCCGTGTTGGCGTCCAGTTCGGAGAAGCTCTTGTCCAGGGCGGCGCCGCCACCGGCCGCGCCTGCGCCCGAGCCGCTGGCCAGGGCATCCTCGAAGGCGCTGAACTCCGACTGATCCACGTTGCCGTCCTGGTTGCTGTCCGCAACGCTCCAGTTCTCATTCAGCACGGGGGACTGTGCGGCCTCGTCCTGGCTCACCATGCCGTCGGCGTTGGCGTCCAGTTCCGAGAAGCTCTTGTCCATGCCCTGCTGCATGCTCGAGCCACCGGCGCTGCCGCCATAACCGGACTGGCCTGCGGCGAATGCACTACCCGCGGCCAGGGCCATGGAGGCCGTGAGTACTGCCATCGCGATAGGCGTCTTCTTCATGGAACCCTCCTTGCGTGTTTGAAACTGGATGCGGGTCTCCCCGCAGCCACGTTCCGGCCTCCCAAGGTTTAGCCCGCTTCACTGCCGCGGCCTGCGGCGAAGTCGTGAAATGAGACCGTGGTCACATTGCGATTTTCTAAAGAAAGCCTGAGAAGTAGGGGAATTGGGGAGGCGCATGCAGGAATCCTTTCCTGCAAAAAAAAGAAAACGCCGAGGGCCCGAAGGCCGACGGCGTTTTCCCGTGGGTGTGACGAAACACATTCTAGGCCATATGGCGCGCTTTTGTCTCCCTCGCCGCCCTGGCCTCGTCGGCCTCATAGGCGGCGCCGGACCACAGCATTTCGTAGGCGATCTCCTCGTTGCCGTTTTCGCACAAGGCCAGCATGTCCCGGAACAGGGGCTGGAAGGTCTCGGACCGGTGCGAGGCCTCGTGTTCCGCGAAGGAGCGCCAGAAGGTGACGATCAGCGCCTCGCGTCCCTTGAGAGGGCTGGACACGGCCTGACCTACGGTCGAGCCCTCGTTGGAGATCATGCCGCTGTTGAGGGATACGAAGCCGCCCACGAAGCCTGTGTCGGAGTGGTAGGTCTTCACGTTCTCGCATAACAGCGCGACCCGTTCCTGCAGATCGTCCACGCTGTAGCCTTCCTTCAGGATCACCCGGTTGACCGTCACGACGCCGTCGTGGGGAAAGTCCTTGATGAGATTTCCAGCCATGTCCATTACCTCCGTTCATCTGCGCCCGGTTACGGGGCGCTCGCTTGGTTGCTTCCCAGGGAGCGTATTAGCGTCTGGTTATTAGCTAATGTAATAGTCCGATAAAAACAGTCAACTATTCCGTTTGGGGGAGCCGCTGCCTGCAAACGAGCGCCGGGTCGTTCTGTCGGAACGGTGGGAAGAGAAGAAGAGGCCGGCGTTTGCCGAAGGGGGCTGTACCACGCCGGAATGAGGGGGAGAGGCGGTTCTTTGCCGTCAGCCCCGGCGAAGCCGGGGTCCATCCGTGGGAGGCACGGACGGACCCGGCTTGTCGGGCCGGCGGTCAGGGGAGATCTAGCGCAGCACCAGGAACATGGCCGCGCCGCGGCGCTGGATGTTGAGCAGCAGGTCCTTGGACTTGGCCGCGGCCTTGCGCAGGCTGCCCAGATCGGCGACGGCCTGGCGGTTGGCCGACATGATCACGTCCCCCGGCCGCAGCCCGGCGCGCCAGGCGGGGCTCGCGGGCGCCACTTCCAGCACCACCACGCCCTTCAGTTTCCCGTAGTAGGGCATGCCTTCCACGATGTCGCCCACCACGGCACCGGCCAGGCGCGGGTGGACCTTTTCACCCTCGGCGACCACCGCCGGCGGTTCCTGCACCTCGGCGGTGAGCGTCAGCGGCTTGCCGTTGCGGTTCACGCGTATGGTCACCTTCTGGCCCACGCGCAGCAGGCCGACCACGTTGCGCATCTCCGCGGCGCTGCCGATGTCGCGGCCGTTCACCGCGAGGATCACGTCGCCGCTGCGCAGCCCGGCCTTGTCCGCCGGCGAGCCCGGGGTGATCTCGGTGACCACGGCCCCGCGCTGGTCGGGGATGCCGAAGGCCGAGGCCAGGTCGGGGGTGAGGTCCTGGGCGGCGGCGCCGAGCTGGCCACGGCGCACCTCGCCGTGTTCCACCAGCTGGGCCATGACCTCGCGCGCCATGTTGATGGGAATGGCGAAGCCGATGCCCACGTTGCCGCCGCTGCGCGACAGGATGGCGGTGTTGATGCCCACCAGTTCCCCGCGCAGGTTCACCAGCGCGCCGCCCGAGTTGCCGGGATTGATGGAGGCATCGGTCTGGATGAAATCCTCGTAGCCCTCGATGCCGAGGCCGGTGCGGCCCAGGGCGCTCACGATGCCCGAGGTCACGGTCTGGCCGAGGCCGAAGGGATTGCCCACGGCCACCACGAAGTCGCCCACCCGGAGCTGGTCGGAGTCGGCCAGGGGCAGGGCGTCGAGCTTGTCGGCATTCACCTTGATGACCGCCACGTCGGTTTCGGGGTCCGAGCCCACCAGCTCGGCCTTGAGGCTGCGGCCGTCCGCCAGGTTCACGGAGATCTCCACCGCCCGATCGATCACGTGGTGGTTGGTGAGGATGTAGCCCTGCTTCGCGTCCACGATGACGCCCGAACCCAGGCTCTGGGCGAAGCGCTCACGGGGCTGCGCCGGCAGGTCGAAGAAGTGGCGGAAGAAGGGATCGGAAAGCAGCGGATGCTGCTGCTGGGGCACCTTGGTGCGGGTGAAGATGTTCACCACGGCGGGCACGGTGCGCTCCAGCATGGGCGCCAGCGTGGGCAGCGGCTGGCCCTGGCTGTCCAGGGCGGGCAGCGCGGCCTGCGCGGCGCCGGACGCGAGCGCGACGGCGCCGGCGAGAATGAGCACGGGAAGTTTCCTGGACATGACAGCCTTTCAGTCCACCTGGACGGTGATGCGCCGGCGGGTACCGGTCTTGAGTTTGGGAAGGATCACGCGCAGCACGCCGCGCTGGTAGGCGGCCTTGGTGCGCGTCTCGTCCACGTCCGCGGGGAGCGGAATGGCGCGTTCGAAGCGCCCGTAGGCGCTTTCCATGAGCACGTAGTGGCCGCGGGTCTCCTCGCGCTGCACGCGCTTCTCGCCCCGCACCAGCAGCAGGCGGCGATCGACCACGGAAAGATCGAAGTCCGCGCTCTCCATGCCGGGGGCCTCCATGCGCACGACGATCTGGTCTTCCTCCTCGCGCACATCGGCGGCCAGCAGGCCCCAGCGTGAACTGTGCAGGGCCACCCGGTCCTCGGGGCTCTGCACGTCGCGGCGGGCGGGGTGAAAGCGCGTCAACGCCTGCGCTGTGCGATCGCGCAGTTCCTGCCAGCCCTCGCTGAGG
Organism: Thiohalomonadaceae bacterium; assembly: GCA_050179875.1. GTDB lineage: Bacteria > Pseudomonadota > Gammaproteobacteria > Thiohalomonadales > Thiohalomonadaceae > JALOAT01. The sequence goes on from JBFXES010000051.1 coordinate 8,627, forward strand.
TTCTCGAAGGCGCGTTGCAGCCCGTGGCGTAACTGGTCGAGGGTGCTCATGGCAGTCTCCTTGATGTTGTTAGTGACGGGAAACCGGAAGTTTCGATTATGACGGCGGGCGCAAGTTCCGCGCCTCGCACCCGTTCACACGCCCAGGTGGGCGCGCGGGTTGAAAGGCATGGCCTTGGCCATGTCGCGGTACAGCTTGCGTTTGGTCTCGGTGTCGGCGGGCGGTGCGACGATCTGCAACACCAGGTACTGGTCGCCTGGCGGTTTTCCGGGCAGGCCGCGTCCCTTCAGGCGCAGCTTCTGGCCGCTGTGCGCGCCGGCGGGGATGCGGGTCTCCACGTTGCCGCCCAGGGTGGGCACGGTCACGGTGGCGCCGAGGGCGGCCTCCCACGGGGCGAGGGGCAGGTCGAGATAGATGTCGCGCCCCTCGGCGCGGAACAGGGGGTGGGGCGCGATCTCCACTTCCAGGTAGAGGTCGCCGCGTTCGCCCCCGGCGGGCGCGGCGCTGCCCTGGCCGGGCAGGCGGATCTGCTGGCCTGCGGCGATGCCGGCGGGCACGCGCACCTTGAGGGTGTGGGCACGGGTCACCACGCGGCCGTCGCGGTCCATCTCGGGCCGCTCCAGCCTCACCTGCTTGGTGGCGCCGTGATAGGCCTCCTCCAGGGTGATCTGTATGCGCGCATGGTGATCCTCGCCGCGCAGATGCATGCCCGGACCGCGCCCGGCGCGAAAGGCCGCCCCGAACGGGCTGCCGTTGCCGAACAGGCTTTCGAAGAAATCGCTGAAGGCGGACGGGCCTGCGCCGCCGAAGCCGCCCGTGAATTCGAAACCGCGGTCCCAGCCCGGCGGCGGGCGGAACTCCTGCCCGCTCTGCCAGCCGCTGCCCAGGCGGTCGTAGGCGGCGCGCTTTTGCGGGTCCTGCAGCACTTCGTGGGCCTCGTTGATCTCCTTGAAGCGCTCTTCCGCGTTGGGTTCCTTGCTGACGTCCGGGTGGTATTTGCGCGCGAGCCGCCGATAGGCCTTCTTGATTTCGTCCTGGGTGGCGCTGCGATCGACGCCGAGGATCTTGTAGTAATCCTTGTATTGCATGCGCTCTCCCTGGCGGGGTGGGGCGGCCCCCACCCCGCGACGGTCGCCTTACTCGGCCCGCACGTTGATCTTCCGCGGTTGCAGCTTTTCGTGCTTGGGCACGCGGATCTCCAGCACGCCGTTCTGCGACTTGGCGACGATGTGTTCGATGTCCGCCGTGTCGGGCAGGGTGAAGCGGCGGAAGAAGCTGCCGTACACGCGCTCGATGCGCTTGTAGCCGTCGCGCTGCTCCTTCTTCTGCACGTCGCGCTCACCCTTGATGACCAGCATGCCGTTTTCCGTGTGCACGTCGATGGCCTTGGGGTCCACGCCCGGGACGTCGGCGGTGATGACGAAGCAATCACCTTCCTCGCGCACGTCCACGGCGGGCACCCAGTCGCTGGCCGTCACGCCCTCTTCGGGGGCTGTGGTGCGCTCCATTTCGCGGCGGAGCTGATCGAGCAGGGCCCAGGGATCGGTGGTACGCATCAGGGTCATGGTTCTCTCCTTTCACTGCGTCGATGGTGGTCGACAGGCGTACATATATGTGCGTACCCCGGCCTTCTCAATCGGAAGATGGCCGAGGTCGAGCGCCTTTACGAACGCTCCTCCGTACCGGTGACCGCGACGACGGACAGCCGTCTGGCGGCCGAGCAAGTGCTCACTGTTAGTCCCGCGGCCGAAAGAACGGGTATATAAGAGGCACTAAATATTGTGTCTGCCTTCGCGCTTCAAATGCCGCGGCTATGTTCCTGAATGGGCTTGAATTTTTCTCCTGAGGTCTGCGCAAGTGGTTGGTGGATAACATATTTTTCGCAGGCGTCAAGCTGCAAACCACGGTTGACGCGACCCCGTGCAGGTCCGTACAGTGTGCGCCCAATCACACAACATCTTGTGTCATCCCGCTCGGAAGCGGCAGCCGAAGAACGAAAGGAAAAAAGCCCGTGAGCCAGCAGCCCGCCCGTCTCAAAGCCGTGCCGACCACCGTCACCGACATCCCCTTCCAGCCCGCCTCCGTCGACATCTGGGACAAGAAGTACCGCCTCAAGACCAAGGCGGGCGAGCCCATCGACCAGACCATGGACGACACCTACCAGCGTGTCGCCCGCGCCATCGCCGAGGTGGAGACCACCCCCGAGAAGCGCGAGGAGTGGTATGAGAAATTCCTGTGGGCCCTGCGCCGCGGCGCCATCCCCGCCGGCCGCATTACCTCCAACGCCGGCGCCCAGGCCTACAAACCCGCCACCTCCACCATCAACTGCACGGTGTCGGGCACCATCACCGACTCCATGGATGACATCCTGCAGAAGGTCCACGAGGCGGGCCTCACCCTCAAGGCTGGCTGCGGCATCGGCTACGAGTTCAGCACCCTGCGCCCCAAGGGCGCCTTCGTGGCCGGCGCCGGCGCCTACACCTCGGGCCCGCTGTCGTTCATGGATATCTACGACAAGATGTGTTTCACCGTGAGCTCCGCCGGCGGCCGCCGCGGCGCCCAGATGGCCACCTTCGACGTGGGGCATCCCGACGTGGCCGACTTCATCCGCGCCAAGCGCGAGGACGGCCGCCTGCGCCAGTTCAACCTGTCGCTGCTGGTCACCCGCGACTTCATGGAAGCGGTGAAGAACGACGAGATGTGGAACCTGGCCTTCCCGCTCACCGAAAAGGAAGTGGAGGTCGATCGCATCGACCTGGCCAAGGCCACCGATGTGGTGTGGCGCGAGTGGCCCACCACGAAGAACTACATCGTCAACGAGGAAGGCCTGGTCGCCTGCAAGGTCTACAAGACCATCAAGGCCCGTCGTCTGTGGGACCTCATCATGTCCTCCACCTATGACTACGCCGAGCCAGGCTTCATCCTCATCGACCAGTACAACGACATGAACAACAACTGGTGGTGCGAGAACATCCGCGCCACCAATCCCTGCGTCACCGCCGACACCTGGGTGCACACTGCCGCCGGTCCGCGCCAGGTGAAAGACCTCATCGGCAAGCCCTTCCTGGCGCGCGTGGACGGCGCCGATCACGCCACCGGCCCGGAAGGTTTCTTCCGCACCGCCACCAAGCCCGTGGTGCGCCTGCGCACCACCGAGGGTTACAGCCTGCGCCTCACCGCCGATCATCGCGTGCGCCGCGTCACCCGCTTCACCCGCTACAGCACGGAAACCGAGTGGTGCGCCGCCGGCGAGTTGCGCGCCGGCGATCGCGTGCTGCTCAACGACCACAGCGAAAACGCACAGTGGGCCGGCGCCTACGGCCGCAACGAGGGCTACCTCATGGGCCTGCTGCTGGGCGACGGCACCCTCAAGCAGGACGCCGCCGTGTTGTCCGTGTGGAAGCAGGTCGCCGCGGTGAACGGACTGCGCGCCGGTTTCTCTGCGGGCACGCACGCCATCATGAGCGAGGCGCTCGCCGCCGCACGCACCCTGCCGCATCGGGCCGACTTCATGGGCTGGACCGAAGTGGCCGGCCGCAACGAGTTCCGCCTGTCCACCGCAGCCATCCGCGACCTGGCTTTTGAACTGGGCCTGCGCCCTGGCGCCAAACACATCACCCCGGCCATGGAAGCCGCTTCCTCCGAATTCTGCCGCGGCTTGCTGCGCGGCCTGTTCGATACCGACGGCTCGGTGCAGGGTTCGCAGGAAAAGGGCATCAGCGTGCGCCTCGCCCAGTCGCACCTGGGTGATCTGGAAGCGGCCCAGCGCATGCTGCTGCGCCTCGGCATCGCGTCGACCATCTACCGCAACCGCCGTGCCGCCGGCACCCAGTTGCTGCCGGACGGCCAGGGTGGCAACAAGCCGTACGCCATCCAGGCGCAGCACGAATTGGTGATCAGCGGCGAAAACCTGAGCCGTTTCGAAACCCTGATCGGCTTCGCCGACACGGACAAGGCCGCACGCCTGGCCGAGCTCCTCGCCTCCTACAAGCGCGCCCTCAACCGCGAGCGTTTCACCGCCCGCGTGCAGGCCGTCGAAGCCGACGGCGTGGAGGACGTGTATGACGTGCAAGTGCCCGGCATCAATGCCTTCGACGCCAACGGCCTGCACGCGCACAACTGCGGTGAGCAGGGTCTGCCCCCCTACGGCGCCTGCCTGCTCGGCTCCATCAACCTCACCAACTTCGTGCTGGACCCTTTCACGCCGAAGGCGCGCTTCGACTGGGAAAACTTCCGCAAGGCCGTGGCCGTGTTCACGCGCATGCTCGACAACGTGGTGGAGATCAACGGTCTGCCGCTGGAACAGCAGCGCAAGGAAATCGAGCAGAAGCGCCGTCACGGCATGGGTTACCTGGGCCTCGGCTCCACCCTCACCATGCTGCGCATGAAGTACGGCGAGGCCGATTCCCTGGAATTCACCGAGCGCGTCACCCGTGAAATGGCCCTGGTGGGTTGGCGCACGGGCCTGGAACTCGCCAAGGAAAAGGGCCCCGCGCCCATCATGGAACAGGACTTCGAAATCACCGCCGACATGCTGCGCAAGCGCCCCGAGCTGAAGCGCGACGGTTACAAGCTGGGCGACAAGCTCAAGGGCAAGGTGCTGCACGCGCGCTACAGCAGCTACATGCAGCAGGTGGCCGCAGTGGACCAGGACCTGGTGGACGAATTGTCTGTGGTCGGTGCGCGCTTCACCCACCACAGTTCCATCGCACCCACGGGCACCATTTCGCTGTCCCTGGCCAACAACGCCAGCAACGGCATCGAACCCAGCTTCGCGCACCACTACGCGCGCAACGTGATCCGCGAAGGCAAGAAGTCCAAGGAAAAGGTCGACGTGTTCTCCTTCGAGCTGCTGGCCTACCGGCACCTGGTCAACCCCAAGGCCATGCCCTATAGCCAGAACCCCGACGAGCAACTGCCCGACTACTTCATCGCCGCCGAACAGGTGAGCCCCAAGCAGCACGTGGACGTGCAGGCCGCCGCGCAGAAGTGGATTGACTCGTCCATCTCGAAGACTGCGAATATCCCCACGGAATTCCCCTTCGAAGACTTCAAGGATATCTACCTGTACGCCTACGAGCAGGGCCTGAAGGGCTGCACCACCTTCCGCTACAACCCCGCCGCTTTCCAGGGCGTGTTGGTGAAGGATTCCGATCTGGAAAAGACCACGTACACCTTCAAGCTGGAAGACGGCAGCACCGTCGAGCTGAAGGGCAACGACGAGATCGAATACGACGGCGAAATCCACACCGCCGCGAATCTTTACGACGCCCTTAAAGAGGGGTACTACGGCAAATTCTGAGCGCGACAGTCAGGTAGCGGCCGCTCGCCTGTAGGAGCGGCCTCAGGCCGCGAATGAATAGGACCGCCGCTGTTACGAACAGCGCGAACAACGCAGAAACCGCCCGCCGCCCCCAAGCTGCGGGCCGAAGGGAGACCCAAACAATGGCAGTCAAAATCGACAAAAAAATCGTCGGCTACAGCGTCCAGAAGGAAGACGAGGCCAAGCCCGCCGAAGCCCAAACCGATGCAAAGGCGGCCGCCAAGCCCGCCAGCGCCGACAATGTCGTCCACCTCACGGAAAAACTCGAGCGCCCCGAAATGCTCCTGGGTTCCACCTACAAGGTGAAGACGCCGCTCACCGAGCACGCGCTCTACATCACCGTCAACGACATCATCCTCAACCCGGGCACCGAATATGAGCTGCGCCGGCCCTTCGAGATCTTCATCAACTCGAAGAACATGGATCACTTCCAGTGGATCGTCGCCCTCACGCGCATCATCTCCGCCGTGTTCCGCAAGGGTGGCGACGTCACCTTCCTGGTGGAAGAACTGCACTCCGTGTTCGACCCCCGCGGCGGCTACTTCAAGAAGGGCGGCAAATACATGCCCTCCCTGGTGGCCGAGATCGGCGACGTCATCGAATCCCACATGCGCATGATCGGCCTCATCAAGAATGACGAGCTGGACGAACACCAGAAGAAACTCATCGAAGAAAAGCGCGCCCAGTACGAAGCCACGGTGAAAGAAGCCGAAGCCAAGGACCCGCAGGACTTCCCGGACGGCGCGCAGTTGTGCGGCAAGTGCCACACCAAGGCGGTGATTCAGATGGATGGGTGTCTGACGTGTTTGAATTGTGGGGATAGCAAGTGCGGGTGATCTCGAACCCCTTGAACAACCGTTGACAGGGATGGCCGTACCCACCAGAGTGTTTGCAACACACGGATAGTCCCGACCCATGCGAAACGCCACGAGCCTCGATCCGCAGACCCGCGCCGCCTTGGCCGACTTCCGATCAAGGCTCGTGCAGCGTTACGGCTCACGCATGCGAGGCATGATCCTGTTCGGCTCCCGCGCCCGTGGCGACCATCGGCCCGATAGCGATGCCGATGTGGCCGTATTCATGGGTGACACCCCCGATCCCATCAGTGACCAGATGGACATGGCCACTGAGGCCTACCATGTATTCCTTGCCGATGGCGTACTGATCCAGCCCTGGGTTCTCAAGGGTACGCCGGAGCAACCCGATCTCACGTATGCCGATCGCCTGCTGAAGGCGGTGCAGAGCGAAGGCATCCCGGTATGACCGACGCGCGCCTAAAGGAAAAGGCGGAACGCGCATTGGAGGCCGGCAGACGGGCGTTGGCAGCAGGCGATTCCGAAACTGCGGCAGATCGCGCTTATTACGCCGTCTACTACGCTGCTTGGGCGCTGCTCGATGCTAAGGGCTTACCTCGACCGAAGACCCACCAGGGTCTTATCGCGGAATTTTCACGCCACTTCGTCAAGGAAGGGCCCCTCTCCCCAGAGCAAGGCGCGGTGCTTTCTCGTCTGGAAAGCCTTCGTCTGGTCGCTGATTACACGCTCCAAGCGATTCCGCTCGTGGATGCCGAAAGGGCGATCCGCGAGGCGGAAGGATTTCTGGTTGCGCTGTTCGGGTAGATCACTACGTAGTTAAGCAAAAGGAAAGGCCTGACCCCGCTCGCGCTCACCCGCGCCGACCTGGCTCAGGAAACCGACTATCTCAAACCTGCGGGTATCCGGCTGGAGTTTTCGTAAGGGAAAGGCGCAACCACGGACGCTGTGTGCCTGTATCCAGACTACATGCGGCGCAATGCGCTTCGATCAATGCGCCCTACGTGCTGTAGGAGCGGCCACCGGCCGCGATGGGTGACGTGCCCACTGTGGCTTCGATAGACCATCGCGCCCGGTGGGCGCTCCTACAGGTGCGCGAAACAGCGTGTGCAAAGTCAAGAACCGCCCCCGTGATCTGCTGAGCCTCACCAAAATGCTCAGAACAGTCTGTGTTCACGATGCTAGACAGAATCCGCATAGCACCGTCTGCTCTTCAAATCTGTTGGACCTCGCCGGCCGACCCGGCCCTACCCGCCTGTGCGCTTCGACCAGCGAACGGCGCCTCAGCGAGACTTCAATCAACCGCGTCGCATATTCTCCCACAAACACTCAAGCGTTCTAACACCTTGTTTCTGCGCCCATTTGTTCCACAATCGCAAACCGTCCCGTTCATCGCCTCACCTCGTTTCGATGCGCCTCCCGCAGTTGTCGTTCGTCCTGATAGCGGGCCATTGCCGGACATGCGCCGAAACCCTACAGTAACCCGTGTTAGGCGGATTCCGCCTAACAAGGGAAAATACGGATTCTGTCTAATCAACTGTTAGGCCAAAGGGGCAGGCTGTGGCGGTACTCACAAAGGAAAAGCTCTCTGGCTACGGCCCATTTGTCGACTTCATCGAACACAACGCCGATGGTGAGGCAATCGCCTTTCTGTCGTTGGCTGATACACTTCTGGACGTATATTGCAGTGTCACTAACAGCTATTTGCCATTTGATCCACATCTCGGCGGCAAGCTTGAGGGGCATAAGCTTTCGCTCTTGGCACGCGAGTTCTTCTTGTGGTCTGCGCACATCGCACAATGCCGAATGGACGCACCTGATATCAGTTCACTGCTCGGGCTTTACCTACCCGCTCAGCAAGTCGAACATTCAGAATACCAAGCAGCGGTAGACGTACTAAGAAATGACTTGGTAGATACTGCGGCGTTTCTTGGCTGCAAGCTGGTAGCCATTGCGGCGGCCAAAGGCAAATTGGTAATTGATGGTATATGAGTTATTGGCCTAAGGAACCTCTGCAAAAGTGAGCCATCCGCGGATAGGAGCCTCGCAAGTGATTGAAAACACGCCAACGCCGTTTGGTCGTGAACGTCCCAACCGGACTTTTGCAGAGGTTCCCTAACAATTCGCTGCAGCCGACCGTCATCCCGCTACGCGGGCTGCCGGC
>JBFXES010000052.1:0-16893 GCA_050179875.1 Thiohalomonadaceae bacterium
AATGAGAAAAGCCAGAACCCGGTGGACACGGGGAACACGGGTAAATCCACCATTGGTTTTCCCCCCCCCTGCTGGCGGGGCCTCAGGCCGCGATGACGCGGTCGCGCGTGCCAATCGCGGCCTGTGGCCGCTCCTGCAATCCATGTTCATCCCCGTGTTCCCCGTGTCCCCCGTGTTAATGCTGTTTTCAATCACTGTCGGCGCTGGCCATAGGCCTTTAGCAGGCTGGGCACGTCCACGATGAGCGCGATGCGGCCGTCGCCGGTGATGGTGGCGCCGGCCAGGCCGGGCGTGCCGTGCAGGAGCGCGCCCAGGGGCTTGATGACCACTTCTTCCTGGCCGATGAGTTCGTCCACCACGAAGCCCACCTGCTGGTTGCCCACGTGCACCATGACCACGTGCCCGGACGCGGGCAGCGGATCGTGCGCGGCGGACTTCACCAGCCAGCGGGTGAGATAGAAAAGCGGCAGGGCCTTTTCGCGCACCACCACCACGCGCTGGCCGTCCACGATGTTGGTCTTGGTGAGATCGAGATGGAAGATCTTGCTCACGCTGGGCAACGGCAACGCGAAGGTCTGGCCGCGCAGTTTCACCATGAGCGTGGGCATGATGGCCAGGGTCAGCGGCACCTTGATGATGATGCGCGTGCCCTTGCCCAGGGCCGAATCCACGTCCACGGTGCCGTTGAGCTGGGCGATGCGGGTCTTCACCACGTCCATGCCCACGCCACGGCCCGACACGTCGGAGGCCTGCGCCTTGGTGGAGAAGCCGGCGGCGAAGATGAGGTGGTAGCACTCCTTGTCATCGAGGCGTGCCGCGGCTTCGGCGTCCATCATGCCCTTCTCCACCGCCTTGCGCCGCAACACTTCCGGGTCCATGCCGGCGCCGTCGTCCTCGACGAGCAGCAGGATGTGATCGCCCTCCTGCTGTGCGGACAGGCGCAGCGTGCCGGCGCGGGGCTTGCCCAATTGCTCGCGTTTCGCCGGTTCCTCCACGCCGTGATCCACCGCATTGCGCACCAGGTGCACCAGCGGATCGGCGAGGGCCTCCACCAGGTTCTTGTCCAGGTCGGTGTCCTCGCCCTCGAGGACCAGATTGACCTCTTTCTTCAGGCTGCGGGCGAGGTCGCGCACCACGCGCGGGAAGCGCCCGAACACCTTCTTGATGGGCTGCATGCGCGTCTTCATGACCGCCGCCTGCAGGTCGCCGGTGACCACGTCCAGGTTGGCCACGGTCTTGGCCATGTCCTCGCGGCCCTGCCCGTCGCTGCCATGGGCCAGGGTGGCCAGGCGGTTGCGCACCAGCACCAGCTCGCCCACCAGGTTCATGATGTCGTCGAGACGCTTGGTGTCGACGCGCACCGTGGTTTCCTGCTGGGCGTGATCGCCGCCTTTCTTTTCGTCCTCGCCCGCGCCGACCTTGGCCGCGGGTGCCGGCGCAGGCGCAGGCGCACTCGCTGCGGCGGCCGGTGCAGCACGCGCGGGGCTGGGCGGCGGCGGCGATGCCGGCGCGACCGCCTCCGTGTTCTTCGGCACCCCGGTGAACTTGCCCTTGCCGTGCAACTGGTCGAGCAGGGCCTCGAATTCCTCTTCGGTGATCTCGTCGCTGGCGGGGGCAGGCGACGGCGCGGGCGCGACCGCATCGGCGTTCTTCGGTACCCCGGTGAACTTGCCCTTGCCGTGGAGCTGATCGAGCAGGGCTTCGAATTCCTCTTCGGTGATCTCGTCGTCGGCCGCGGGCGCCGGCACCGGCGCCGTCGAGGCCGCCGGCCCGCCCGCGGCTGGCGCTTCCAGGGCGTCGAGCAAGGCCTCGAATTCCTCGTCGGTGATGTCGCCGGAGACGATGGCCTGCGCGGCATCGGCCGCGGGCACCACGTTGCCCACGGGCGCGGCGAGCGGTGCGGCCGGCACCGGGCTTGCCGTCGCGGCAGGCGTTGCCGGCGCGGCGGGCGGCGCCGCAGGTGCCTGCCCGTCGGGGTGGTTGAGACCTTCGAGCGCCTGCAACAGCGCAGCATCCGCGGGTGAAGGCTCGACGCCGGAACGCAGATCTTCGAATTGCGCGTTCAGCACGTCCAGCACCAGCAGCATGGTGTCCATGAGCTGCGGGGTGACCTGCTTCTGGCCGCTGCGCAGCAGGTTGAAGACGTCCTCGGCGCGATGGCAGACCTCCACCAGCGGCGTGAGGTTCAGGAAGCCCGCTCCGCCCTTGATGGTGTGAAAGCCGCGGAACACCGCATTGAGCAGCTCGCGGTCGTCGGGCCGCTGCTCCAGATCCACCAGCTGCTCGTTGAGCTTCTCGAGGATCTCCGTCGCTTCAACCAGGAAGTCCTGGAGGATCTCGTCATCTGCGTCCAAGGCCATGGGCTCTACCTTCAGAAACCGAGACTTGAGAGCAAGTCGTCCACTTCGTCCTGGCCGGACACCGTCCCGGTATCCAGTCCCGGAACCGCCGGACCATGCACGCCGGAACCCGACGTCGCCTTCTCTTCCTTCGCAGGCTGCACCAGGTTCTGCCCCGAGATGCGCACCAGCTCCACCAGATTGCGCTCCAGTTCCTCCACCAGGGTGATGACGCGCCGGATGATCTGGCCGGTGAGATCCTGAAAGCCCTGGGCCATGAGCACATCCTGCAGGTTGGCGCGCACGCGCGGCAGGTCTTCGCCGGTACTGCCGAGGAAGGCCTCCAGGTCGCGCGAGAGTTCGCGGAAGGCCTGTGCATCCAGTTCGCGGCGCATGAAACGCGCCCATTGCTCGCGCAGCGCGCCGGCGCGGGACTCCAGCGCCTCGCAGGTGGGCAGGGAATCCTCGATGGCGGTGAGGGTGCGGTTGGCGGCCTGCTCCGTCATGGAAATGACGTAGGACAGGCGGTCGCGCGCATCCGGGATCTCGTTCTGCGCGATGTCGGCCAGGCGCGCGTCCAGGCGGAAATTGTTCAGCGACTCGTGGAAGTCGCGGGTCAGCTTGCCGAGTTCCCGGAACAGGCTGTCCTCGCGCAGGTGCACGAGTTCGTCCAGCAGGCGCGCGGCGGCGACCTCCTCGCCCTGCTCCATCCGCAGCACCAGTTCGCGGGCGCGCGTGACGTACTCCTCGTGCAGCACGCTCATGTCGTTGCTCATGTAACGGCTCCCGCGCGCGGCCTAGCGGGCCTCGACGCGTTCGAAAATCTTTTCCAGCTTTTCCTTCAGGGTCTGCGCCGTGAAGGGTTTGACGATGTAGCCGTTCACCCCGGCCTTGGCCGCCTCGATGATCTGCTCGCGCTTCTGCTCGGCGGTGACCATCATGACCGGCAGATTCGCGAGCCGGGCGTCGGCGCGCACCGCTCGCAGCAGGTCGATGCCCTGCATGCCGGGCATGTTCCAGTCGGTGATGAGCAGGTCGTAATTACCGGTTTGCAACATGGGCAGGGCAGTGAGTCCGTCGTCGGCCTCGCTGGTGTTGTTGTAACCGAGGTCGCGCAGCAGGTTCTTGATGATGCGACGCATCGTGGAGAAATCGTCCACGATGAGAATCTTGATGTTCTTGTCCAAGACAGCCTCCCGATGAAAAACCTCAGCCGGCCCTGCCGCCGGCGCGCCGCGTACTCCGCGGCGCAGGAATGAATCCAATCATACCGGTTTCCGCACTTGAGCGGACCGTTTCGCGTCCCGCATCAAGGCCTTACCTCGGGCCCAGGCGGGCGCGCAGGCGCAGCAGCGCCTGGCTGTGGATCTGGCACACGCGCGACTCGGTCACGCCCAGCACCGCGCCGATCTCCTTCAGGTTGAATTCCTCGTCGTAGTAGAGCGCCATGACCAGGCGCTCGCGCTCGGGCAGGCCGGCGATGGCCTCGGCCAGCGCGCGCTGGAATTCGTCGTTCTGCAGCCCATCCACCACGCCGGCGCGCTCGTCGGGGATGTGCTCGACGATGGAGGTGTCCCCTTCGCCGGTGTCGTCCAGGCTGAAGAAACGGTGCCCGCTCGCGTCGGCGAGCAGCGCATAGTATTCGTCCAGGGAAATTTCCAATTCTGCGGCGATCTCGCGCGGACTGGCTTCGCGGCCCTCGCGCGCCTCCACCGTGCGCACCGCCTCGGCCACCTGGCGCGCCTTGCGGTGCACGGAACGGGGCGCCCAGTCGTTGCGGCGCACCTCGTCCAGCATGGCGCCGCGGATGCGGATGCCGGCATAGGTCTCGAAGCTGGCGCCGTGGCTGTCGTCGTAGTGCTTGAGCGCCTCCAGCAGGCCGATCATGCCCGCCTGGATCAGGTCGTCCACCTGCACCGACTGCGGCAACCTGCCCATGAGGTGATGGGCGATGCGCTTGACCAGCGGCGCGTAACGCTCCACCTGCACGTCCGTGGACTCGGCCTTCGCAGAGGCGTAGGCGGACAGCAGGTTCATAACATGGCCCTCAGGGGATCCTCACTGCCCGCGCCGTGCACCAGGCGCTCCATGAAGAATTCCAGGTAACCGCCGCGCACGGCCGGCACCGGCCAGGCCTCGATGCGCTCGGCGAGGGCGCGGAAGGCCGCGGCCGCCGGGCTGCGCGGAAACACCTCGACCACGGCGCGCTGCTTCTTCACCGCCTTGCGCAGATGTTCGTCGTACGGAATGCTGCCCACGTGATCGAGCACCACCTCGTCGAGGAAGCGGTCGGTCACCTTCACCATCTTCTGGAACAGCTCACGTCCCTCCTGCGGGGAATGGGCCATGTTCGGCAGGATGTGGAAGCGGCGCATGCCGTGTTCGCGGTTGAGCAGCTTGATGAGCGCGTAGGCGTCGGTGATGGAAGCGGGCTCGTCGCACACCACCACGATCACCTCCTGGGCGGCACGGCTGAAGGACACCACGCTGTCGGAGATGCCCGCGGCGGAGTCCACGATCAGCACGTCCAGCTCCAGGGAGAGTTCGGAGAAGGCACGGATGAGCCCGGCGTGCTCCGCCGGGGTGAGTTCCGCCATGCGTTGCAGGCCGGAGGATGCCGGGATGACCTGGATGCCGCCCGGGGCATCCACGATGATCTCCTCCAGGGTGCGCTCGCCGCTCATGACGTGGGACAGGTTGTACGCCGGGTGCAGGCCCAGCACCACGTCCACGTTGGCGAGGCCGAGGTCGGCATCCAGGATCATGGCCTTGCGCCCGCGCTCCGCGAAGGCGGTGGCCAGGTTCACGGAGACGTTGGTCTTGCCCACGCCTCCCTTGCCGCTCGCCACGGTGATGACACGCACAGGGCGCGGTCTGGTCATGCGTCGCAATCCTTCCGCTTGATCGTTGTTAGCCATGGGCTCCGCCCACCATCCCTCCGAAACTGAACGCCAGCGCCTCTTCGGCGGGCTGCTCGCTGTGGCGCATCATGCCCACGCTGCGCGTGACCAGGTTGTTGGCGCGCGCCGGCTGCAGGTCTTCCGGGACGCGCTGCCCGTCGGAGATGTAGGCCACCGGCAATTGCCGCTGGGCCACCACCGACAGCGCCTCGCCCAAACTGGCGGTCTCGTCGAGCTTGGTGAGCAGGCAGCCGTCCAGGGCGATATTACCAAAGGCGCGCACCGTCTCCTCCAACGCCTTGCGCTGGGTGGTGGCGGCGAGCACGGCATACGTCCGCACCACGCCCCGGCCCGCCTTCAGCACCGCCATCTGTTCGGCCAGGCGCACGTCGCGAGGGCTGGCGCCGGCGGTGTCGATGAGCACCAGCGGGGTATCGCGCAGGGTCTCCAGCAGCCGGCCCAGTTCGGCCGCGTCGTTGGCCACGTACACCGGGGCGTGAAGCAGCCGGCCGAAGGTGCGCAGCTGCTGCTGGGCACCGATGCGGTAGGAATCGGTGGTGATGAGCGCCACCCGATCCGGGCCATGGCGCAGGGTGTAGCGCGCGGCCAGCTTGGCCACGGAGGTGGTCTTGCCCACGCCGGTGGGCCCCACCAGGGCCACCACGCCGCCGTGGCTCAGGATGTCGTCGTCGGTGACGGGGATCCGGCGCGCCAGCAGCCCCAGGGCCTGGCGCCAGTTGTGCTCGGCGTCGTCGCAATACTGCACCCGCTCCGCCAGTTCGCGGCACAGCCCGGCGGCGAGGCCGAGGCGCATGAGACGCTCCAGGACCTGGGCCCGCAAGGGCTGGTGCTGGCGCACCTCGGTCCAGGCGAGGCCGGTGAGCTGGGTCTCCACCAGGCCGCGCAGGGTCTTGATCTCGTTGCGCATGGCGGTGATGGCCGGGTCCTGGGACCACTCCACGCGCGCCTCGGCGCGCCGGCGCGGCGGCTCGGCGGCGGCCTGCGTGACGGGTTCGGGCCGCGGCGCCGGGGCAGCGGCCTTGGGTTCCTCGCGGGTCATGCGCTCCACCAGCGCCTCGTCGTAATCCAGGGCGGCGACGATCTCGACCCCGCCGTCGACCTTGCGGTTGGACAGGATGACCGCATCGGGCCCCTGCTCCTCACGCACCAATTGCAGGGCCTGGCGCATGTCGGCGGCGAAATAACGTTTGATCTTCATCCCAGCAGCCCTCGCATCCGCCGCCGGGAAAGGCCGGTCAGGCGGCGGATCAGTTACCTATCGTGCCGACGATCCTCAGCTGCATGCTCTCGGGCACCTCGTTGTACGCGAGCACGTGGAGCTGCGGAATCGTGTGTTTCACAAAGCGGGCGAGCAGTTCGCGGATAGGGGCGGAAACCAGCAGTACCGCCGGCCTTCCTGCCATCTCCTGGGCCTTGGTGGTATCCGACAGGCCCTGGTGGAGACGCTCGGCGAGGCCCGGTTCCAGGCCGCCACTTCCGTCGTCTGACGCCTGCACGCTTCTGAGCAATATCTGTTCCAACTCGGGCGCCAGGGTGATGACCTGGAGATCGCTCGCCAAGCCATTGATTTTCTGGACGATGAGCCGGGACAGCGCGGCGCGGACACTGGCCGTCAAAAGGCCGGCGTTCTGGGTGCGGGTGGCCTGCTCCGCCAGGGTCTCGGCGATGGTACGCATGTCGCGGATGGGGATGCCCTCGGCCAGCAGGTTCTGCAGCACGCGCACCACCACGCTGAGCGGCAACAGCTTGGGCACCAGGTCCTCCACCAGCTTGGGCGCGCCCTTGGCGAGCTGCTGCAACAGCTGCTGCACCTCGTCGTGGCCGAGCAGTTCGTGGGCGTGGGTCTGGATGATCTGGGACAGGTGGGTGGCGATCACCGTGGTGGGGTCCACCACCGTGTAGCCCAGGCTCTGGGCCTGATCCTTCAGGCGCGGCTCGATCCACACGGCCTCCAGGCCGAAGGCCGGGTCCTTGCCGCGCAGGCCGTCGATCTGGCCGTAGACCTGACCAGGATTGATGGCCATTTCCCGGTCCGGATGGATCTCGGCCTCGCCCACGGTCACCCCCAGCAGGGTGAGGCGATAGGCGTTGGGCGACAGGTCCAGGTTGTCGCGGATGTGCACCGCCGGCACAAGGAAGCCCAGTTCCTGGGACAGCTTCTTGCGTACGCCCTTGATGCGCGGCATGAGCTGTCCGCCCTGGGCCTTGTCCACCAGCGGGATCAGGCGATAGCCCACCTCCAGGCCGATGGGGTCCACCAGCGGCACGTCGTCCCAGGTGAGCTCGCGGGTCTCGGGGCCGGGCGGCGGCGGCGCCGGCTGGGCCTTGGCCGCGGCTTCGGCCGCCGCCTTCTGCTTGCGATGACGATCGAGCCACCAGGCGCCGCCGCCCGCGGCGCCGGCCAGCAGCAGGAAGGGGAAGTTGGGCATGCCGGGAATGAGGCCCATGATGCCCAGCACGCCCGCGGTGACGCCCAGGGCGCGAGGGTCGCCGAGCAACTGACCACTCACCTGCTCACCCATGGATTCGGACGCGGACACGCGCGTCACGATGATGCCCGCGGCGGTGGACAGCACCAGCGCCGGGATCTGCGCCACCAGGCCGTCGCCGATGGTCAGCAAGGCATAAATGCGCGCCGCATCGCCGGCGGCGAGGTCGTGCTGCAGCATGCCGATGGTGAGGCCGCCGATGATGTTGATGACGGTAATGAGGATGCCCGCCACGGCGTCGCCGCGCACGAACTTGCTGGCGCCGTCCATGGCCCCGTAGAAGTCGGCCTCGCGGCCCACTTCCGCACGACGCCGGCGCGCCTCGTCCTGATCGATGAGGCCGGCGTTGAGGTCGGCGTCGATGGCCATCTGCTTGCCCGGCATGGCGTCCAGGGTGAAGCGGGCCGACACCTCGGCAATACGCCCGGCGCCCTTGGTCACCACCACGAAGTTGATGATCACCAGAATGATGAACACCACCAGGCCCACGGCATAGTTGCCGCCCACCACGAACTCGCCGAAGGACTCGATCACCTGGCCCGCCGCGCCCGTGCCCTGATGTCCTTCCAGCAGCACCACGCGCGTGGATGCCACGTTCAATGCAAGGCGCAACAGCGTGGCGATGAGCAGGATGGTGGGAAACACCGCGAAATCCAGCGGCCGCATTGCATAGATGGACACCAGCAGGATGATCAGCGACAGCGCAATGTTGAACGTGAAGAACACGTCCAGCAGAAACGGCGGCAGCGGCACCACCACCATGGCCAGCAGCATCACCACGACCAGCGGCGCCCCGAGCCCGTTGCGGCTCATGGTGCGCACGAAGGTCATGATCCCTGCGGTATTCACTTCAGCCATGCGTCTGCGGTCCCAAGAAAGAAGCGTGAACACGGGGGACACGGGGAACACGGGGAGAAATGAGCCGGAATTTTCCGGGTGCCGTCCTCCTGCCGCAATTGATCACCTGTCCTGTCATGTCCACTCCGATTCCAAACACAACGCTGCACAAGCATTCATTTCCGCGTGTTCCCCGTGTCCCCCGTGTTAATGCTTTTTCCCCGCTCAATCACGCCGCAGGTCCTCGGGGATAGGCAGGTCGTCCAGGTTGGGCGTCGTGCCGTCGCGGTTGTATATGGGGCCCTGGCGCAGGTGGTAGACGTAGGCGAGCACCTGCGCGACGGCGCGGTAGAGGCCGGCGGGGATGGGGTCGCCGAGCTCGGTGGTATGGTACAGGGAACGGGCCAGCGGCGGCGCGGACAGGATGGGCACATCGTTCTCGCTGGCGATGGTGCGGATGCGCGCGGCCAGCAGGTCGGCGCCCTTGGCCACCACCACCGGCGCGTTCATTTCGCGCGCGTCGTAACGCAGGGCCACGGCGTAGTGGGTCGGGTTGGTGATCACCACGTCGGCCTTGGGCACTTCCTCCATCATGCGGCGCTGGGCCATCTGCATCTGGATGCGGCGCTGGCGCGCCTTCACGTCGGGGGAGCCCTCGGTCTGCTTGAACTCCTCCTTGATCTCCTGCTTGGTCATCTTCAACTGGCGGTTGTGATCCCAGAGCTGGAACGGCACGTCCACCGCCACCACCAGCAGCATGGCGGCACTCACGGAGAGAAAGGCCCAACCCACCAGATTGCCGGTGTGCGCGAGCCCCTGCATGAGCGGCTCGGCGCCGAGGCCCAAAAAGCGCGGCCCCTGGATCTGCAGGAACAACACCGCCACCGTGGCCACCACCACGAACTTGGCCAGGCCCTTGAGCATCTCCACCACGCCGCGCCAGGAGAACACGCGGCCCAGGCCCTTCACCGGATCGAGTTTCTCCGGCTTGAAGCTGAGCGCCTCGCTGCTGAACGACCAGCCGCCCAGCGCCACGGCCGCGGCGAGGGCGGCCACGATGGAAAGCAGGAACAGCGGCGCCGCCAGCCAGACGCCGTCGATGAGGCTGCCCGCGAGGCGCGTGGCCATTACCGCGGTGTCGAAAACATCCTCGCGACTCAGGGTGAGGCCGCCGGCCATCAGCCCCATGAGCGAACGCATCATGGGCTCGCCGATGATCAGGAACGCGCCCGCGCCGGCCAGCAGCGTGGCCGCCGTGCTCAGCTCGCGCGAGCGTGGAACCTGACCTTTCTCCCGCGCCTCCTGCAGGCGCTTGGGAGTAGGTTGTTCGGTGCGTTCCTGGCCGTCGTTCTCGGCCATCTCAGTCCCCTCCTCCGAGCACCCGCCGCATGATGTCGAACATCTGCTCGGTGATGGACATGAATTGGGGCGTGATGCTCTGGGCGGCGATGAGCAGCACGGCGAAGCCCATGATCATCGCCACCGGGAAGCCCACGGAAAAGATGTTGAGCTGCGGCGCCGCGC
Source organism: Thiohalomonadaceae bacterium (assembly GCA_050179875.1). Lineage (GTDB taxonomy): Bacteria > Pseudomonadota > Gammaproteobacteria > Thiohalomonadales > Thiohalomonadaceae > JALOAT01. The sequence continues at coordinate 10,111 of JBFXES010000052.1, forward strand.
GCGACATGACGCCGAAGGCGACATTCACCACCAGCAGCGAGGCCACCGCAGGCAGCGCCAGCCACACCGCGCCGGCGAACAGGTGCGTGCCCCAGCCGGCGAGGATGTGATACGCGTCCCGATCCAGGCCGACAGGGCCGACGGGCAGCGTGTCGAAGCTCTCGATGACCAGTTCCACCAGCAGCAGATGGCCGTTCATCGCCAGGAACACCAGGGTGGTGAATATCAGGTAGAACTGGCCGAGCACGGGCGTCTGTTGCCCGTTGGCGGGGTCCACCATTTCGGCGAAACCCAGGCCCATCTGCATGGCGATGACCTGCGCCCCGGCGATCACGGTGCTGAACACCAGTTGCAGGGCGAAGCCCATCACGGCGCCGACCAGCACCTGCTGCACGATGATGACCAGCGCAGAAAGCGAGAGCGGATCCACCGCAGGCTGCGCCGGCAGCATGGGCGCGACCACCAGGGTGACAAGGAAAGCCAGACCGAGACGCGCCCGTGCGGGGACGGTCTGCGCGCCGAAAATGGGCGCGGCCATGAGCATGGCGCCGATGCGGAAAAACGGCCACAGGAAGCCCCCCAGAAATGCCGTGATCTCTGCCGCCGTGAAGTGCATGGCTACCTTCCCGTTCGGTGCCGGGAAGCCGAATTCGACGCGCGCGCTGTCTCGTTCGTTTCCATCAGCCGATGAGCATGGGGATGCTGTCGAACAGGCGCCGCGCATAGTCCACCAGCAGGTTGAGCATCCAGGAGCCGGCGATGATGAGCACGCCCAGGGTGACCAGGATCTTGGGGATGAAGCTCATGGTCTGCTCGTTGATCTGGGTGGCGGCCTGGAACATGGCCACCAGCACGCCGACCACCAGCGCGGGGAGCAGCAGCACCAGGATCAGCACCAGGATCACTTCCAGCGCCTGCTGAAACACGGTGAGGACGGTCTCGGGGCTCATGGCGGCCTCACTGCACGTAGAAGCTGGAGGCGAGCGTGCCCATCACCAGCGCCCAGCCGTCCACCAGCACGAACAGCATGATCTTGAACGGCAGCGAGATGATCATGGGCGAGAGCATCATCATGCCCATGGACATCAGCACGCTCGCCACCACCAGGTCGATGATGAGGAAGGGGATGAAAATGAGAAAACCGATCTGGAACGCCGTCTTGAGTTCGGAGGTGACGAAGGACGGCACCAGCACGCTGAAGGGGATCTGATCGGGATTCTCGTAGCCTTCCTCGCGACCGGACAGACGCGTGAACAGCGCCAGGTCGGGCTCGCGGGTCTGGCCCAGCATGAAACTGCGCAGCGGCTTGCTGCCGGCCTCGGCGGCCTGTTGCAGGCTCAGCTTGTCGCCCAGGTAGGGCTGCAGGGCCTGGTCGTTGATCTGATCGAACACCGGCGCCATGACGAAGAAGGTGAGGAACAGGGCGAGACCGATGAGCACCTGGCCGGAGGGCGCCTGCATGAGGCCGATGGCCTGGCGCAGGATGGCGAGCACGATGATGATGCGCGTGAAGGCCGTCATCATCATGAGCGCCGCCGGCAGGAAGGTGAGCGCCGTCATGAGGAACAGCACCTGCAGGCTCAGGCTCCAGGTCTGTTCCCCGCCGGGACCGGTGCTCACGGTCAGGGCCTTGAGGCCCTCCTCGGCGAAAGCGGCATCGGGCAGCCACAGCAGCAGCCCGAGCGCGACGAGCAGTCTCATGGCTTTCCTCCCCGCCGCATGGCCGCGGCGAGGCGTTCCGCAAAACCGTGGTCGCCGCCCGGCGGCGCGGTGGGCACGCTGATGGGCTTGTCGAGCACGTGCAGGGTGCGGATCTCGCCCGGCGCAATGCCGATCAGCAACTGGGTCTCGCCCACCTGCACCAGCACCGCGCGCTCGCGCTGGCCGAGCGCCACGCCCCCCAGCACGCGAATCGCCCCGCCCGCCGCCTGCGGCACGGCGCCGAGGCGCCGCAGGAGCACGGCGAGCCCCACGATGATCGCCAGCACGAACAGCAGCGCGGAGAACACCTGCAACACACCGCCCACCCCCACCGGATCCGCCGGCGCCTTCTCCCCGGCCGCCAGTGCGGCAGTGGGCAGGGTCAGGGAGAGGAAGAGAAAAGCTTTAACCACGGGGAACACGGGGGACACGGGGGTGTGAAAAATCATTTCTCCCCTGCGCACGACGTGTCGGCCGAGGGCGGCGCTTGCTTTCTGGTCGCTTACATTGGCGTTCATCTGGAAGTCATATTCGGTTGGGTTCGGACAAAGAGGTTGCACACTGTTCCTTCCCCCGTGTTCCCCGTGTCCCCCGTGGTTAGAGCTTTTTCTTCCCTCCCACCCTACCTCAGCTTCTGCACGCGTTCGGCGGCGCTGATGACGTCCGTGAGGCGGATGCCGTATTTCTCGTTCACCACCACCACTTCGCCGTGGGCGATGAGGGTGCCGTTGACCATGACGTCCAGGGGTTCGCCGGCGAGGCGGTCCAGTTCCACCACCGAGCCCTGGTTGAGCTGCAGCAGGTTGCGGATGCTGATGCGCGTGCGGCCGATCTCCATGGAGATGGTCACCGGGATGTCCAGGATGACGTCCAGGTTCACGTCGGTGCGCGGCGCGCCCTCGTCGCGCAGGTTTTCGAACGCGGCGGGCTGATAGCCGCCGCCCTTGGCTTCCGCCTGCGCCTGCTCGGCCATGGCGGCCGCCCAATCGTCCATCGTGCTGTCGGTTGCGTCGGTCATGTCCTGCTCCTCCGGTCAGCGGCCCGACCCGGGCCGTTGCACCTGCTCGACGATCTTGATCGCCAGGTTGTCATTGGAAACTCCGAGCGTGCCGCGGAACACGGGCACCTGCTCGGCGCGAAGCGTCACCTGCTCGGGCATGTCGATGGGAATCACGTCACCCGGCTTCATGTTCAGGATGTCGCGCAGCGAAAGCTGCACGGTGGCCAATGTGCTCTCCAGTTCCACCTCGGCGCCTTTGATTTCCTCGCGCAGCGCGGTGATCCAGCGGTCGTCCGTATCGGTGCGGTCGCTCTGGATGCCCGCGTCCAGGATTTCGCGAATGGGCTCCAGCATGGAATAAGGCATGGTGATGTGCAGATCGCCGCCGCCGCCTTCCAGTTCGATGTGGAACTTGGAAGTCACCACCACCTCGGTGGGACTGACGATGTTGGCGAACTGCGGATTGACTTCGGAGTTGATGAACTCGAAGTCGATGTTCATGACCGGCGCCCAGGCCTCGTGCAGGTCGTTGAACGCCAGGTTGAGCAACATCTGGATGACGCGCTGCTCGGTGGGGGTGAACTCGCGGCCTTCGATCTTGGCGTGGTAGCGGCCGTCGCCGCCGAAGTAGTTGTCCACCACGATGAACACCAGCTTCGGATCGAGCACCACCAGGCCGGTGCCGCGCAGCGGCCGCACCTTCACCATGTTCAGGCTGGTGGGCACGAACAGGGTGTGCACGTATTCGGCGAACTTCATCATCTCCACGCCGCCCACGGAGATCTCGGCGGAGCGGCGCAGCATGTTGAACAGGCTGATGCGGAAGTGGCGCGAAAAACGCTCGTTGATCATCTCCAGCGTGGGCATGCGCCCGCGCACGATGCGGTCTTCGCTGGTGAAGTCGTACTGGCGCACGGCGCCGGGCTCGAAGCCCTCGCCCGTGTCGGTTTCGATGTCCCCGTCCGAGACGCCGTGCAACAGTGCGTCGATCTCGTCCTGGGAAAGCAGATCGTTGACGGCCATGTCTATTGCATCACGAAGCTGGTGAAGTACACGTTCTCGATGGTGCCCGCGACCTGGTGCTGTTCGAGAATGCGCTGGATGGACTGCTGGATGGCCGCGCGCAGCGCCTCCTTGCCCTCGCGCGTGCTCACCGTCTCGTAGGTCTGGCCGCCGAGCAGGAACAGGATGTCGTTGCGGATCGCCGGCATGTGGGTCTCCGCGGCAGCGAGCACGGCCTGGTCGCGGGCCATGAGCTGCAATTCCACCTGCAGGAAGCGCACGGGACCCTTCTCACTGAAATTCACCACCAGCGGGCGCAACGGCAGGTAGAGCGCGGGCTTCACCTGCACCTGCGCCTGGGATACGGCCGCAGGCCGCATGACGAACACGGTCACGCCCACGCCGAGGCCGAGAGCCACCAGGGCGACGAGGATGTAAAGCACCAGAGGACGCTTGTTGCGCGCAGGTTTTTTCGCGTCCAGATCGATTTCCGCTTGGGCCATGGGAGTCCCCTCGAATGCCTGCCCCTTCGAAGCAAGCCATATGCCAAACAACGACGCCACCAAACAGCGTGATCCATCAATGAGTTACGGTGCGCATGGTGGCCGCGACAAGGAATTGACTGGCGTTCCGCCGGGCCCCGTCCGCGTCGCGCCGGAAATATGTCACGCCCCGCACGTGGGAGGAAAGGGCCCCTGTAGAGGTTCCTTGAAAAAGAGTTGTGACAGCTTGGCCCGGACGCCCCGTCCTGCCTGCCGCCGCAGCGGGCGTCCTATTTGAACAGGTGCTCGCGATAGTAGCGCAACTCCGCCACGGACTCGCGGATGTCGTCGAGGGCGAGGTGGCTGCCGGTCTTGTTGAAGCCCGTCATGATTTCGGGCTTCCAGCGCCGGGCCAGCTCCTTCACGGTGCTCACGTCCAGGTTGCGGTAATGGAAATACCCTTCGAGCTTGGGCATGAGGCGGGCGAGGAAGCGGCGGTCCTGGCAGATGCTGTTGCCGCACATGGGCGAGGTGCGCGCGGGCACCCACTGTTCCAGAAAGGCGAGGGTCTGGCGCTCGGCCTCGGCCTCGTCCACGCTGCTGGCCCGCACCCGATCCACCAGCCCCGAGGCGGTGTGCTGGCGGCGGTTCCAGTCGTCCATGGCATTGAGCACCGCATCGCTCTGATGCACCGCCAGCACCGGGCCTTCCGCCAGCACGTTGAGCTGGGAATCGGTCACCAGGGTGGCGATTTCGATAATGCGGTCGTTTTGCGTGTCGAGCCCCGTCATTTCCAGGTCGATCCAGATGAGATTCTCGGAATTTTGGGGCATGCGACCTTTTCTCCGTTCTTATCAGCAGCTTGTGCAGGCTATTCTATCAAAGCGCGGGCCGGCCTTCGGGCCTTCATGCAAGGCAAGCATGGACCCGCGAACGAAAAACGCCCGCGCACTCTCCCGTCCCTGAAAGCAGGAACCCATGAACGGCTTCACCACACTCTTTCTCGCCGCCCTCGCCGCCTCGGTCTCCGTCCAGCTCTGGCTCGACCGCCGCCAGCAGCGCCATGTGCTGGCGCACCGCGATGCCGTACCCGCCGAATTCGCCGACAGCATCTCGCCCGAGGCCCATCGCCGCGCCGCGGACTACACGGTCGCCAAGGTCCGCCTGTCCATGTTCGAACAGGTGTATGGCGCCGCGGTGCTGCTCGCATGGACCCTGGCGGGCGGGCTCGACCTGCTGGACGGCCTCTGGCGTGCGGCCGGATTCGGACCGCTGGCCACGGGCGTGGGCGTGCTGGTGAGCCTGTTCCTCATCGGCGGGCTGGTCGAACTGCCCGTGAGCGCCTGGCGCGTGTTCCGGCTGGAGCAGAAGCACGGCTTCAACCGCACCACGCCCGGCCTGTTCCTGGCCGACGTCCTCAAGCAGGGCCTGTTGATGGTGCTGTTCGGCGCGCCGCTCGCGGCTGTGGTGTTGTGGCTCATGGGCCATGCGGGCGCGCTGTGGTGGCTCTATGCCTGGGGCGTGTGGATGGGCTTCGCCGTGCTCATGATGTGGGCCTTCCCCGCGCTCATCGCCCCCCTGTTCAACCGCTTCAGTCCGCTGGAGGACGAGGCCCTGGCGGCACGCATCCGGCGCTTGCTGGAGCGCTGCGGTTTCCACGCCGAAGGGATCTTCGTCATGGACGGCTCGCGCCGCTCCAGTCACGGCAACGCCTATTTCACCGGCGTGGGCAACCACAAGCGCATCGTCTTCTTCGACACCCTGGTCGACCAGCTCACGCCGGAAGAGATCGAAGCCGTGCTGGCCCATGAACTGGGGCATTTCCGCCGCCATCACATCCGCAAGCGCTTCGTGGTCATGGGCGCCACCAGCCTTCTGGGGCTCGCCGTGCTGGGTTGGCTCATGGGCGAGCCGTGGTTCTACCAGGGCCTGGGCGTGAGCGAACCCTCGCTGTGGACGGCGCTGGCGCTGTTCCTGCTGGTCTCGCCGGTATTCACACTGTTCGCCCAGCCGTGGATGGCGTCCTTCATGCGTCGCCACGAATTCGAGGCGGACGACTTCGCGGCCGAGCAGACCGGCGCGCGGGATCTGATCCGCGCCCTCGTGAAACTCTATCGCGAGAACGCCAACACCCTGACGCCTGACCCGCTGTACTCGGCGTTCCACGACTCGCACCCGCCCGCCCCCGTGCGGGTGCAGAACCTCACCCGCAAGCTGGCGGAGGGAACCGCATGAAGCAGCTCATCGTCCCCGCACTGGCACTGGCGTACGCTGTCCCCGCAGGGGCCGCGGACATCCGGCACGGCCAGGCCCTGCATGAGACCCATTGCATCTCGTGCCACGCCGGCCTCGCGGGCGGCGACGGCAGCGCCCTGTACACCCGCGCCGATCGGCGCGTCAGCAGCCTGCCCGGACTGGAGCGGCAGGTGCGCTTCTGCCGCGACAATCTGGGGCTCGTCTGGTTCGACGAGGACGTGGAAGACGTCGCCGCATTTCTCAACGCACGTTATTACCAATTCAGGAGTGAGGATCATGGCGCTGAAGGACCAGCATTGTTCCCCCGTGCAAGGCCTGCCGCCGCTGTCCGCGGTGGAAGTT